>QIGB01000028.1 GCA_003228815.1 Chlamydiota bacterium | reverse complement strand
TACTAAATTATTAATTTTTTCTTTATAGGCGCAAGGGACTGGGGGTAAAGGAGATGTGAAAATCTTAAGTGATTGATAATGAGTGAGATAGTGCGCCTTAAGATTCAAGCCAGTCTTTGCGGCGAGGACGGCGCGTGCGGCGGCGAATTGGCTTCTTAGGTTTCTCTTCCTGAGGAGCTTGCTTCTTTTTCTTCTCTTTTTCTAGCGAAGAGGAGAATTTTCGAGCAGAATCATAGAGCTGACGGCGAGAACCTTGGACCATCTGCCACTGCTCAGGGGTAAAATTGCTGGGATTCTCTGCATAGGAAGAAAGCTCGTCTTCGCTCATACCTGAGGCCTCAGCGGTCTTTTTAGAGATCTCATGAAGCCTGGAGTGGAGATGGGTCATCATCTGGATCATCTCTTCCCTGTCCTCCTTGGAGGCTGTGGGAAATTCCTTGCGGAGCGTCTCGAAAAAGACGACCGCTTCTTTGAGGAGGTCTTCAAGTGTCACCTTCTCGGTGTCGTGACATTGTTCGAGAAGGCCCAGGAGCCTCTCGTATTCTTGTTTGATCATGCCCTTACTTTATCAACTAATTATTTAATTTTTAAGGGCTTTTTTAAGCTTCTAATCATGAGAAACTTGTAGATAGGGGTTGCATTTAATTGGGTTTCGCGCTTTAATTTTACGTAGCCCCCGGGTATTGAGTGAGATAAGATGGAATATCTAACAGAACTGTGCCAAGACCTTGAAATATCCCCTAACTTAGAGAAGGACAAGAAGGGTTTCTACCTCCTAACCTTAAATGATTCTCTCCAAATTAGGGTCCTAGCACTCGACCCGGGGAACTTTTTTTTCTCCCCCATATCCCCCTGCCCTGAGATCAAACGGGAAGAGCTTTTCATCCAATTGATGAAAGCCAATTTGTTCTCCCAGGGAACTCTTGGTGCCTCTATTGGGCTCGATCAGGAGGAGAACCTCTTGACACTCTCTAGGGCAATGCCTTATGACATGAAATACCGGGCCTTTCGGGAGGCCCTAGAGGATTTTGCCAATATTGTCGAATATTGGAGGGCGGAGATTGACCGGCATATTGAATTGGCAAAAGGTGGCATATTGTGAAAGGCTTTCTCATTGCAGAAGAAGGCCCATTACTTGGGCAAACGATTTCTTTCGAGGAAACCGACGATCAAAAAGAATGGTCACTCGGGCGCGATCCCGACACTTCTGATCTCACCCTCGAAGACCCAATGGTCTCGCGTCAACATGCGATCATTCGAGCGACCCCTGAGGGCTTCATTTTTGAAAACTTGAGTTCTGTCAATCCAGTAACCCAGAATGGGATGGTGATTGCTGAGCCAGTTTTGCTGAAAGAAGGCGATATCATCCAAATCGGCTCGACCTTTTTTCACTTTACGACAAAAACCCCCGAGAGAGAAGAGGCGATACCTCCACTGGCTCCTGCAGAAGAGGGCGTCAAGGCGGAAGAGGGCGCAGAAATGCCCTCAGAACTCCATTTTGGACCTGCCCCCGAAACGCGCTGGCTCCTCAAGGTCATTTCTGGGCCAAATGCCGGTGCGGAATTTGCAATGCAAAAATCGTCAACCTATCTGATTGGAAAAGACCCCAACATCTGTGACATTGTCTTCCAGGATTTGAGTGTTTCGCGTCAACATGCACGCCTCAACATAGATGACGAAGAAAATGCCTTTATCGAAGACTTAGGCAGTCGCAATGGGGTAATTGTCAACGGAGAGTTGATCGATGAAAAGCAACTTCTCGCTTCGCAAGATCTCGTGGCACTGGGAACAACAACCTTTTTGGTGATCGATCGACTCGAAGCACGTGAGACGATTATCTCACCTCCCGCAGCCCTTCCAAAAATACCCGTTGCTGAAGAAGAAGCGGAAAAAATTGAAGAAAAAGAAAAAAGAGATTGGAAGGAACTCATCATCCCTAAACGCCACCTACTTCTGGGCGGACTTTTAGGAGCGATTCTCTTGACCAGTCTGTTTGCGATGCTTTCTCTCTTTAAAGCCGAGCCGGTCGTGGTCATGCAGATCGATGAAAGCGAAAAGATCCAAATCGTCATGGAGAAATTCCCCGCTGTCCAGTTTTCCTTCAACCAACCCTCTGGGAAGCTGTTTTTGACAGGCAATGTCCTCACCAAAATAGACCATCAGGAGATGCTTTATCTTCTCAAAGAACTCCGCTTCATCCAGAATCTCGAAGATAATGTGATTGTCGACGAGCTGGTTTGGCAAAGTATGAATGCCCTAATCTCTCGTAATCCTGACTGGATAGCCGTCTCGATGTATGGCCCTGAAGCCGGAAAATTTGTTTTGCGCGGCTATGTTGAAACTTTAGAAGAGGCGGATGCACTCGTTGATTTTGTGAATCTCAATTTTGAGTATTTGGACAGGCTTGACAACCATGTCGTCATTGAAAAGAACTTGCAAACAGAAATTAAAAACCTGCTCATCGAAAAGGGCTTTTCCGCTGTCTCTTTTGAGCTCAGCAACGGAGAAATCGTCTTTTCAGGCAGGGTTGATGAAAAGGAAAAACGCTCCTTCATCACCCTCCTGGGTGATTTTAAAAAAATCCCGGGAATCCGTGTCATGAAAAACTATGTAATCGTGACGACAGGAGAAACTTCGCGTGTTGATTTGTCAGAAAGTTACAAGGTCACAGGATTTTCCAAACGGGACAACAAAGATTTTTTTGTTGTGATCAATGGCCGGATTTTGGGACAAGGCGATTTACTCGATGGAATGCAAATTTCAAAAATTAATCCACGAATGGTTTTTCTTGAAAAAGAAGGGATCAAGTATCGGATCAATTATAATTTGCAGTAAAAGGATTTGATCCGCATGATAGCGACAGGGGATGAATAGGAGAAAATTATGTTTGGAATGGAAAAAAAGCCCAAAGAACCATTTGCGTTCGATTTGGAAGAAGAGTTGCTCAAAAATCCTGCAACCGCAAAAGCCCTCCAGAAGGAAATTGAAACCCGCATTATCGATCTTAAAAATTTACTCAGACAGGGCGCTGAAACGGAAGATTTTGATGAATATGGCGTTCTTTTGCATGGATATAGCGCGTTGAAAAAAGTATTGAAAAAAGTTTTAGAAAAAAAGTAAGGAGTTTTTACTTATGGGTTCACCAACGTATCACTCACCTTGGTCAGGTACAATCTCATTTTCTACAATGATCAAGGCCTACATCCGCTTGCAAAGTAAGGTGGTCTCTGCCGTGCGTGCCGTTGCCAGCCGGATTTCACAAGCAACCCCTGGTCGCTTTTTGCTCCTCCAATTTCAAATGAGCCAGGTGACCCAAATTGGGGAATCGATCTCCAACATGGTGTCTCAGGTGATGAAGGTGATCAACAATGCAATCGGTAACCAAAGAACACAGTAAAGGATAGGAGTCTAAGATTATGGCAGACCTTCAACAGTTCAAAGATCACTTCATACTTCTCTGTGAAGCAGGTTTTATTGCCGTCAACCAAGCAGATGAAGATGCTGCGATGAAACTTTTCAAAGCTTCCGAAATGCTCAAGCCTGACAACACCCTTCCAATGGTGGGAGAGGGCTATTTGCATTTGATGAAGCTCGAACTCAAACAAGCTTGCAGGGCATTTGACGAAGTGATTGCTATAGAGCCCAGAAATGAAATGGCCAAGGCCTTTCTAGGTTTAAGCTATGCGTTAACAGCAACAGAAGTGGCCAAGGGCGAGAAAATTCTCGAAGACACCGCAAAAACAGCTGAAGATAAGCAAGTCAAAAAATTGGCCGATGCAGCTCTTGAATTTGTCGAGAAATTCATCAAAAAAGCCCCAACGCCACTTGAACCCCCACCGAAAAAAAAGAAAAAAAAATAAAAGGAACTATTAAACCATGCCTGATGGAACCCCCTCCCCCGATGATGTGCTCCGCTCGCAGGTGACCAAGCCTATTACAGAAGGCGAACCTCAGGTGCCCAAACAAACGGTGCGCCCTTTTCAACCCTATATGGAAGGTGGCAGGCCCAATCCCCTGACTGAAGGGGGAAAGAGCCCACAGATCTCTCCTTTTGACTTATCACAGGGTCAAGTACCCGCAGCTGGTCCTACCTTCAACACGATTCAAGAACAAGCCAAAGCGGCACACGCAACGCTCGGAGATATCGCCACGCAGCTCAAGACCCCAAAATTGAAATTGAAGCAATCGACCAAGTATCTCCTAAAAAACAAACTCTCTTCTGCAAAGGGGCATATCAAATCCGCTAGCGATAAGTTAGGAGCGCCAGCAGCTCAGGAACAAGAAATTCCAAAAGGATCCGGGGCGCTCCAAAAATTTTTAGGCCTTATAACCGATGGCCAAAATCAGCTTGACGCTACACAGCAGCAAATAGCAGATATTGCGGCTAAAGGTCAGGACATGAGACCAGCTGATATGCTTCTTGTGCAAATCAAGCTGAGTAAGGCGCAACAAGAATTGCAATACTCTTCCATGCTTCTCGGTAAAGCTGTTGACGATCTGAAGCAGTTGATGGGTATCCAATTGTAGAAATATGGCAAAAACCCCCGATTTCGACAAAATCATTTCTCATCTCGATGAGATAGAGCTCACCACTGTCCACGGACGGATCACAGAAGTGGTCGGCATGCTGATCAAAGCTGTCATCCCTGAAGTCAAGATGAGTGAGATCTGCATGATCAAACGCGATACCACTCCTCTCATGGCAGAGGTGGTGGGATTCACAAAAGACGAGGTCTATCTCTCCCCCCTCGGAGAAATGTTTGGGATTGGCCCCTCTTCAGAAGTCATCCCCTTAAGAATGGCCATGCACATCAAAGTGGGCAAACAACTTCTCGGAAGAGTGCTCAATGGCTATGGCGAACCCATCGATATCGAGGAAAAAGGCCCTCTCGAGCTCGAAGAAAATTATCCTGTCATCCAATCTCCTCCCGATCCTCTAAAACGGCAACTCATCACAGAACCTCTTGAGACAGGGGTCCGTGCAATCGATGGGACCCTCTCTGTCGGGAAGGGACAGCGGATGGGGATCTTTGCCGGTGCTGGTGTTGGAAAATCGACCCTCCTGGGGATGATTGCCCGCAATGCCGTCGCAGACGTCAATGTGATCACCCTCATTGGAGAGCGGGGTCGAGAAGTCCGCGAATTCTTGATCAACGATTTGGGCGAAGAGGGAATGAAGCGATCTGTTGTCGTCGTCTCCACTTCTGACCAGGCCGCACAACTGCGGATCAACGCCGCTTATGTCGGAACAGCCATTGCCGAATATTTTCGCGAACAAGGAAAAACCGTCATCCTGATGATGGACTCGGTAACCCGTTATGCTCGGGCCTTGCGCGAGGTAGGTCTTGCTGCTGGAGAGCCTCCAGCTAGAGCCGGTTTTACTCCATCAGTATTTGCCACGCTGCCGCGCCTCCTCGAACGATCAGGAAATTCCGACAAAGGACTCATGACCGCCTTTTACACGATTCTCGTCGCTGGAGATGACATCACCGAGCCGGTTTCTGATGAAACCAAATCCATTCTCGATGGACACATCATCCTTTCCAATGAGCTCGCTCGGCAATATCACTACCCCGCTATCGACGTCCTCGCCTCCGTCAGCCGGGTACTGACGCACATTGTCGACAAAGAACATCTTGAACTGATTGGGAAAATACGCGAGGTCCTCTCCCATTACAAGAAAAATGAACTCTTGATTCGTATCGGGGAATACAAACCCGGCTCAGATAAACAAGCCGATTTTGCGATCAAATACATCGATCCAGTCAACCGCTTTTTGAAGCAGCAGGTCGCTGAAAAATCCTCCTTCGAAGAAACAGTCCAGCAGCTAAAAGCCCTCTTTAGGTAAACAGATTATGGGAAAAAAATATCCCCTAGAACAACTCGCCTTCATCAAAGCGAAAAAACTGGAAGAAGCAGAGCGTATTCTCAGAGAAAAAAAAGAAAAACTCATTGAAGAAGAAAAAAAACTGAAAGCAGTCGAGGAAGAACGAGATAAAGTAAAAAGACACAAATTGGATAAACTAGAGCAATTGCGTGATGCCCTAGATGAAGGAGAGCGGACCGATAAACTCGAGCAAATGCGGATCTACTTAAAACTTGTTGAAGAAAAATTGAAACAACACGAAAAGAAGGTGCACGACCAGGAAAAAGAAGTCGAAAAAGCCGATGAAGAAGTAGAACTTGCCCGCAAACAAATGCTGAAGCGCCAGCGCGATGTCGAAAAGCTCAAAGAGCACAAAAAAGAGTGGAAGAAAGAAATGAAATACGAGATGGAAAAAGAAGAAGATACCCAAGCCGATGAAATCGGAGGAGCACGTTTCATTTCTGAAAAGCGCAAGAAAAAGAGGAAGCAATGACAGACGTGAGTAAAATCAAAGGCGGAATCACTCAACCCGAGCCAAAAAAAGCAGAAAAGAAAGAAGGCAAAGAAGCAGAAGAGATCAAAGAAAAGTGGAGCAAAGTGGGCAAGGTCGATCCCGACCAACGAAAGCAAAAAAAAGCAAAAGCTCAAGAAGAAGCGGAAAGCCAAGAAAAACTGACCAGCGCTCCCCACCAAGGACTCGCAGCAGAGCCTAAAGGACCTTCCCTCTATGAACCCACTGGAGGAAAAGGGCCCGAAATTGGAGAAGGAGTAGGGAAAGGCCCACTCCCTCCATCGGCGCCCCCTCCCTATTTCCCACAAGATGAAGAGCCAGAATTTGAAGGACCAGGGGCTCCTGCACCAACCGAGAAAAAAGAGGAGGCAAAACAAGCTCCACAGAAAAAACCCGCAATCAAAAAAGAAAAGGCAGAAAAAAAGAAAACAGTCGCAAAAAAAGAGCCCGCCCAAAAACTTGAAAAAGGAAAAAAAGCGGAGGCTCCCCCCACTCCTCCTCCAGAAAAAGCAGCCGAAACCCTTGCAAAAGAGCCCGCCAAATTGCCAAAAGCAGAAGAAAAAATCGAAAAACCAGAAAAAAAAGAAGAAGCCCTGCAAGCAGCTCCACCTCCTCCAGAGCCACTTCCTAAAGGAGCTTGGGAGGCGACCAAAGAAGCAGAAAAAAAAGAAAAAGTCGAAAAGGGGGAAGCGAAACCACCTCCCACCACGACTCTTCCAACCGACCTAACCGCCAAAGCCCCCCCTGCTGCTGCTGCTGCCGCAGCACCGACTCCTCCGCCCCTAGCCGCTCCGTTTGCCCATCTTTCCGCTCCTGTGCAACAACTTTTTGAGCGGATGGTCGGAGTCATGACCGTCTTGCACGAAACGGGAATCTCTCAAACCACCCTCAGCTTAGACAACCCCCAATTTGAGCACTCTGTCTTCTATGGAGCGCAAATTGTCATTACAGAATTTTCTACAGCTCCAAAAACCTTCAACATCGAACTCCTTGGGAATCAACAAGCGGTGGATCTCATGTCTGCAAATGCCGAGGAATTAGTGGCAGCTTTTCAGGCAGGGAACTATAATTTCAAAGTGAACCGTGTTGACACCGGCTATCTGCCACCAGTAGGCGAAGCCAAACGAAGAAAAGTGGGCCGGGTCAAACGCAAAAAATTGAAGTGAGGTGAAATGCTTTCAAAAATTCTCGAAATGCAAAATCGCGTAATAAAATTCGATACCAAAGACCAAAAAAAGCCAGCCCCTTTTCCGAAAGGGAAAAAAGAGAGCCGACGTCCATTTTCCAAAAAACTCAAAGAAGGATCCCTCTCGGCTTTGAAAGAACTCCTTTTCAAGCAAAAGCAAGAAGCTCCAATGGGAGCAGCTGGTCCTTTTCAAGAAATACCCACCTTCCAGCAGATCGATGGCAAAAGCGCCTCTCTCAAAATAGATCCCTCCACACAAGTCATGCAGCTCTATCACAAAATGGTCGAAAGCCTAATCCACACCCATCGCAATGGAATCCAAGAGACCACTCTCTTTCTTGATGGCGACGCCTTTGCCTCCTCCATTTTCCATGGAGCAAAAATCACCATTACCGAATACAACACAGCCCCTAAAATTTTCAACATCCACTTTTTTGCCGATCCCAAAGCCCTTTCCGTCTTTGAAGTGCATGCGGCAGAACTCGTCAATGCCCTTCGTAATGGAGACTTTGGTTTTGGAGTCAATAGGCTCGACACCAGCATCCTTACAGAAGATGAGAAACACGCCCTTCCCCCTGTCCAGCGCGACCTAGAAAAAGAAGAGGATAATAATCACGAATGACCGAAACACTTTTCCTCAAAACACTTGAAAGTGCCGCTCTCGAGTTGACCGAGATCCCCCTTTTTGGCTCCCCGCCCACCTTCCCCTTCGAAGAATTTGCTAGCGCCCTTGCTGCCACCTTAGACCTCAAAAGCGCAAACATCTCCCGCCAAAAGACCGACTGGCTCTCTAATGAAACCTTACTTGAAGGACTCGGGAAATCCCCCATTATCCAACCCTTTTCCCTTTCGCCTCTTTCCGGAACCTTATTTTGGGTCATGCCCCAAAACACGCAAGAAAAAGGGATCGAACTCTTACTGAAGCAAAAAGGAAAAGGTCTTTCTGATCCCGCCTTAAAAGAGGGATTTCTCACCTACGTCCTTTTAAATGTTCTCGAGACCTTAAACACACTCAACCCTTACGGCAACCTCATCGCAACACTCGCTGAAGAGACCCCTCTCCCAGAAGAAGGCGCTCTGGGAATCGATGTGACCATTGAATTTGACAAAACAACACTTGTGGGTCGCATCCTCATTCCTCGCGAAGTAAGAGCGAGCTTCAAGTCCCATTTCACAATGGGAAAACCGCCGCTGCTCTCCGATCCCAGTTTTTCCACACTTCCCCTCCCTTTGCACCTCCAGGTAGGAAGCACGACCCTTTCATCTGATGATTGGGAAAAAGTCGCGCTCGGCGATTTTATCCTCCTCGACAGATGCACCTATGACCTCCATGGAAAACATGGCACCGCCATTCTCACTTTGGGAGACAATCCCCTTTTCGATGTGCGCATCAAAGAGGGCAAATGCAAAATACTCGAATATGCTTTGATTCAAGAGGCCAGTACAATGACAGAAGAAGAAAAAGAAGAAGAAGAACTTCAGCCACCACCCCCACTTCCAGAACCCCCTCCCACAGCAGAAGAGGAAGAAAAACCCCTATGGGCAGCCCAAAACGGGGAAGAAGAAAAACCCCTTCCTTCCAGTAAAGTCCCCATCCAGATCACAGTGGAAGTTGGAAGATTCCAAATGCCCCTCGAGAAAGTGACCCAGCTCAGTCCCGGCAACGTCCTCGAACTCGGCATAGGTCCACAGCCCGATGTCCAACTTACCGTAGGTGGCAAGATCATTGCCAGAGGCGAACTCGTAAACCTTGGTGAAGCCCTCGGAGTTAAAATCCTCAAGCTCGGAGAATGACTTGGCAAAGGGTGAAGGGAAATTCTACAAGCAAACCACCCTTCCCACTTTTGAAGAAAAAGAGGGAACAACCTTTGCTGCACCCGAAAAAATTGGCCGCTATAAAATCGAAACCCTCCTCGCAAAAGGTGGGATGAGCCTCCTCTACCTCGGTTTTGATCCCGAGACCAAAGAACCCCGCGTCATCAAAGTCCTCTCTCCCGAGTACATGAACCACCCCGAAATGGTCGACCATTTCCTCTGGGAGGCAAAAATCATCTCCCTCACCGACCACCCCAACATCGTCAAACTCTATGAATACGGCAAATGGGAACAGGGACTCTATATCGCGATGGAATTTATCCGCGGCGTCTCCTTGCGCCAATTTCTCATCCAACAATCCTTTTCCCTCAAACGCTGCCTCGACATCATCCTCCAAGTCGCCTATGCCCTCTGCCACCTCCACACCCATGGAGTCATCCACCGCGACCTCAAGCCCGAAAATATCCTCATCGCCGAAGATGGCGAAGTCAAAGTCATCGACTTTGGGATCGCCCAACTACACGAAGACCCTTCTCGCATCAGCCATAAAATCATCGGAACTCCCAGCTACATGAGCCCCGAGCAAAAAGAAAATCCCGCCAACGCCTCCTTTTCATCCGATCTCTTCGCCCTTGGCATCATCACCTACGAACTCATCCTCGGAAAACTCAGCTATGGAATGATCAACCTCTCTCTCCTCCCTGCCGGCCTGCAAAAAATCGTCGGCAAAGCCATAGCCGTTTCCCCCTCCGAGCGTTATCAAGATTCCGTCGATTTCATCACTGACCTAACCAATTACTACAAATCTCCCGAGATCGAACACGAACGCCCCGGCACCGACCAAGTAATTGAGCAAATGGAAATCGTCCAAAGAACCGAAGCAAGCCTCTCCACCCTCGAAAAACCCAAATGGCCCCAGTTTGACATGGGGATTGCCAAAGAAAAAGGCCCCGACCAGTTTGGCTTTTACCTCGATTTCTTCAAGCTCGCCAACAATACCATGACCATCATCCTCGCCAACACAACAACAAGCACCCTCACAAGCGCTATTCACATGGCCTCATTCCGCGGCATGATCAAAAGCTTAATTAGCCCTCATCTCACAGCAGAAATCCCCTTAAACCCCAGCGAGTTTGCCACTACCCTCAACACCCTCGTCTGCGAAGATAAAATGCCAGCCACCTTCCAGCTCAACATCCTCAAGCTCATTCCCTACAACGATACCCTCTCCTACCTCTCTTGCGGACCAAGCGGTCCCCTCTACCATGTCCCGCAAGGAAGCAACACCCCCAAAACTCTCCACAGTGAAAACCCCCTCATCGGCAAAGACCCCACCTCCTCCTTTGTCGATTCCGTAGACAATCTCGATGATGGAGATCTCCTCGTCCTCCACAACCTCCCTGAAGAGACCTTTGGCTCGCCCCTTTTCAAAACCATCCAAAAAAACGTCCTCCTCTCGCCAACCCGCCTCGCAGACGCCGTTCTCAAAGCCGCCGCCCAGCAGGAAGCCTATGCAACGCTGCGCCATCCCAAAGCCGTCCTTGCCTTCATGCGCCTTGCCTAAGCCGCAAAATACTGATTGATTTTCTAAGTCATTCAGGACCAATGAATAACTGAATTTAATAACGATTTTATGCAATAAACAAAAAAAACCTGAATTTAATCAAAAAAAACACATATAATCATAAGAAAACTTAACTGTTAATAGAGAAACAAAATGCCTATAACAATCTCACCACTACGCCCACCCAAACTCCCGTGTATTACGGAATGGACCGACGAAATCCAACTTCCCCTGTTAGAAGCAATGGATCTGCCTGAATTACGTCAAGCTGCTCGCTCATGCCAACACTGGCGGCAACTGGCTAGTGATAACCAAGTCTGGCGAAACATTGCAGGAAAAATCCACTGTCCTCTTGAAGAGAAAACGTACGAAAAAGGCGAAGTTCGTCCTCGCGTAGTTACTTTTATCGAGGATTTAAAAAAACCATTGCACTTCCCCCCTGCAGGTCGTATGTATCAAACAACAGAAATCGAATCATTCATAACTGAACTTGATGAGTTGTACAACACTTCAACTCAAGAGTTACGCAAAAAACTTTCGATTACGCATATAAATACAATACAAAAATATCTCAAAGCAATCGATACGCTAAAAGTACAAAAAGGACTTGCAGAAGCTATTGGAATACCTTTTAATCCGAAGCGAGACTCTATTGGAGACGTATTAGAAAATGCTAACAACTTTAATGGATGGTTTAATAGCAATCTTCCCGAACTGAAAAATATAACAAGACTTAGTTTTTCGTGTTTTGGGCTTACCTCAATACCATCAGAAATCTGTGAATTAGATAATGTGACAGACATTGTTCTAATTGGAAATAGATTTAATTCTCTTCCTCAAGAAATAACAAAACTTAAGATTCTTCAAAAATTGTCCTTAACTATGAATCAATTCTCTTCTCTTCCAGCAATCGGGAAGCTTAAAGCACTTACGGACCTTGATTGTAGAGAGAATAATTTCACTAATTTTCCAGATGAAATCGGTGAGCTTACCGCGCTTACATTTCTCAATTTTGATAGAAACAAACTCTCTTCTTTCCCTTCACTCAAAAATCTTAAGAAGCTTAAAGTCCTCACATGTGCGCAGAATCAACTCAATTCCTTCCCCCCTGACATCGATAAACTTCCCAAGCTTGAGCGGCTCTATATTGGTGACAATAAAATTTCTTCTCTCCCTTCTGGACTCGATATTCCTACGAGCCTTCACATTTTCACTATTGAAAATAATAACATCACATCTATACCAACAGCAATATTCAAACGAATCCCGCAACTATGCTTTGACGGAAACCCATTAAATCTAACAAGCAGAATACAATATTATTTTTGGAAGAATAAAGAGAAATTACCAAACATATTCGCACAAGGAATTGGAAGACTTGGAGCAGGAATGTTAGCAATAACCTTAGCAAATCGCCTAGGAATGAGCCAGGGATATTATGGATATTTAGCTACATGTGCAATCATGCGATTTGCCTTTCGGGGCTATGGAAAAGTTTTGGGATGTGAAAAAATGAAGAATGTAACGATTATGACACGAATTGTAGATACTCTTTTAGCACTGGGTGGGGTTGAGTTGATACTAAGTGAGATGCAAAACTGCGCCTCTTCATCAACGGGTATCTTCTCAACAATAAAATGCGCACTTTCTGTATCTCCAACAACCCTATCGAGTCCTTTCACAAGATGGTTCTCATAGCATTCAACTCCGTGAATCCCCGCCCAGCAAGAGCTCTATCAAATCCTCCGCCATCCCAAAGCCGCCGCGCCTTCATGCGCCTCGCCTGAAAATTCGATAGCCAGCGTAAAACGAGATTTTTCGACGATTTACGCTGCGTATAACCACATAACCAGCGCAAAAGAGCGTTTTTCTGCAACTTACGCTGAGAATAAGATCATATGCAGAGCAAATAGGGCAGATGCTAAGAAGGAATGAAAGATTCACGGGAAAACGCAGTGGGAACGGCTCCATCAATTCCGCTCACCTACTCGGTATATTGCTGATGTCTCTGCTTCCACAACTGGGGCATCGCGTTGCAAAAACACCGCCTTCCCATTCAAACTGACATTTATTGCAAATTTGATGGAATGGTTTATCCCAGAAATCTCGAGACACAGAAGTGAAATAGCCATATTCATCAGAGAGGATAAGAGGAAGAAACAACTGATTTTCAGAATCTATATGAATCACTCCACCTAAGCCATCATCTTTTTGCTTTGCAACAAACTCTTCTTTGATATAAATCTTATCACCATCCTTCCTTGATTATTTCAGGGGAGCATGAAATAATACCATGAGTTAAGTAAATGATTTGAGAGATTTGTTGGTCGGTGTTTTGTTGATCAAAACTTAACCCAAAAATCTGTTCTTGAGAAAAGAGAAACAACAATACAAATAGGAAGCGGAGATTTTTCATGGCAACTCCAAAGCTTTTTTTTGCCCGTAGTTTAAAATATCTGTTTTTCTTTGCAACATTTCTTTTGGGAAGTTGTTCCATCAATCAGAGCAATATTTCTCCTAAATCTGTTGATATTTCAATGGAAGATCGGACTTGGATAGAAAAGTTCTTAAAAGATTATTTCCTAACTGAATCAACAATGTTCACACTATTTGGCTCTAAACCCATGTCAGCGATTTCTCTTTGCTACGCAACAAAGGAAGAATGGCTTTCTGGTTATTCAAAACTTATTCAAGATTACCCAGAAAAGAAAAAGCAAAAGGCTTTAACTGGTCTCGAAAAGTATATTGACAACTATGATTTACCCATCAATTGGCAGAGATGGATGGATTGGTGTTTCAAGAATCTCGATGGGTCATTTTCATTCTCGAAAAGGACAACTGGAACCAAGGACCTCTTTTGTATCTATGTTCTCAACGTTCAAGAAGCGGCCTGGATCCTTCAACAACATTATTCTCTAATTAGTCGCGAACTTGACTTGGAGTTTGACCCTCTCCAAGTTGTGTTAGAATTTCAAGATTTGAATTCTTCCTTTTGGGAAAAAGTTTTTAACAATCATTTAGTGCAGGGTATTCTCCACGGATTTGGCGAAAGAAATGCCTATTTCTTCGATCGAGAAATAAGATTACAAGAAATCAATGACTTTGATTTAGAAATGCACCCCCTATTTAAATCTTTAGGATTAAAACAAGATCAAGAAGGAAAAACTTTAAACGACTACCCTTTGCCTTTATTCCGATCTTATTCTTCAAATGTGCAAGAAGACCCTGTTTTTCTAAAATATAAAAGAGAACGAGCTGAAATAAAAAAGATTCTGGGTAGTAAAAATCCCACAGATATAATTCTGCATCGGTTAGGTTATCAATCAACCGCCTCGAAAAAAGAAATTGCTTTTAACTAACAGGTCTCAGCTCCAAAAAAATCTGAAAGATCAGCCGACGCAGTCAAAAACATTTGTTCATTTTGTTTGTTTATAAACCGATAATGTCCTAAGTTTTCACCTTAGGCACTTGTAAGCGCCTGCGTGTGCGTGTGATGAAATTTTGGTATGGTTTTTTAACTCTTTTTCTCCTCTTTTCCCCTATGGGGCAAACGGCAGATGATGAGGATTTAGACACTCTTACAGAATTCGACGACGATGCCTTCCTCTCTGCAAATACGGAGCCTAATTCTGATGGATTGATCGGATGGTCTCTCTTTAAATCTGATAGTGGAGAAGATCGATACATCATCAATTTCAACAATGTTTCCATCATTGAATACTTGCGTTTTGTCAGCAAAATCTCAAAAGTGAATTTCCAATTCGAAGAAACTGAACTCGATTTCACGGTCACAGTAGTCTCTGAAGACCCCTTAACGGTCCAGAATATTCTCTCGGCATTGATTCAAACATTGCGGGCCCGAGGTCTATCCTTACTCGAACAAGACAACAATTTGTTGATTACGCGCAGCAAAGAAATCAACCAAATCCCGACCATTATTTCACCGGACCGCTCGAGCAAAGATGCAGACAAAGCACCGATTGTAACAAGGATATTTCGGATCCAAAATGCCAATCTCAATTCGATTGCCGGTATCATTCGTCCGATGATGTCGCAAGGAGCAATGGTCGATGTCTCAAATGAAACGCGCCAGCTCATCGTGACCGACATCACAACCAATGTGGATAAAATTGCCACTCTTTTGCGCAGTCTTGATGCTCCGCATTCTCCACTTGAAATTGACACGTACAAAGCACGCCATGTACCAGCAGAGCAATTGATTGAGCTCGCCAAACAACTTGTTTTGCCCTTTGTTGAAGACAATCCTCTCATTCTTGTCGCACAAGCAGACTCCAATGCTATTTTCATTGTCTCGACACCCAATTTGATCGAACGTTCCATTGAGGTGTTGGAAGATCTCGACATTCGTCCCAAAGATGTGAAAGGACCTATTGGGGACCGGGTTTTTCTTTACAAAATCGAAAATAAGTCAGGGGAAGAACTCCTCGAAGCTGTCGAAGAAATTGCAGAAGAGCTTCAAGGAACAGGAATGCAATCCATCAAGCTTGTCGCTGCACTCAGCAATGCCAAATACATCCAAGAGTCAAACTCTTTGATGTTCATCACCGATGCTGAGACACAAACAAAAGTCGAAACGATTTTAAAAACGCTCGACACTTTTTCTGAAAGCCGCAATTTCTATATCTATAAGATTCAAAAAGCAGGAAAGGAGCAAGTAGAAAAATCGCTCGAACAGCTTGCACGCAGTCTCAAAAGGAGTGATTCCGATCGCGATCTGGTGGATGCCATCCAATCTTTACGCTACATCAAGGAAACGAACTCTTTCATTTTTACAGGGAATGATGAAGCGTTAAAAAAATTGAAGGAAATCCTTCCTACTTTTGATGTGGCTATCGCAGAATATTCCCCCTCGAGCCACTACTGGCTTTATACGCCCCAATACCTCAGCGGAAAAGAACTGGAAGATGCCATCGAAGACCTCGATGACAAACTCGCCACTTCAGGGCTTTCCGATGAGCCATTACTCAATGCCATCCACTCGATGAAATGGATCCCTTCGACCAATACGCTTCTTTTTACTGGAACCCCTGCATCACTCGAAAATATCCAAAGTATGATCAAGTTGATCGATGTCCCAGCAGGTGCTGCCACGAAAATTTTTCTTTATAAACCCAAATACATCAACAATGAGCAAATCGAAGAAGCATTGGATGAACTTGCAGACAAACTCGATCATAAAAACCTCTCTGACCGCAACTTAGCCACTGCCATCGATGATATGACCTGGATCCCCGAGAGCCAAGCTTTCCTCTTCAAAGCCGATCCAGGGACCATTGAAAAAATTGATAGCTTTCTACAAGACATCGACAACCCCAAGGAAGCGGAAGCAATCGCTAGCTCCTACTATCTGTACAAGCTGAAATATGCACGTGGCGATGACGTGATCGACCATCTTGAAAAAATTGCCAAAAACCTTCCAGAACGGGATCCCACACAAAAAGCGATCATCAAAGTCATTGATCACGCCTCTTTCCTCCGCGACACCAATGCAGTCCTGCTCACTGGAGCACTAAAGGCAGTTGAAGATGTAAAACTCCTGATCGAACAGTTTGATGTACCAGGGTCTACCCCCCCCTCCTTTGAAAAAACTTCTTTTTTCATCTACAAACCGAAGCATTTGTCTCCTGTCGGGCTAGAAGAATCCCTAAAAGAGACAGCACAAGATTTGAAAAAGTCAGGGCTCATCGATCCCACCCTTCTCCAATCAATCGATACAATGCGCGTTGTGGAAATGACAAACTCGGTCATTTTCACAGGAACCAAAGAATCTCTCGCGAAAACAAAAGAGATCATTGCAACGCTTGATATTGCAGGAGTTTTGGACGAACAACTAGGAGAATTTGCCGGCCACAGCTTCTTCATCTACAAAGTGCGCTACATTGACATCACTGAAATGATGAAGCTCCTTAAAAATGTGATCGAAAATCTTCAAAAAGAAGGAGCCGATAAAAACAAACTTCTCATCAAAGCCCTAAAAACAGCAAAAGAGCTCAGAGAGACCCACTCGATCCTCTTTACGGGAACGCCTGCTGTTTTAGAGAAAATCGCAGAACTCCTTAAGCAGCTCGACACCCCAGGAATTGGTGAAGCACGCGAAGCGGGCGAATATGTGATCTACAAACCTGTGAATGTGAGCGGCCCAGAACTCATCGACATGATGTGCGATTTCATGCAAAACTTAGAAAAAACAGGTGTGCGAGACCAAGGCCTCTTCCAAACCATCCGCAATCTCCAATACATCCAACGTACAAGCTATATCCTGATTTCTGGCGACCAACAATCGGTTGAAAAGACGCAAGAGCTCTTGCGTAAGTTTGATGTTCCGGGAACCGGCGCTGTCACATCGCTGACCCAACTCGAAACGAGCTTCCTCATCTACAAGCTCCACTACCACCAAGGAACGGAAATTCAACAAGCGCTGAAACAAATCGGACAAGATTTGAGTAGCGCCGAGCCTGGCAGCGGATCCAACCTCCTGACTGCGATCAATTCGATCCAGTGGATCAAAATGACCAACTCACTGCTTGCTACGGGATCACCCGATGTCCTCACACAGCTGAAAGAACTCATCCAAAACATCGACGTCCCCTTGCGCCAAGTATTTATTGAAGTACTCATCATCAAAACAAGCCTCACAAACAACCAGCAATTCGGTTTGCAGTGGGGGGGTAAAGCACAATATCTCAACCGCTTTGCAGCTGGAACTAGCAACTTCCCCTCTCCGAGTCAAGGGGGAACAGCCAATCGTAGTTTGGTAACACCTCTTGCAGAGGTGAACGCAACACGTACACCACTCGCTACTGATATTGCAACTCCATCATCCCTCCAAGCTGGCGGTTTTGATCTCGGTGTGATTGGAGACATCATCCTGCACAAGGGCAAAAGTTTTATTTCTCTTGCCTCTCTCGTAAATGCATTGAACCAAGACAGTGATTCTGTTGTTGTGATGAATCCCAAAATTGTGGCGCAAGACAACCAACAATCGACAATCTTTGTGGGAGAAAATATTCCTTTTCAAGGTTCCCAAGTGACCACCAACGGAGCTGCTCAACAAATCTCCACTAATCTCGAGTACCGCGATGTGGGAACCAACCTGACCATCACCCCCATCCTGGGAGCCAATGACATCGTAACTCTGGACATCTCAAATGAAATCACCGCGCAAGTCTTAAATACCACTGGTGCTGGGCAAGAACTTCAAGGATTACAAACTAGCAGAACTTCTCTCAATGCGAGGGTCAGCGTCCCCAACAAACACTTCGTCGCTTTAAGTGGGATGATCCAAGATGAAAAAAACCATGATAGATCAAGCATCCCCTGTCTGGGTGGCCTTCCTGTGATTGGAGTCATCTTCAGTAACAACGAGAGGATCAATACCCGGAATAATATTATTTTCTTTATACGCCCTGTAATTATCGATTCTGTTGAAGAATTTGATAAAATCACCGATAATCAAGAGCAGCTATTTAAAGACCAAGGATCAAAACAGGTTATCAAAGAAGAAATTGACGATGCGATTGATTGGATTAAAGACCCTGATTGTGATTAGCCTCTTATCTTTAGCGGGATGTGATCACGCGAATAAAAAAATTCAGCCACAGATTCACTACACTGTCCAAGATCGATATTTACAATCCCTCCCCTCCTCTTTCTCCGAGCTGAGCACTCTCGAGCGCGAAACCAGCTGGGGTAGTGAATATTTGATCGGCAATCACTTTGCAAAAAAACTCGATTTCTACCGGGCAATCACCGCTTTTCGCCGCGCGGAAATCCTCACCCAAGACGAAGACCGCAGGCTCGAGGCTCAATATGAAACTCTTCTTTGCTACTACTTGGGCCAGCGCTACACGGAAGTCGAGCAAAGCTACAGAGAAAGCAGCCTCTCTTCAATCTCAACCAATTTTCCTGCATTTCATGACTTACTTGTCATTCTCTATGACACCTATTTTCAACTTGGCGAAGTGGAAAAAAGCACTCCTATCCTCGAGCTCCTCGGGCAATACGATGAAAAAACGGCAAAAACCCTCGTTTTGTATTCTGCCCTTCAAAAGGCCGATTTCTCTTTCCTCGAAAAACTCGGGAAGGATCTCCCCCTAATGAAAATTTATGAAAAGCAAAAGAAGTCTCCCAAGATAGCTACTGCTCTCAATGCGATCATCCCTGGATCTGGCTATTTTTATCTCGGGCAAAAAAACACAGCCATTACCGCTCTTCTCATGAATGGACTCTTCCTTGCCGCAGCGATTTACTTTTTTAGACGCCGCCCCATTGCCGCTGCGATTATCTTTCTCGGCTTTGAAGCCGGGTGGTATTTGGGTGGTATCCAAGGGGGAAGCACTCAAGGCAAACTGTATAATGAAAGAGTTTACGAGCAGATCGTAACTCCTTATATGAATCGCGAAGGAATTTTTCCCATCTATCAATTGAAAAATGCGTTTTAAGTTATTTTTGTTTCTTCTTCCTTTTTCTCTCTTTGCTGAGATCGGCTACGTCGAGCCTTGGGGCAAAGACTCCCACATCGAAATCACTACCCCCCCCCAAACCACTAAGCTTTCCCCTATGGGATTATTTGCAGAAAAAGCAATCCTCTTTCACCGTAATGTCCTCACCCATATCAGCGGTCCCCGCAGCAACTACCGGCCCACTTCCTCAGGGTATATGCTAGAGGCGATCCGAGAATACGGCTTTGTAAAAGGGTACATCATGGGGTGCGATCGATTGCTCCGTG
>QIGB01000069.1 GCA_003228815.1 Chlamydiota bacterium | reverse complement strand
AAAGAATTACTTGAAAACTATATAGAGATTTTTGGAATAAAAATGGAATCAATCCGTCTAGAGGGGTTTACATGAATTTCTGACACGCTAGCTAGGAACTGTGATGCCGCCTTTTCCATAAACAACACTTCCATGGGCTGCCCAGGGCATCCAGGAATTTTCTACCACCTTGACAGGTATATTGACACCCATTTTCTCTTTCAAGTTATCAACTTTTTTTGGGAGTGATTCGCACCCCTCGTCATCCCCAAACCTTACTGACATAAGGAAAAAATCTTCTCCAAGATAAAACAACGATAAGCCAATAGAATGTAAAAGCAAATTTCCGCCTGCAATGATGTTCATCATAAAGATCTCCAAAATAAGGATGCCATTATAACAAAATTTCAGGAAAAAACCAAGGAATTCATTTTTGCTAATAAACATTTAAATGATTATCTGCCGGCTGATTTGATCTTGATGAGCAATGGAAACTTCTACTTTGGCATTTTGCTTTTGGAGCATCTCTTGTATCAACTTTTTTGCAAGCTCAGGAACGTTGCATTCAGAAGAGAGATGGGCAAGATAGACAGCTTTCAGTTTGGGATGGAGGATCTGCTCAAGGAGCTCTGCTGCTTGTGCATTTGAAAGGTGGCCAAGACGCCCGAGAACTCGTTGTTTGTAAATCGCTGGGCGAGGACAAGAATGTACCATCTCGACTTGATGGTTGGCCTCTAAGTAGAGGTAATCGCACTCTTGCAATTTGCTTACGACAAGTGATGTGGCAAAGCCGAGATCCGCGCAAATGCCTAGCTTGATTGAATTGAGACGGAGTATAAATCCCACCGGATCCATTGCATCATGCTGGATGCTAAAGGGATCGAATGCAATATCGCCAAATTCAAACGTTTCCCCTGTCGAAAAAATTTTAAATTTGGGGGCATCACCAATGCTCTCATAAATCGCGCGGGCTGTGTCACTATTGGCAAAAACGGGAATGCCCATTTTGCAACCGAGAATCGCAAGGCCGCGGATGTGGTCTGAATGCTCGTGGGTGATGACGATGGCATCAATATCGGCAAGGTCGACATTGATCTCTTCGAGTTTTTTCTTGATCATCCGGGCTGAAAGGCCAGCATCAATGAGTACTTTTGTGTGCTTTGTTCCAACGTAGAGAGCGTTTCCTTTCGAGCCAGATGCAAGTGGGCAAAATCCTTTCATAACGAAACTTTTAACAAATTTCGGTTAAATATTTCAAGTTTTATTTGACAAATTAAAAAAAGTTTTTTTATAACTAGGAAATATAACGAACTCGGATGAGAGTGTCGCTAGTTATGTTGGAATCGTGCGAAGAAATTATCGAAGATATCGATGCTACACTTGAGCAGCTCATGCAAAATTCTGCTGCGCTCAAGGTTGCAAAAGCCAGTCATCACTTCGATCACGAAGTGGAAAATTTAGAGAGACTTCAAGAAAGTCTTCTTGCTCGTCTCATGCATCGTCAGTCTCTTTTGAAAATGGAACAGAAACAAAAAACTCTCAAATCGATCCGCAAAGAAACGATTGAGCGAAAAGTGGTCGATTATGCTAGATCGTTAAAGAGTTTTCGTCAAAAGGCTGCGAGGTCTCGCAAAGCCCGCTCTAAGTCATGAGGCTGGGGTAAAACTGCATCTTCTAGAATTTTGCTGTATGGGATAGGGCAATTAGCTCCTGTGACACGCTTGATCGGCGCATCGAGATAGGGAAACTGTTTTTCTGAAATGCGCGCTGCGATTTCTGCTCCAAAACCACAGTTACTTGGGGCTTCATGAGCGATCAGCAGTTTGCCTGTTTTGCGCACCGACTTCGCAATCGCCTCTTCGTCGAGGGGAACGATGGTGCGCAAATCGATGATTTCAACAGAGATCCCTTCGCGAGACAATTTCTCGGCTACGTCAACGGCCATGAAAATCATCATCCCCCATCCAACAAAGGTCACATCGATTCCCTCGCGGACGATGTTGGCTTTGCCAAGGGGAAGAATTTCATCTTTTCCGGGCAACTTGCGGGCGCAAAATACTCTTTGGCGATAGAGGCCTTTGTGCTCGAGAAAAATCACTGGATTGGGATCGCGAATCGCTCCTTTGAGGAGTCTTTTCGCGTCGGCCGCATTGCTCGGAATGACGATTTTTAATCCGGGACAATGGGCCAAAAAAGCTTCGATGCTTTGTGAGTGATAGGGGCCGCCTTGGATATAACCGCCATAAGGCATTCGGATTACGGCAGGACAATTCCATTGGCCATTGGATCGATAATGGTAGGAGGAGAGTTCGTTGAAGAGTTGGTTGATCCCAGTCCAGATGTAGTCGGCAAACTGTACTTCTGCAACGGGTTTGATCGGCTCAGTAAGGGAAAGGCCTATGGAAAGACCCACAATTGTTGATTCTGCAAGAGGGGTGTTGAAGCAGCGTTGTTCTCCAAAAAGATCTGTGAGCTCACGAGTGACTCCAAAAACGCCTCCTTTGCCACGCGCCACGTCTTGTCCAAAAACGACAATGCCAGGATCGCGCTCCATCTCTTCTTTGAGAGCTTGGTTTAAAGCATCCACCATCACAACAGCTTCTGTTGTGTCGGCTTCTTCTTTTTCGGGAACTTCTTTTTCGGGGATGTCTTTGAAGACCTTGGTCGCATGCACTTCTTCTAAAGGAAAGGGCTCTTTCTCTGCTTCATCTGCTGCCTCTTCCACTTTTTGAAAAGCAGCTCTTCGGATTTCTTCTAATTCATTTTCACTTGCAAGACCCATTTCTTGCAGCCACTGTTCAAAAATGGGAATGGGGTCCCGTGTTTTTTCTTCTTCTAAAGCGCTTTCTTCTTTGTATTTTTTGGGGTCATCGCTGCTGCTGTGTGGTCCAAGGCGGGGGATTTTTGCAACGATGAGGCTAGGTCCTTCTCCAGAACGGGCTTTGTGAGTTGCAGAAGAAATCGCGGTCGATACTTCTTCAAAATTGCATCCATCGATTTCATGGACATCAAGACCTTCATATCCTCTGGCCATTTTGGCAATGCTTCCGCCAGCAGTCTGCTCTGCTGTAGGAACGGAAATGGCCCAACCATTGTCTTGGATGACGAAAATGACGGGTAGTTTGTGGATCGAAGAAAAGTTGAGTGCTTCGTGGAAATCACCTTGCGATGTGGAACCATCTCCACCGGAGACGTAGACAATTTCCTCTTTTTTTGAAATTTGAATCCCTTTTGCTACGCCGACAGCTTGTAAAAACTGTGCACCCACAACGCTCGATTGGCAAGGGATGTGCATCTCTTTATGCGTAAAATGTTCGGGCATCATCCTTCCGCCAGAATGGTAGGGGATTTCACGGGCTAAAAACGCGGCAAGCATGTCTTTGAGATCCACGCCAAATCCCACGGCAAAGGGACGATCTCGATAATAAGGAAGGGCCCAATCATGACCTGCCTTTAGGGCAAGACCACACATCGTTCCAATCATCTCATGGCCCAAACTCGACAAATGAAAATTCCCCCCTTTGTTTTGACGAGCAAGTTTTGTCATCTTCTCGTCCAAAAAGCGGGTGAGATACATCGCCTCAAGGGTTTTGATGCAATGTTTTTTTGCTGCAGTCGTTGTATTACTTACGACAGTCACCTTATGATTTCCCTCTTTTTTTTCGTTTGATAGGGGTAACGGTTTTTGCTTTGCGCACTGTTTCTTTCACTTCTTTGTCTTCTGCAGGAGATGGTTTTGCTTTTCCCCTTTTCTTCGGTAAGAAGCCTTTGACGACTTCCATGATTCCTTTCTTTTCTTCCACTTCTTCCGTTTCTTCTTCTAAGGTCACAGCGGCACGAATGAGTTTTTCCTCCCCTTCTGGGCCCACCTCTTTGAGATCGGCAAGGCGCGAGGAGATATGGCGCAGCGATTCCAATCGCTCTGAAAGGGCTTGCAGCTTCTCATCAACTTTCACACGAGCACTCCCCCGCAAACTTGCAAGCAATTCTGCTTCGGAGTCGTAGCGTGACGAGAAGGTGACATCTGCTGCACTGGTGATCTCGGGAGAAAAGAGAAAATGGCGAGTAGAGGCTGGTACGGTGGTATAGATGTCGACGGTCACTTGCGGCTCCAGTTCTACCTTCGCAACTTGTTTGGGAGGACGTCCCCGTTTTGGTCTTGGATTGAGAGCCTCGTTGGAATAATAGATTTTGGATTTGATTCCAATCGCTTCGCGTGCCGCAGAAACATCACGAGAAACTTTGCTATCAAAGAGGTTTTTTTTTAGCTTTTCGATGAGCCCCTTGGTGAAGTCGAGATCTTCTTCAAAAACAAATTGGATTTGGTGACTGCGGAGCCATTCGATGATCCGAATGCGTGAGCGCTCGACGTAAAATTGCTGCCACTTCTCAAGTTCATTGAGATGGTCATAAATGAATTCCAAAAAGTTTTCCCGAGCCTCTTTCGACTGGATGATCTCGAGCAATTTTTCCTTTGTATCGATATCATAAACTTTTTCATTTACAAAACCTTCCATGAATTTTTTGGATTCATAGAAAGTCATTTTTGGAATGAGAAAATACCGATCTCCATGGTTAAGAAATTCTTTTTCAAGGGTGTCGAGCTCCTCTTGACTCTTATCGAGATCAATAAAGAGCAAAAACCCCTCAATACGATCGAGATAGAAATCGCGTTCATCATCTGATTTTGCAAAGGCATCCATCAGACGGTGAAAACGCAAAATTAAAGGATTTTTTGCTTCTGGATATGCGGTTTTTGCCATGTTGAGCCACCTTGTAGGAAAAGCCCAATTTACCATATTTAAAGGTCTAATTCAAGGTTATTCTTCTGCTTGGCTGGGGTTATAGGCCTTTAAAAAAATAAAAAATGCAATAAACATACAGGCGCTTCCCACCGTGATCGGCAAATGGGGATAGAGGGCCACAAATGAGCCCGAGAACAGCGGAGGGAGGGCAATGGCTGCCCATTGGACCGAATTGTGGATTCCCATGATCTCCCCTTGGGTTTCTTTGGTCCCTTGATTGGAAACCAAAGTCGCAGCTGTCGGGAAAATGAACGCTTGGGCTAGAGCGATCCCAGGAATAAGCAAAAACAAACTTACAGTCCGAGTCACAAAAAGCATAATCGGAAGCATCAGAGCCATGAGAATCAGTCCCATTCTGAGAAGACTCTGGGGCGCAAACCTTTTCAAAATGGGACGGATGATTATTCCTTGGCTGATCGCTATCCAAAGCCCAACCCATGCATAAAAATTCGCAATTTGTTTCACATCATAGTGGAGCTTTCGCATCAAAAAAACAGGTGAAAACTCTGTAAAAAAACCCCATCCCAAGCAAAAAACGAACATCACGCAGAAAATCCCTCGTAAGCCCGGCATGGTAAAAGCCTTGCGAATTTGCAAAATGCCATGAAAAATATTGATTTTTGTGGTCTTTTTCTCTGTTAAGCTCTCTTTAAATTTAAAGAGAATCAAAAGAGCATTGCCCAAACAGAAAAATGCTGATGCAAGAAAAGGGATCGTAAACCCAAATGCAGCAAGTCGTCCTCCCAAAAAGGGCCCAATCACAAATCCCGTCCAAAAGGCCATTCCGGTAAGACCAAAATTTTTTGCTTTATTTTCTTTAGTACTGATATCGGAAATCACCGATTGGGCGACAGCAAAGCTTCCCGCTGAAATTCCCGCCAGCAGCCGTGCGAGAAACAAAATACTTAAGCTTGAGATGACAAGGCCAAGGCCTCCAAACAGGTAGCTTAAAGTCGCCAGCCACATCGAGCCAGCAAGGACTTTTTTGCGCCCAAATCGATCCGAGAGAGCTCCAAGTACTGGTCCTCCAAAAAATTGGCCGACACAGTAGATCCCCACGAGTAATCCAAAGACGAGTCCTCGAACAGCGAGGCCAACCTCAGGAGGAAAGATTCCTCCATCATTATTGATAATCAAAGGAGAAAAGATCGGGAATACCAGTCCAAACCCCAAGCTATCGATTAAAACGGTGAGAAGAAGCGGCAATAGTCGCATATTTTTCTATATACCCTGTGCTAAATATTTATACACAAACAAAATAAAGAATTGGAGGCCCACAGATTTTTTGAATTTGACGAGCTGCAGTGTTCATACTCACATTCCGCACCAGAGCCATTTCACCTTCGATTTATCTGAATTTTGATCTAAATTTGACAAATTCTGAGCAATATTCCCTAATATTGCCACAAAATTTGCAAATTCAGCTGAAAAACAGCTAAATTCGAATCTAAAACACCTCTGGTGCGGAATGTGAGTTCATAGACACGGAGCCAAGAAATCTGTAGGTTCAGCCGACGCCGTCAAAAGCCGATTCTTCATTTTGTTTGTGTATAGCCTAGAAAAAAACTCCCGGATTTGGTTTAATGGTTTGCCATATGACAACCATTACTTTACCCATTTCTAAGGATCTTTATATTCCCAATCTACCCAAAATGAACCCTCGCGATCTCAATTGGATGGGAAGATTTGTCGATCGGATTCGGGATGCAGAAAACTATGGAAGCTTCTACAGAGTTTACGTCTATGCTCTAACAATTTTCACATCCATGCTGATGGTGATAAGCATTGTCCTCTCTCCCCTCTTTATCTATGGATTCAAAGAATACATACGACAATGCGAAAGAGCCCGTTTTGACAAAGAATTTGATTCATTGCACCAAATGGCCACTGAACATGGCAGGCAATTATTTAACCAAGGACGTATTGCTCCTTTAAAAACCATTGATATCAGTCTTTCAGGATCACAACGCGACCAAATGATCAAAAAACTAGGGCTAGAAAAAGCAGAGGCCCAAAATCACAAAGACATCGATCTTCTCCAGATGGTTGCCTGCAAAGATGATGATTACCTCAGCCCCTACGGACTGACCATTCAATAGCCATTCCTTGACTTCCTAGGCTTTTCCCACTAAAATCTGATGATTATGCTCGATATTAAACTGATTCGAAAAGATCCTGAGCAAATTGCAGAAAAGCTCAAAACCAAAGACCCTGAAGTGGATTTGGGCCCCATTTTGCAGCTCGATGAAGAGGTGCGCCATCTCAAAACTGAGGTGGAAGAGATCAAATCAAAACGCAATCTCCTTTCCAAAGAAATTGGAGAAAAAAAACGGAGCGGCAGTGATACCACTTCCTTAATGCGAGAAGTGAGTGGTCTCGGCGACAAGATCGGAGCGATCGATAAAGAGCTCGATGAAAAAGAAGCAGGCTTAAGCGATCTCCTCACCCGATTGCCCAATATCCCCGAAAGCAGCGTAAAGGTGTCCCAAAATGTCGAAGACAATGTCGTGTGCAAAACTTTTGGCGAAAAACCAAACTTTGCCTTTCCTCCCAAAAATCATGTCGAACTGAATGAGCGCTTACACCTTTTTGATTTCAAACGGGCCGCAAAAGTCTCTGGAAGTAACTGGACAGCTTACAAGGATAATGGAGCAAAGCTTGAGTGGGCACTACTCAACTACATGCTCGATATCCACCAGGAAAATGGCTTTGCTTTTTGGCTTCCTCCTCTTCTTGTGAGACCTGAAATTGTCCTAGGCTCTGCCCACCTTCCCAAATTCGAAGAGCAGCTCTTTAAGATCTGCGATGAGGATTACAACCTTTATCTCGTTCCCACTGCAGAGGCAGCACTGATGGGTCTCCACTTTGATGAAGTCTTAAATGGCGAGAATCTCCCTCTCAAATATGTCGCTTATACCCCTTGTTTTCGCAGAGAGGCCGGAGGACTTGGTGCACAGGAACGGGGCCTGATCCGCATGCACCAGTTCAATAAAGTCGAAATGTTTGCCTTCACCACTCCCGAGCAAAGTCAGCAAGTCTTTGATGAGATACTCCAATCTGCAGAAGAATTGATCAAAGGACTGGATTTGCATTTCCGGACCACTGAGCTTGTCACGGGAGATATGTCTTTTGCTGCATCAAAGACAATTGATTTGGAGGTGTGGTTGCCAGGACAAGATCGCTACTACGAAGTTTCTTCGATTTCGCATTGCACAGATTTTCAAGCAAGACGTTCGAATACCCGCTTCAAAACCAAACAAGAAAAGCCCGAGCTTTGTCATACGCTCAATGGCTCAGGTCTTGCTACATCGCGGCTCATGGTCGCTTTGCTTGAAAATAACCAACGAGAAGATGGCTGTGTGGAAATCCCGATTGTGTTACATAAGTACCTAAACGGAATGAAGGAGCTCACCCCACATGACTCACCTACTTGAGGATTTAACCCACTTTCTCAGTCAATCTCCCACTTCATGGCACGCTGCAATGGAGATGGGGAATCGCTTAGCTTCCCTCGATTTCACCCCTCTTAGCCCCAATGAAAAGTGGGTGCTAGAAAAGGGGAAAAAGTACTTTGTGATCCAAGACGGCTCGATTGCAGCCTTTGCCCTTCCGTCGAAAAAACCCCAAAAAATGTCCCTCATTGCTGCACACACAGACAGCCCTGCCCTCAAACTCAAACCGAAACCAGTGATCGAAAAAGAAAACATGCAAATGCTCGGCGTAGAGATCTATGGCAGCCCTATTCTCCCCACTTGGGTCAATCGAGATCTTGCCATAGCAGGTCGGGTTGTCGTTCTTCGCAAAAACAACGCGATCGAAGAAGAACTTGTTTTTTTTGATGATGCCCCCGTCCTCATCCCCTTGCTCGCTCCCCATCTCGATCGAGAAGCCTACAAGAAAGGGCTCGAGCTAAAAAAACAAGAGCACTTGACCCCTATTGCCACACTCAAAGACAAAGATTTTGATCAAAATTACTTAGAAAGTCTTCTCAAACGGCAACTCTCTTTCCACAAACTGCTCGACTTCGAGCTTTTTCTCATTCCCCTCGATCACCCGCGCTTCATTGGAAAAGATGGAGAAATGCTCGCCAGCTATCGCCTCGACAATTTAGCAAGTGCTCATGCAGGACTCGTCGCCATGGGCCATCTCGAAAAAGCTCCGAGTGGCTCTCTCCCAATCGGAATTTTCTGGGATCACGAAGAGGTAGGTTCTGCAACACACACCGGCGCCGAGTCGCCCTTCTTTCATGACCTTCTCAAACACCTCTCTTCATTTTACAAGCTCTCCGGTGAAGAAGAGACCCTTTTGCGTCGGCGTAGCTTATGCCTCTCTGTTGATCTCACCCATGCCTATAATCCCAATTACGAAAAGAAATATGATCCGCAGCACATCCCTCTTCTTGGTGAGGGAATCACCATCAAATACAACGCAAATATGCGCTACAGCACAACTGCCAAAAGCGGCGCGTGGATAAGAGTGATGTGTGAGAGTCTCGGACTCAAATCCCAGCAATTTGTCAATCGGACCGACAATCCAGCAGGATCGACCGTTGGCCCCATTTTTTCAACCAACTTTGGAATCGAAACAGCCGATATCGGTATCCCACAGCTCTCCATGCATGCAGCTCGCGAAGTGATCGCCTGCCAGGACCACATCGATATGTGCACCTTGCTCACCTACTTTTTGCAAGAGACGGCATGACTCACCAAACCCCTCCAGAACATTTTAAAGGAAAAACTATCTCCGAGCATCTGAAAGACGCCCGCAAGAAAAGCACCCTCATTGCAAAAGAAGTGCATGGCACACAACTCCCGGGCCATATTTTTGCCACTCTCGATAATGCCAAAAATACAGCTACTGCCTACCTCCTCATATGGGCTGCATCGGTGGCCTTTGCCTTCGACCCCTTACTCCTCTTCATTGTATTTGGCCTGGGGTGGACCATTTGGAACACAGGCCGCAGCGCCCTACTTGGTTGGGCACGTCTCGAAAATTTTCATCGGGTGATTGAAGAAGAACGGTGGGAGATTCAGCACCACCGCGAGCAAGAAAAAGAAGAACTGCGCGAGATGTATGCCCACAAAGGTTTTTCGGGAAAACTGCTCGAAGAAGTCGTCGAGATTCTCATGTGCGATGACAACCGCCTTTTGCACGTGATGCTCGAAGAAGAACTCGGCCTAACACTAGAAGCCTATGAACACCCCCTCAAACAAGCCGCTGGAGCAGCCCTGGGCACCTTTCTCACATCCGCCTTTGCTGTCCTCGCTTTTTATTTTTGGCCCCTTTTTGGCATTCCGCTCATTTCGTTTTTGACCATCATCATCGCTTCTAAACTCAGTGCCAAATACGAAAAACGCAAACCCATCAACAGCATCATTTGGAATTTCGCCCTTGCCCTTTTTGCAGGAGCTGTTGTTTACTTCCTAGCAAGGTTAATCGCATGAACCAACCTTATATTTTTGATGAATTTTTTGCTTCGGGCCGAGATGAGAGCATCAGCCCCTTTCTTACCCCCAAATCACGTAGGTGGGGGAAGAACTTGCCTCTCAAAAGCGCCATCTTGGCCGCACTTCTTCTCGCACTTGCCTTTGGTCTTTCCTTTGTGAATGCCAATGCCTCCCATCTCTGTCTTGCTTCGGTCTACTTCCTCGTGGGAACCCCGGCTCTTCTCAACTCCTTTGAAGACTTGCGCAACCTAGAAATCAACATCGATGTCCTCATGACCTTAGCAGCCCTTCTGTCGGCAATCATTGGCAGTGGAATGGAAGGAGCCCTTCTTCTCGTCCTCTTTGAATTTTCCGGTGCGATGGAAAACATGGTGACCCAAAAGACTAAAAGCGCACTCATTTCCCTGCGTCGCCTTTCCCCCAATACAGCTCTCGTCGTCCAATCCGATGGAACCTTTATCGAACGCTCCACCCGTGAAATTGCGATCGGCACACCTATTTTGATCAAAGCTGGCGAAGTGGTCCCCCTCGATGGAGAAGTCATTTCCGGCAGCTCCTTTGTCAACCTGATCCACCTAACCGGAGAAAGCCAACCCATAGCAAAACGCATTGGCGATCAAGTACAGGCAGGGGCCCATAACCTCGATGGAACCCTGACTCTTAAAGTCAACAGAAGCAGTGCCGACTCCACACTCAGCCGAATCATCACCCTCATCACCCAGGCTCAAGAAGCCAAGCCCAAGATCGAACGCCTCTTCGATCGCTTTGGCAAGATCTATTCGATGACCATCATCGCGCTCGCTCTCTTCTTTGCCCTTGTCCTCCCCACTATTTTTTCTATGCCCTACTTTGGCGAAGAAGGTTCTGTCTATCGCGCCCTCACTTTCCTCATTGCCGCCTCGCCTTGCGCCCTCATCATTGCGATTCCAACCGCCTATCTCAGCGCCGTTTCGAGCTGCGCTCGCAAAGGAATCATCCTCAAAGGAGGAGCCATTCTCGACGCCCTCGCTCGCTGCTCGATCATCGCCTTTGACAAAACCGGCACACTCACCACCGGCAATCTCACCTGCTCAGGAGTAGATTCCCTCTCCAATTCACCCCTCACCCTCGATACCGCACTAGCCGTTGCCGCTGGCCTGGAAAAACATGCCGTCCATCCCATTAGTGAAGCGATCATGAAAATGGCAGCAGAAAAAAACATCTCTCCCACCCACATCACCGACTTCAAAAGCGTTCCAGGATACGGGCTCGAAGGGAAAGCCACCCTCAAGGGAGAAACCCATTCCACCTTCATCGGCCATCCCGACTTCATTGAAAAAAAGCTGCCTGGCGCCCTCAAAATCGACAAATGGGAGACCCAAAACACCTTCCTCTTAATTGGTCCCCACCTCTTTGTTTTTCATTTCCAAGATGAAATCCGCCCTGAATCCCTCGAAACACTCCCCGCCCTCGCAAGTAAAAATCTCGAGAGCATCATCCTGACCGGTGACCACACCGAAAATGCCCACGTCGTTGCCCGAAAACTGCAAATCCCTTCCGTTCACGCCAACCTGCGTCCCGAAGACAAACTCGAAAAAGTTGCTGAACTCTCCCTAGAAAAAGGGCTGATTATGGTGGGAGATGGTGTGAATGATGCACCTGCGCTCGCCCGCGCTACCGTCGGCATCTCTATGGGAAAAATTGGCAGTGCAACAGCCGTCGATGCCTCAGACGTCGTCATCCTGCAAGATGACCTCACCTTGATCGATTGGCTCATTGGAAAGTCCCATAAAGCCATGCGCATCGTAAGAGAAAACCTAGCCCTCGCCCTTGCCGTTATCTGCCTCGCCACAACCCCAGCCCTTTTCGGTTTTATTCCCCTATGGCTCGCCGTCATCCTCCACGAGGGCGGCACCGTCATTGTCGGCTTGAACAGCTTGCGTCTTTTGAAATGATGAGGAAAAATTGAGTCTACTAACCTGAAATGAGGCCAAAAAAGCTTTTGTTTTTGTATGGTCACCTCCAAGTGAGGCTTGTGCGATTTCATACGCATTCCAGTAATTTTGCCCTGCTCCTTCATAGTTGCCCTGAGCTTCGAGACAGCTCCCAATGTTACTGAGACTCGTTGCAATTTCAGGATGATTGTGATCCAAGGAGGTCCTCCTGATCCTCAATGCTTCCTGATGTTTTGCCAATGCTCCTGCATGGTTGCCTTGAGCTTCGAGACAGCACCCGATGTTATTGAGACTCGTCGCAATATCAGCTTGATCGGGATCCGGAGAGTGCTGCCGAATCCTTAAGGCTTCCTGATGTTTTTCTAATGCTCCTGCATGGTTGCCTTGATAGCAGAGACAGATCCCAATGTTATTGAGACTCCCAGAAATATCAGGATCTTCGAGAGGCAAATGTTCCAGCTGGATCCTCAAGGCTTCCTCGTATTTTTCCATGGCCCCCATGTGATTTCCTTGAGAATCGAGGCAGAGCCCGATGTTGTTGCAACTTGTTGCAATTCCGCGATGATGGGGCTTTGAAGATCTCTGCCCGATAACTAATGCCTTCTCGAGATTTACCAATGCTTCGTCATGTTGGCCTAGAGCCCATAAACAGAGCCCGATGTTACTGTGATTCGATTCAATATCACGATTATCAGGATGCAAATGTTTCTGCTTGATCCCCAATGATTGTTGAAATGCTTCTAATGCCTCTTGGTATTTTCCTTGCGAATAGAGACTACGTCCATCTCTATCTAGAGCCAAAGCATACAAACAAGTATTATAGTATGATGGTCGAGTTTCTAAATTTTGATTTGTTCCTGAAACGCTCATGTGCCTCTCCTTTATTGGATGGAAAATTCTAAAAAAAAAGAGGATTGTTCTCCACAGCAATTTGCCTCTGCAATTTCCTTGAGAAATGGAAAAAACCGATCCATTGTTTTACATTCCTCAAAAAAAACCAACTTTATTTATCTATATCTAATTAACAATCCATTAATTACGGATTGAAATTATTATTAAAATGTGCGAAAAATGAAAATATGGCGAAGAAGAAAAAAGCGGGAAGTGGCAAGGAGCTCAAAGAGCACCTGGCAGCAGCTATCTCCAAGGAAAGTCGCAAGTGCGAAGAATGCTATGTCTGGCTGCAGCAGCATATGCCCCCTAGCTTCTTTGAAGAGGTCGTCGAAGACGATATCCTCCTGATTGCCCATAGTTTAATGGGTTTCGACCTGCAGGACTTTTTCGCTCATATCCACCTAAAAAATTCGGCCATCGTCCTCTGTCTCGACAGCGAAGATGCCGATTTGCGCATCTTGAAGCACTATCAGAACCATGGAATCAAAAATTATCGGACTTTTATCTCGAATCAGGCGCCTCCATTCCCCAGAGTGAAGAAGTTTTTGCGGATCGCGATCATCCATTTCACAATGGCCCCTGAGTTGGAGAGAACTGAGGAGATTCTCGATGCGAAGACGAAAAAGGAGATCAAGGATCTGGTCAAGGCCCGCAACCCTGAGGTGACGGATAAGGAATTTCGCAAACTCCTTCAGGGGATGAGCCCCCGTTTCTTGAAGGCAATGGGCAAAGAGCGGCTCATTCTCGCCCTCGATATGTTCTTTCGGGCCAAAACCCGAGACAACTGCCAATACGAGGTCCGCTCCAACAAAGACTGGAAAGAAAAAGATATCCCCTCGATGCAAATTGTCTTTGCCTGGAAAAATGTCCCCAAGCAGAACTTTTTGTTTAAACTCGCCAAAGTCGTCCATCGCCATGGACTCCGGATGCAAAGGGTCAATGCAACCTATATCGATCCTTATAGTAAAAATTCGATTCTCATCATGTCGATTGCTCTGCATGGCATGAAGGGAGAGGCTGTTTGGGACGAATGCGATGTGACCGATTTTTTGCAAGAACTGGTCACTCTCAAATATTTTGAAGGCCAAGAGATCTTTGAGAAAAAATTTGTCGATACGCATCTTTTGCGTGGCAATATGGGCAACCTTCTCAAAGCGATTGCCCCTTTCATCCATCAGACGCTGACGCATGCAGATGTCAACATGTATAGCTTGGGAAATATTGAGGAGGGGCTTTGTCGCCACCCTGAATTGACAATCATGTTGACACAAGCTTTTGAATATAAATTTCATCCGGAGAAGAACAATCTCAAAAAATATGATCATCTCCGCGTAAAATTTCTCGAATTGGTTGTCGAGCTCGACACAGGAAATGAGGTGAATGATACGAGGCGCAAAAACATCCTCCGCCAGGGAATGAATTTTGTCCACCATGTACTTAAGACCAATTTCTATCGAAACAACAAGACCGCTTTGGCTTTTCGGCTCGACCCCAAATACCTCAACTACCTCCCCTATGACCGGAAAGAAAAATTCCCAGAGCTCCCTTTTTCCGTTTTCTTCTTCAAGGGGATGTTTTTCATCGCCTTTCATATCCGCTTCAAAGATCTCTCTCGCGGAGGACTTCGGACGGTCTTCCCTAGAGGATTCGAACAGATGTACTGGGAGCGGAATAATGTCTTCTCGGAGTGTTATCAACTCGCTTACACGCAGCAGAAGAAAAATAAAGATATCCCTGAAGGAGGAGCCAAAGGGGTCATCTTCCTCGAACCTTTTGAGCGGCTCCAATCAGAGGTAGACATCTATCGCGAGGAACTTAAAGGGGCAGATTTTACCCCGGAGGCGATCAAAGAACATCTCGTAGAATATAAAAAGCAGCAAAGCCTTGAATATCTCCACAGCGCGCAACGCTCGTTTGTGAAGGCTTTTCTCATCTTGATCAATTGCGAACCTGATGGAACACTGCGCGCGAAAAATATTCTCGATTACTACAAACATCCCGAATACATCTACCTCGGTCCAGATGAAAACATGCACAATGAGATGATCGAATGGATCGCCAGCTATGCCAAATTCTACGACTACCTCCCGGGAGGATCTTTTATTTCGAGCAAGCCAGATGCCGGCATCAACCACAAGGAATTTGGAGTGACTTCCTATGGCGTGAATGTCTACATGGAAGAAGCTCTCAAATATATGGGCATCGACCCCTATGTAGACCCCTTCACGATTAAAATGTCAGGGGGCCCCGATGGAGATGTCGCGGGGAACCAAATTTTCAACTTATACAAATTTTTTCCCAAGACGGCCAAACTTCTCGCTCTGACCGATATCTCGGGAACCATTTATGACCCCAATGGGCTCGATCTGAAAATTCTTGCCACAATGTTTCATGATGCACAACCTATCCGCTTCTACCCCGTAGAAAAACTCCATGAAGACGGTTTTTTGCTCGATCTCTGGACAAAACGCGAGGAAACGACCTACGCTCAGCAAACTCTTCTCTGGAAGAAGAAAGATGAAGAGCTCATCCAAGAGTGGGTTTCGGGCAATGAGATGAATCACCTTTTTCGCAATAATGTCCATCAGGCCATCACAGATATCTTCATTCCTTGCGGGGGACGACCCAGATCATTGAATGAGCACAATTGGAAAGATTTTCTCGACGAAACAGGCAAGCCCACATCACAGGCAATTGTGGAGGGCGCAAATCTCTACCTCACTCCTAAAGCGCGGCGGCTACTAGAAAATGAAGGAGTCCTCATCATCAAAGACAGCTCTGCCAACAAGGGCGGGGTGACCTGCTCATCTTTCGAGGTCTTGATCGGGCTCATCCTCTCCGATGAAGAGTTCATCCAAAAAAAGGGGGAATTGATGCCGGAAATTCTCGCCATCATCCGAGATCGGGCGAAAGACGAAGGACAACTTTTGCTCACATCCCATGCAGAAACGGGCCACTATTTGACAGACCTATCAGAGGTGGTCTCTGAAAAAATCAATACCTATATGTACCAACTCCTCGACTATCTCGAGGGAATCACCCTCTCAGATGATCCAAAAAGCCCCCTCATCCGGTGTCTACTCAACTATTGCCCTCCCCTTTTGCGAAACCGCTACCAGAAGAGGATCATCACCCGGATTCCCGACATCCACAAAAAGGCGATCATCGCCACCTATATCGCCTCCAGGCTCATCTACTCCAAAGGACTCGGTTGGTCCCCCACCATCGTCGACATTCTTCCTCTGATCGCAATGGACCCTGACATCATAGACTATTGATCTGCAGTGGATTACGAAAAACATAAGCAATCCCGATGCGAGAGTGCTAATTCCCCTTTACTTTTGCCATTTTGCCTTGTATAATCACACTTATGCTCAAATCAATGGCTCCAAAAAGACCTGCTAAAGATGAGCGGGAACGACTCGTTCTCCTCGGCCTTGTCGAACTCTACCTCGAGACGGGAAGACCCGTTGGCTCCAGCACTCTTCGCGAGAATGGGTTTCAAAATCTCTCTTCTGCCACGATCCGCAACTACTTTTCCAAGCTCGAAAAGGCAGGTTTCTTGCGCCAAGAGCACTCTTCTGGAGGACGCATCCCAACGGAAGCGGCCTACAAAATCTACGTGCATACGCACCTCAATAATCCTCAGATCAAAGAAAAAGAAGGAGAAGAGCTGCGCCAAAACCTCTCGAAGTCGACCCGCGAAGTGGCCACTTACTTGCAAAGGGCAGCTGAGGTGATTGCCGAGACAACGAAATGTGCTGTTTTTCTCTCTTCCCCCCGTTTTGATCACGACTTCGTTCTCGATACCAAGCTCGTTGCGATTGACCAAAATCGCTGTCTCTGTGTCCTCATCACCGACTTTGGGATGATCCACACCGAAGTCCTCTATGTCGAAAAAGGACTATCCAGAGTCGTCCTGAAAAAGATTGAAGACTATTTACAATGGCGCATTTCCGGAATGGAAAAGCCCAAACTCAGCGCAGAAGAAGAAAAGCTCGGCAACCAGCTGTATAAAGAGATCATGCTGCGCCACATCGTCACCTACTCCAATTTCAGTGCCGAAGATATTCACAAAACCGGTTTTTCCAAGCTCCTTAGCTATCCCGATTTCAACAATGCTGCTGCGCTGGCAAGTGGACTTTCGCTCTTTGAAAATGAAACCGATTTGCGCGCCCTTTTGCAAAAAGCCTGCACAGAAAATGGGCTCTGCTGCTTTCTCGGCGATGATCTCGAGATGATTTCGACTGGCATGTCAGGCTGTAGTATTCTTTTGATCCCTTATAAGATTCACCAAACGACAGCCGGTGCCATTGCCCTACTTGGTCCCAATCGACTCCCCTACCGCCGTCTATTTGGATTATTAGAAGTGGCTGCAGAAGCACTACATGAAACCCTGACAAACAGTTTGTACAAGTTTAAAATTTCATTTCGCAAACCAAAGCCCTCCCAAATCGAGTTGGAAAGTAAATCACCTTCCTTTGGTTTGTACATTGAGGATAAGGAGTTATGACAGAAGAAAAAATCGAAAAAGAAGAAGAAGAAGAAAAGATCGAAGAAATCTCTCCTGCTGAGGACAAAGTAGAAGAGAAAGAAGAAGATTTTCAAGATAAATACATTCGCCTTTTGGCCGAGATGGAAAATTCTCGCAAACGATTGCAAAAAGAAAAGCATGAGATGACCCGCTTTGCCATCGAAAATGTGATTGCGGAAATACTCTTACCCATCGACACACTAGAAAATGCCCTTGGATTCACCGAGCAGATGAGCGAAGACACCCGCAACTGGGCCAAAGGCTTTGAGATGATTCTCAACCAATTTAAAGAAATATTGGAGAGCCACAACGTGGTCGCCTTTCACTCTGAAGGAGAACAATTTGATCCCCACCGCCACGAAGCCGTTGAGATCGAGGAAACCACCAAACACGAAAACGGAACGATTCTCCAGGAGTTTCTGAAAGGCTATAAAAGCGGCGACCGCATCCTTAGAGCCGCCCGCGTGAAAGTGGCCAAAGCTCCCAAAGAAGAAGATTTAGAAGAAAAAAAAGAAGAATAAGGAGAGAAATCCATGACAGACAAGAAAAAAAGTAACAAAATCATCGGGATCGATCTCGGGACAACCAATTCCTGTGTATCCATCATGGAAGGAGGAACTCCCAAGGTCATCGCAAACGTTGAAGGTACGCGCACGACACCCTCTGTCGTCGCCTACAAAGACAAAGAACGACTCGTCGGTATCCCTGCCAAGCGCCAAGCCGTGACGAATCCAGAAAAGACCATCTTTTCTGCAAAGCGTTTCATCGGTCGCAAATATGCGGAAATCCAATCCGAAACTGAAAACGTCCCTTATAAGGTCGTGAGTGGCAATAATGGCGATGCAGCTTTTGAAATCGATGGCAAGCAACTCACTCCCGAAGAAGTGGGCGCTCAAGTCCTCATCAAGATGAAAGAAACCGCAGAGGAATATCTCGGTGAAAAAATCACAGAAGCTGTGATCACCGTCCCTGCCTACTTCAACGATTCCCAACGCCAATCGACAAAAGATGCGGGACGGATCGCTGGACTCGATGTCAAGCGGATCATCCCCGAACCAACGGCCGCAGCCCTCGCCTATGGACTCGACAAACAAAGCGAAAAGAAAATCGCTGTCTACGACCTCGGTGGAGGAACCTTTGATATCTCGATCCTCGAGATTGGCGACGGTGTTTTTGAAGTCCTTTCCACCAACGGAGACACTCACCTCGGTGGAGACGACTTTGACAATGCGATCCTCAAATGGCTCCTTGCAGAATTCAAAAAAGAAAATGGAATCGATCTGGCCAAAGACAAAATGGCTCTGCAACGCCTGCGCGACGCAGCAGAAAAAGCCAAAATCGAGCTCTCAGGTACCCAGACAACCGAAATCAATCAGCCTTTTATTACAATGGATGCAAGCGGACCCAAACATCTCCAACTCAGCCTTTCTCGGGCAAAGTTTGAGAGTCTCGCCCATGATCTCATTGAGCGGACAACCGAGCCTTGCCGCAAAGCACTTGCAGACGCAGGCCTTTCTACCGACAAGATCGACGAAGTGATCCTCGTAGGTGGAATGACCCGTATGCCCGCCGTTGAACGCAAAGTGGGCGAAATTTTCAGCAAAGAGCCTCACAAAGGGGTGAACCCCGACGAAGTAGTTGCCATCGGCGCTGGGATCCAGGGTGGTGTCCTCACAGGAGATGTCAAGGACGTCCTCCTGCTAGACGTCATTCCTCTCTCCCTCGGGATTGAGACCCTCGGCGGAGTTCTGACCCCTCTTGTTGAGCGCAATACAACGATCCCCACCCAGAAGAAACAAGTCTTCTCCACGGCTGCCGATAACCAGCCCGCAGTGACCATCGTCGTCTTGCAAGGTGAGAGAAAAATGGCTTCTGACAACAAAGAGATCGGACGCTTTGACCTCACCGAGATCCCTCCTGCGCCACGGGGTATGCCACAGATTGAGGTATGCTTCGATATCGACGCAAACGGGATTCTCAATGTCTCAGCCAAGGATACCAAGTCCGGCAAAGAGCAAAAAATTCGGATCGAAGCCAAGTCGGGACTTTCTGATGAAGAGATCGAAAAAATGCTCAAAGACGCCGAGCTCCATGCGGACGAAGATAAAAAGAAAAAAGAAACCGTCGAAGTGCGCAACGAAGCCGATTCTCTTGCCTTCCGCGCCCAAAAAGCCCTCGATGATAACAAGGGAAAAATTCCCGAGAACATCGCCACTGATGTGCAGACTCACATCGATGCGGTTAAAAAAGCCCTCGAAGGAACCGATATCGATGCCATTAAAGCGGCAAAAGATGCCCTCAACACCAATATGCAAAAAATCGGTGAGGCAATGCAAGGCGGAGCTGCTGGGGGCCCTCAACCTGGAGCTGCTCCTCCACCTCCTCAAGGGGAGAAACAGCCTGATATCGAAGAGGCAGAAGTGGAAATCCTCGACGAGGAAGAAAAGAAGTAACCACTTCGTTCTTAAACCTTTCCAAGGCCGGCTTTTCGCCGGCTTTTTTATTGAAATTAAATTAAACATTTAATA
>QIGB01000037.1 GCA_003228815.1 Chlamydiota bacterium | reverse complement strand
AACGGATTAAAGAAAGAGATGTCAGTAATTGGCTAAAAAGGGCATTTGGTTAAGAGATTTATGGAAGAGAAACGCAAACATTTATGCAGAGGGGGTTACGCTAATTCCTGACACGCCAGCAGTTACGGGCCCTTAGTATTTTTTCTTGCTCTTTTTGGGAGGCGGCGGGGGCGGGGAGATGGATTCACTCAAATCGATCCAAATTGGCGAAGTCCAGGCGATATGCCCATCTTCTTGGAGAATTCGCAAGTAGTAATAGGCAAAGGGTGGACGTTCATCTGGGGAGTTGAGTACGATTTCCTTTAACTGTTGAAAATCATCGTATTCAAATTCCACAGAGTTTTGGTTTGGTGTGATCTTATGAAATTCTTTTCCGTTGCGGATAATGACGATTTCCTTAATCGGAGCCGTTCCGCAGATAAAACCAGTAATATGCCTGTTGAAGGCTAGTCCTGGCTTATTATTTGTAGAAAGCTCGGTTCCCATTTGGCTTCCAGCAATGTGAAATCCAATAACAATACGGGCGCCTGTTGTTGCATAACAAGAGCGGTTGTATAGAGCTTGCATTAGGGTTTCGCGGGTTTGTTCGATGGCCACAATGGCTGTGAGTCCAGGCGAATATTGCACTTGATCACTCTCAAAAAGGTCTTGAAAGATACCCCGGTCATCTAAACCCCCAGCCACGAATCCGAAGCGCATATTTTGATTCAAGGCATTTCGAATCGACCCGGCGGGGTTTTCATTGAAGCTTTTTCCTGAAGGGCTTTTGATGGGTCTTGCATTTCCTTCTTTCTCAGAGCATTCACTGCAGCCCCAGGCATTATAAATTTCTACAACACGTTCGAATTCTGGATTGAAGTCGGAGAAATCTGTTTCATACCCTTTGGCCATGGAAAATCCAGGGATGGAAAGAATGTCTTTTGTACTGTGAATTTTGTAAATCTTTTTGAGGGAGGTGTATTTGGAATCCTTTTTTCGCATGAGGGGCTTGTTGTCTTTCCAATAGAGCAATTGGCGCAGGCCCTCTTTTTCATCGCCGAACCACTGTAACCCGAGCATTGTGGTAAAACGGTTTTCTTCGTTGTATTCATGTACGTTCGAGCAGATTGCTTTCCAAACTTCATTCGTGGTTTCACTTGTGCTTTCGAAAGGAGATGTTCCAACAAATTGCCTCCCTAATTCATCACGGATATGGCGAATGAACGGGTCAATACTGAGACTGGCATCAATTTTTTCTGATTCGCCATGTAGAGTTCCCCAGTAGATACTATAATCGCTTTCCGCTAAGCATTTGATGGGAGAGGAATGGAAAATGTCATCACTTGTGGAGCTCTTCAGTTGGATTCGATAGATGCCAGGTTCGTTGAAGTAGAGATTTGGAAGAACAATGAATCCGGTTTCAGGTACAAAGAGTTTCCAGTTGAGGTTTTCACGCAAAAATTCATAGCTCAGCTCGATTAGAGTTCCTTCAGGAGCATTGCCGGTCAAATTTCCAAAGGCATCTTCAAAGCGGACGATGATGTCAAAACGGCGATTTTTCGAGACTAGAGAGGGAGTAAAGATGCGGATGCTTTTGAGAGCGTTGCCACGGACATCAATCGAAAAGATTTCTGGATCCTTGTAGTCTCCTTTTCCCTTGGTATCTACATAGAGATGGAAGGGGCGTCTTCTTTGGGTAACGGTTTGTGATTTGGTCCCTTTCGAGAGATCTTTGCTAGGCGTTCCAAGAAAGATTTCGAGGGCTTCTCCTGCTTTGATTTCGCTCGGCAAGGTGAACTCGAATGCGGGCCCTGCGTGCTTGGGAAGATAGATTTCCTCGGGAGTAAGGTTTTTTCCCCCAGGTAATGTGAGCCAAATGAGATTTTCGTTGATCTTGGGATCCGTTTGGGGAATTTCCCAATCGGTTGAGCGATCTTGCATCATGAGGTCAAATTTTAGTTTGGTCCCCTTTTGCAAATTTGTAGCTGGTGTATAGGAAAATTTCCATGTTTTTGTCTCTCCTGCGAGAGCAAAACTAGGTTCTGTAAGGCAAATGGATCGACGCATACTAATAGATTATGCCTTGATAGGCGATTCTTTTAAAGTTTTAATGTTTTGTGATGCGGATTTTTTCAATGGCTCTTTCGGTGGAGCTGAGAACTTCCAGGTCAAAGATGTCTTGATGCAATTGCCACCCTTTTGAGGGAATGGTTCCGGTTTTATGAAAAATAAAGCCTCCGAGGGTGTCATATTCGGGGTTTTGCGGGATTTCGATCCCAATTTCCTCTCCGATATCGATGATGGTCATTTTGGCATCGACAATCCACCCTCCTGAGGGAAGGGGAGTATAGAGGGCTTCTTCATCATAGTCGGTTTCATCGGCAATTTCTCCCACAAGTTCTTCTAAAATATCTTCGATGGTCACAATGCCTTCGGTCCCGCCATATTCATCGACAACAATGGCCATATGGATTTGTTTACTCCGGAACTCTTGTAATAGTTGCGAGATCTTTTTTGTCTCAGGAGCATAGACGATCGGTTTGAGGAGTTTTTCAATGGGGCGGTCGAGCTCTTCTTTGGCATTGAGGTAAATGTTGAGGAGGTCTTTGTAGTAGAGAGTCCCGATGATGTGATCAACGTTGTCTTTCCAGACTGGAATCCGGCTGTATTCTTCTTCTAAAAAGTTTTTAGCCGCTTCTTTCACGGAGGTTTCCGCTGGAAGGGTGAACATGTCTATCCTTGGAACCATGACTTCTCGTGCAATTCTCTCTTTGAAGGAAATGACGGAAAGGATGAGTTTCTGATCACTTTGGTCAAGATATGGGGCAAACTCGGAGTCTTGGAGAATTTCGAGGATTTTATCTTTGATCTGGAAAGTGGTTCGAGAAGGGATCAGACTAAGAATTTTATGGAAGAGAATGGCCAGTGGATAGAATGGAATGAGATATAGGGAGACGATTTGGCAAGTGGCTTTGAAGTATGTTTTTGGACGAAGTAAGCTGAGCGTTCGCATGAGGAAATCGGCTAGAAGAGATAGAGCTAAGATGATGAGGGCAAGGAAGACGAAATTCCATGGTGTGGGATGATCTGGAAGGAAAGATAATAGAAAGAGAAGAGCCGTGAAGGTATAGCCGAGGAGAAGAATGTTTTTTGTCAGAAAAAGGGCATATGTGAGGGAGGTTCTCCTACTTTTTTTGAAAAGAAATTTTCCCAGACCTTTTTGCTGCGTTGCAATGTTTTCTGCCCCGACTTTCCCAAGAGCTTGGATAGCAGAACTCAGTCCCGAAATGAGGCTAGAACCAATTAGGAAGATGAGAGCAATAACTGGGGATTCAATCATTTTTCAGCTTATCTTAACCCCAAGCTTGTTTTTCGCAAGGGTGTTTAACCATTTTTTTTCTTGAGTTCGCATTTCTTTCATCGATTTTGGGGTCGTGTCCTCATATCCGAGAAGGTGTAGAAATCCATGTACGATATAAAGGGTGATTTCTTCCCCCACGTCACCTCCATGGCTTTTGACATATTCTTCAGCAACTTTTGGGCAGACGTATACTTCTCCTAAAAAATTGGGGTCCTCATAAGGAAAGGTGATGCAATCAGTAGGAGTTGGATCATGAAAATACTGGGCATGGAGCTGCGCAATTTTTTGTTTCCCAACAAAATGAATAGCCATTTCATTTGTATCTGTCTTCTGGATCAAGAAAGAAACGACTTCTTTTGCAGAAGGAAGAGAAATCTTGATAGATCGTTGAGAATTGGTGACCAAAGAATTAAGCGACGGGGGTTTTAGGAAGACCAGTGACTTTTTTGTTTTCGCCATCTTTCCATTTGCCCAATTTTCTCAGAACGTCGATTCTTTCAAAGCGTTTGAGAACATTGCGCTTTTTTCCGCTTTTTCCCGATTTTCCATAGCTTCGATGTCTTGACATATTGATTGGATCCTCAGTTATTTGATTCTTGGAATGAATGCTGTTTTTGCAAGGTCTTTTTCACAAGCATTTTCATGCTCAATGAATCCCTTGGGAAGATTGTCTTTTTTGGGACCTGTCTTGGCCTGAGGGGGTTTGCATTTACGCGGGCATTGTCCCCGTCTTTCTGCTTTTTTGCTCATGCGTGTCATTTGCGTTCACTCCTTAGAAAACAAATCATAATGATAAGGATTCCTTAGAAGGAAATCAAGAGTTAAAAACTCATCTTACGCAAAAATTCCGGTCTAGAAGGCGAGTTAAAAATTCTCTTTGGAGGCAGGCTTAGGCGGGAGGTTGCCGGGGTGGATGACGCCGCAGGAGACGATGCATTTGATTGCTTCGTCCGGTTTCATGTCGAGATAGACCAATTCTTTTTTTCGAAACATGAGTAAGAAACCAGTCGTGGGATTGGGTGTTGTTGGGATCAAGACAGAAATGAGTTCGTCATTGACTGCTTTCGAGCATTGGGGGGGAGATTCCCTAGCGACGAGTCCAAGCATGTAAGATGCGGAGCTTGGAAAAGGGGCCAAGACGACTTTTTTAAAGGAGTCTTTATCACTCACGAAGAGGGTTTTGATGATTTCTTGCGTGGTCTTATAGACGGTGTTGACGATGGGGATTTTATGCAATATGCGGTCTCCCAAGCGCAAGAGGGCGTTGATGAAGAACCAGCGGGTGATCATTCCGAGAAATACAGTCACCGAGAAGAGGGTAATGAGAATGAGGAATTGGCTAAAATATTTGATGACCTGGTCTGGACTCAGGAACAAAAATCCCTTATTGACGATATTGAGTTGTGCTAAAAAATTGGAGGCGAGGCCGACAAAGGGCTGAGTCAATAAGCGGATTAGGAATCCTAGGACTAGTATCGTAACCGTAAGGGGGAGGAGAATGACGAGGCCCGTTATGAAGTGCTTTTTCATCGTAAAGCAGATTATATAAAAGATTTAGGCACAAAGCAACTGAAGAATTTTTAAATCAAAGATTAGATAGCAATCACGGGTATCAACGTTTATTCCACCGGTGATCGGTGAGAAGTGTTTAACTTGGATCCTGCCGTTGCTGGATTTTATCAAGCATTATTTGGAGGGTTGCAGCACCATCTCCAACAGTTTCAGTCAAGTTCCTGATTGTTCTCCTCTCGAGACCAGCTTTAAGAGGATGAGGCTCATCTCTAGGTACCGGCGGAGGAGGCAGTTCTTTTGTTTCTACACTTTGTGAAGCTCCTGCTAGACTTTGTGAAGCTCCTGCTGGATTCTCAGTTCCTACTGGTAGTGACATATCTTTCTCCTTTATTTTTTAGCCTGAAGTACATTAAATATAACAATTCTTCGGGAAAAAAAGCCAATGGTTTTTAGCCTGAAAATGTTTATGTGTAATTCATTTTTTTATGTTGTTTTTTTGTTTGTGAAGAGAAACCGCCAAGGGAGATCGGCATCTTCTTCTGCATAGGAGACGCCAATTCGGGGAGTGAAGAGAATATCGGGCTCTTTGATCACTACGCCTCGGTCTTCGATCCAAAGGGGATCTTTTGTCAGTGGGTGTCCTGTAAGGCTTCTGTCGATCTGTAGGGCTTTACAGACAGAACCTGGCCCTGAAGTGAGATTTTTCTTTGTCTTTCGCCTTTCTTCCATATGGGCAATTCCGATATTGGGTTTTAAGGCGCGGATGAGGATGGCATGGGGATTGTCTTTTTTGCTTGTGACGATATTGAAAAGATTATGCATCCCATAACAGAGATAGACGTAGGATACTCCTCCTGGGGCAAACATCACTTCAGTTCTCTTGGTCCGTCGTCCTCCATAGGCATGGCAGGCTTTATCTTCGATCCCTTTATAGGCCTCTGTCTCAATGATCATGCCCCCTGTCAGCTTTCCGTCGATTTCGCTTAGGAGCCATTTCCCCAAAAGGGCTTTGGCGAGAGCCACCACGTCATCATTTTGATAAAATTCGAGGGGGAGGATCATTTCTTGCGTCGTTTCTTGCGCTTGGTTTTTACGAGAAGCTCCCATCTACTTTCAAGGTGGATGAGGTCAACCGCCTCGGGTCGGACGGTGATTTCTTTTCCGATGGTGTAGCGTAATTTTGTCTTCTCTCCTTCGAGCATAGGGACATTTTCGACGTAGAGGAAATAGTCGCTTTGGAGTTGGGACACATGGAGAAATCTCTCTAAAAAGAGGTCTTTTACTTCGAAGAAAAATCCGAACGGTTTGATTTTGGTGACATAGGCTGTGTATGTCCGGTCGGGATCCTCTTTCATCCACATTTGGAGCAAACGGTATTTTTTCATGAGTTTGACGCTCATTTCTGCTTTGAACGAAACTCTTTCTTTTTCTGAGCATTTCTCTGCGATTTTGTCGAGATCGAGGTCTTTTTCTTCTTCATCGAAAAGGAGGCGTTGCGTGACGAGATCACTGTAGCGACGAATGGGGCTGGTGAAGTGGCAATAGTGCTCAAGCGCAAGGCCATAATGTCCCACATTCCGAGGAGAATATAAGGCCAATTTGAGGTTCCGAATGAAGGCGACGGCGAGCTGTTGGCTAAAAGGGGTTTGACGAGCGGTATCGAAGAGTTCTTGCAAATCTTGTTGTGTCGGTTTTTTCGGGATTGTGAAGCCTAGCGATCGGCCCATCGCAAAGAATTCTTCGAGGTTTTCCACATCTGGCTCTTCGTGGATTCGAAAGAGCTGGGTTTTGCCCTGTTTTTCTAGATGTGTTGCAACCATCTCATTGGCTTTGAGCATGAATTCTTCCACTATTTGGTGGGTGATGTGGTACTGCTCGATTTTGACTCCTGTTGGCTTGCCTTTCTTATCAACGAGGATGACAAGCTCGGGGAGGGCAAAATCGATGCTCCCTCTTATGCTCCGCTTTTTCTTGAGGAGGTGGCAGAGCTCTTCCATGTATTGGAGGTCTTGTTCATGAGGGCTTTTTTTCTTCCCATCCAATACATCTTTTGCTTCTCCATAGGTGAATCGTTTTTGGCTATTGATGAAGCTCCTTTTGACTTCGCTAGAAAGGAGGTTGCCCTCTTTATCGAATTGCATGAGCACGGAAACGGTGAGGCGAATTTCTCCTTGCTTTAAGCTGCAAAGATTGTTTGAGAGTTCTTCGGGGAGCATAGGAATGCATTTGCCGGGAAAGTAGGTGGAATTGCTTCGCAGAAGTGCTTCTCTGCTCAAATTGCCTTTTGGCTTGACGTAATGGGCGACGTCGGCGATGTGGACGCCTAGGAAAAAATTCCCTTTTTTGTCTTTGGAGATGGAGAGGGCGTCGTCAAAGTCTTTGGCGGTTTCAGGATCGATGGTGAAGCAGGGGGGCTTTGAGAGGTTGAGCCTTCCTTCTTGCTGTATTTTTAAGACTTTGTTTCCAAAATTTTTTGCTTCTTGAATGGCACTCTTGGGAAAGTCTTTCGAGAGGTTGTATTCTTCAGTGACGGCTTCAATGTCTACTGAGGGATCTGTGATGTGTCCGATTTTATGAGAGACTTCACAAATGGTAGGATTTTTCTGATCGCCCCATTCGAGGATTTTGAGGATGAGTCGATCGCCTACTTTGATTTTTTTCTGTTTTCCATCTTTAACGATGACGGGTCTTGTCTCGCCTAGGATGGGGACGAAGGCCATGATCCTTGCTTTTTCGAGATGGTCGATGATTCCGGCTACATGGGTGCGTGCTCGATCTGTGATTGAGAGAATTTTTCCCTCAGGTCCTTTTTCTGGTTTTTTAGACTCGAATTGGACGGCGACTTCAACGGTGTCTCCATCAACGGCATTATTAGTGAGGTGGCGGGGGATGAAGATGTCCTCGCTGCATTTGGATCGATCATCTGGGATGACGAACCCAAAGCCTCGGGGATGCATCCGCACTTTTCCGGTGATGATAGGCTCATCTGTTGTTGGGGATTTTTTTCTGGGGCGCTTTGCCATATTTTAACCTATAGGTTCCGGGTGATATTAATGTCTCGTTTTTCAAGAGCTGCAGTGAGCTTTTCGGCACCTTCAAAGTGGTGACTGTCTATTCCATAGCTTTTCGCAGCAGCGACGTATTCTGCAATGTCATCAACATAGAAGCACTGGCTTTTATGGGCCCCACTCATTTCGAGAGCTGCATCATAGATCGCTTCTTCAGGTTTGCGGGCCTTCACTTCATAGGAGAGGACAAATCCATCAAAAAGCTTGAGAAAAGGATAGTGTTTTTGCACATACCAAAAATGTGCTTCACAGGTGTTTGAGAGGAGAAAAAGAGAAATCTCTTGTTTTTTGAGCTCTTCTAAAATGGGAAGCATTTCTTCTTTAGGGGAGAAGATTGATGATGCCGCTTCTAGCAGACCGTCAAAATCAAGGGGGCGTTTTGTAAGCTGCATGAAGTGTTGATGAATGGTATGGCTGTCAATTTGGCCTCTTTCATAGTCTTCTCCGAGGTTTTTTTCAAAGAGATGTGCTTTCACGAGATCTAGATTTAGCCCACAAAAATGTGCAATGTTTTGACACATTTTTTCATGGCTGAAATTGACAAGGACTCCTCCTAGATCAAAAAAAACTGTTCTCATCATCCACCTGTGATTGCCATCGTAGTTTTTGTCTTTCCATCACCCTCTTTCCGTATTTTTGACACAATCTGGCAAATCCTGCATCTGTTTTTCCATTTTCGATAATTCCCCAATAGGCATCGATATGCCAGGCGGCCGTTTCGGTCAAAAGAAGGGTCCAGGCATGTCGCCCAAAAGGAGTTTGTTCTCGAATAAAAAAGAGCTCGCCTTTTAGTTTTTCTTTCTCGATGAGAGCATCGAGCAGGTAGGTTGTTGTCAGGGCGATATGCCTGCATACTCCTAGTTTTTCTTTTAGAAATGCATCGAGAGGGATTTCTGGGAGTTCTTCTTCATCGGAGCAGGCGATAATGAATTTCCAAACATTTGTTTCATCGCATTTCATGAGATCAAAGAGTTCTTCGCGAACAAAATGGACGGTATTTATGAGAATTTCTTCTTCTGATGCAAGTGGATCTATTTTTAATAGGATTTGTTTTGTTGCTTGCGTAAGCAAGGGAGAACTCGTTGGATCGACAATAATGATTTCGCGAGGATTTTGGCCAGGATAAGAGAACGGACCACTCGGGATCGTTTCTCCGATTTCGGGAAAAGAAGAAAGGAGTAAGAGATAGAGTATACAGTTCATGCTGATCTTTGGTAGCTGAGGAGGGTATTGGATAGGAGCATGGCAATCGTCATGGGTCCGACTCCTCCAGGGACAGGTGTGATCGCGGCGCATTTGGGAGCAACGAAGTCAAAATCGACATCGCCAACTAATTTTCCATCTTTGCGATTGATCCCTACATCGATGACGACAGCACCCTCTTTTACCATGTCGGCTTTGATAAAGTGTGGATTTCCCATGGCGGCAATGAGAATGTCGGCGGATTTACAAATTTCTTGCAGGTTTTGCGAGGCGCTATGGGCAACGGTCACGGTGGCATTGGCCCCTTCTCTTTTTTGCATCAGCAAAGCTGCTAGGGGTTTTCCCACGATGTTGCTTCTTCCTACGATGACAACGTGTTTGCCCTTCGTTTCTACTTTTGCATGCTTGAGAAGGATAGTGATTCCATAAGGGGTACATGGAAAAAACCCCTTCGTTTCTCCGAGGAGGAGTTTGCCCATGTTGATTGGATGAAAACCATCGACGTCTTTTTTTGGATCAATGGCTTCCAGAATTTTTTCTGTCCGAATATGGAGCGGTAAGGGGAGTTGCGTCAAGATTCCATCCACTTCGGGATCTTGATTAAATTCTGTTATGATTGAAAGGAGCTCTTCTTCCGAGATGGAGTCGGGAAGTTCTCGATCGATTGAGACGATTCCCACTTCTTTGCATTTTTTTTTTTTCATTCGGATATAGGCCATTGATGCCGGATCCTCTCCTACGAGAATGAAGGCAAGAGCAGGCTTTCGGCCATGAATTTTGTCGATCGCGCTTTTAAGGGTCTTTTCAATTTCACTTGCGATTTTTTTTCCATCAATAATCACAATAGATCCTCCTTCAGCATATCGACCATTTCATCGTGGAGAAGTTCATTGGTTCCTAAAAAGGTGGAATAAGAAAAAATTTGGTGGGGACTTCCATCATAATGGCTTACCTTCCCCTCTGCTTCTTCCAGAATGAGTTTCCCTGCTGCCATGTCCCATGGGTGGAGTCCTACTTCCCAAAAAACATCAAAACGTCCCGCTGCGACATAGCAAATATCTAAAGAGGCAGCACCCAGGCGACGGATGGGGGTTCCCTTTTCAAGAATTTTCCCAAATCGATCAATACAGTGGAGGGGATTTTCATTGATGTTATAGGGAAATCCTGTCGCAACAAAAGCATTTTCTAAAGAATCGCGCTTTGTCACAGAAAGCTTTCGATTTCCCAAAAATGCTCCTGAGCCTTTTTCTGCAAAAAAAAGTTCGTCTAGCATGGGATTATAGACACAGCCCGCTACAATTTCTCTGCCTTTTGCAGCTGCAATGCTGACTGCAAAGAAGGGGATTTCGTGGGCAAAGTTGACCGTTCCATCAAGCGGGTCGATGATCCAGAGGATTTCGTCTGAGGGCTCTTCTTGAATATTTTCTTCTTCAGCTAAAAAAGTATGGGTGGGAAAGGTCTTTTTGATCTCTTCGATGATCCATTTTTGGGAGGCAACATCATATTCCGTCACAAGATTTTGTTTTCCCTCTTTCGACTCGATTTGAAAAGAAGTGCCAAAACCTTCTTTGAGGATTTCTCCAGCCCCTTTGGCAACATGTTTTGCAACTTCAATGAGATTCACGTCGATGGCCTCTTTTGCAATCGATTATACAAAATGATGGGGCAGGTAAACCAGAGAAAAGCATAAATCGCATCGAATAGAGGGAAAAAAATGAGAAAATGGACGAGATGATTGAGATGAAAAGGCAAAAAGAGGCACTGCAAGAGGCCAAAGATGATCGAAATCAGAGCCGTATACAGTGGAATTGAAAAGAGTCTTTCTTCGTAAAACCATCGTTTACAGCGGTAAGACAAAAAGGTGCATCCCACGGTGAGAAGAGAATACAGTCCAAAGCGGACTCCGGAGTCGAAAAGATCGTAAAAAAGGCCACAGAAAGCGGCAATCCATAGGCTGCTTTGCAAAGGTTTTCTTTGCAAGACAATGGCAAGAAAAGGGGCGAAATAAAACAGATGAATAGAAGGGATGAAAGCCGAAGAAAACAAAAAGGCAAAGAGGGCGAGAAAAAAGGGGATCCAAAGTGGAACCTTTATATTGTCAATAGGGGACTTGATTGCCATTTCCATGCTGTTTTGATGATTTGCTGTAGCTCGGGATATTTTGGCGTCCAGTTTAGTTCTTTTTTGGCTTTGCTCGCATCAGCGATGAGAGTGGGTAGTTCCGCAACATCGCGATTTTCTACAATGGCCTTGATTGGGCTGTTTGTGATTTCTCTTGTTTTTTCAAGTACCTCATAGACCGAATAACCTTTGCCAGTCCCTAAATTGAAGGCTTCTGGCGGATGATTCTTTTCGAGCCATTGAAGGGCTAAGACGTGTGCCTCTGCAAGATCGGTCACATGGATATAATCCCGAATGGCCGTTCCATCAGGAGTATCGAGAGTGTCGTTATAGATTGTGAACGTTTCTTCCGGATGTTGTGCGGCGAGTATGAGCCGAGGAATGAGGTGGGTTTCTGGGATGTGGGCTTCGCCGATTTCGCCATCTGGATCGGCTCCTGCGGCATTGAAATAACGCAAAGAGATGGGACGTATGCCATGAGCAATGTGAAAATCTTCGAACAATTGTTCGGTCATCCATTTTGTCTTTCCATAGGGGTTGATCGGATCTTTGGGATGTTTTTCATCCATCGGAAGATACTGTGGGGGAGCGTAGACAGCAGCGCTACTAGAAAAGACAAGGGGAAGAACATTATGCTTTACCATCGCTTTCAATAGAGAAAGACTTCCAATCACATTGTTGAAGTAGTGCTTATAGGGGTTTTCGATGGATTCTCGTAAATGGATCGAACCGGCGAGGTGAATGACAGCTTCGGGTTGATATTCAAGAAAAGCCTTATCGAGATCTTCAGAATTTTGCAGGTCGCCATATACAAAAGGACCCCAGCGGATGGCCCATTCGTGCCCATGGCTGAGATTGTCAAAGGTCACGGGGACAAAGCCTGCTTTTTTCAAGGCCTTGCAGACATGGCTGCCGATGTATCCTGCTCCTCCCGTAACTAGTATTGCTTTCATCAGAAGGCTCCTTTAGGGAAAAACAACATGCAAACAGTTTTGCAAATGATTTTCAAATCAAGCCACATGGATTGGGTGTTGACATATTCCTCTTCGTAAACAGCACGCTCTTTTAAGGAAAGTTCATTGCGTCCCTTGAGTTGCCAAAGACAGGTGATTCCAGGACGGACCGATAGAATACCCTCCGTTCTGATGGAGTATTTGGATTGGATTTCTTGAGCTGCGCGTTCGGGACAGCGAATATCGAGAGGACGGGGGCCTACGACGCTCAGGTCTCCCTTGAGGACGTTCCAAAATTGGGGCAATTCATCGAGCGAAGTTTTGCGAAGGAAGGACCCGATTTTTGTCAGGCGCGGATCATTTTTCAATTTGTGGAAGGTTTCCCATTCGGATCTCATTTCCGGATTGGTTTCTAATAGGACTGCGAGTCTCTTATCGGCATCCACAACCATCGACCGGAATTTCCAGCACCAGATCAACCGTCCATTTTGGCCCATCCGGAGGCCCTTGTAAAACGCAGGTCCTTTGGAAGTTGCTTTGACTACCAAAAAGAGCAGAACATATAAAGGAGCTCCAATCATAAGAAAAAAAGAGCTGAAGAGGATATCAAAGATTCTCTTTATATGCTTTTTTGGCGAGGGATATCTTGCAATTACGTGTTGCGAAGTTGCCATGGTTGCCATTATTGGTGATAGGCGAAAAATACACAAACAAAATGAAGAATTTGGATAACCCTTTGTTAGGTAAGCCACTGGTTTGACGTAAATGTTCACCACTCTCATTTCCCCTATGGAGAGATGGAAAAATTAATTGTTTGTGGCCACCTCAGAATAAGAAGTCTCCCCTATGGGAGTGTGATTAAAAAACCTATTGCCCGGCTCCATCAGTTATCCCATTTTTCATAGAGAAAATGGGGATAGTAAACATTTACATTCAGACAAAAAAATGATTTTAATTAAGTCCGAAAACAATCTTTATTGCATCTTCTGTTGATTTCATATTCTTTTGATCAATCGAGCCGATTTTTGTGATTAATCTTGATTTATCTACTGCTCTACATTGATTAAGCATGACTTTAGCTGCCTTCCCATTTACGAAGGTCTTCACCTCAAATGGATAAACATTTTTGACCTTGCTGGTGATGGGGGCTATGATGATTATTTTAGATGTCTCATTCCCTATGTCATTCGAGATGATTAATGCTGGACGTGTTTTCTTCGTTTCGCTACCAATGGTTGGGTCAAGATTAACCCAGTAAATATCGCCTCTTTTAGGAAAATCATTTTTCCTACCACTCATCGGTTCCGTCGCCGACAGTACTTTCCCACTCATCTATAGCCTCTTGTTGACCCTCGTCTTGGCTAGCTGCAAGATAGGCATTTCTAAGCTCTTCTTTTTTAAACTCAAGTTCTTTTCGTATAGCATTGCTGACGAATTGGCTCATTTCACGTCTTTTTACATAAGTATGCAGTTCTTGAGAGACATCAGATGGTATCGAAAAAGTCTGATTGATTTTCTTTGCTTCTTCCTTTCTCATAAGGCTTCATTATAGCACATATCTATTAATTATTAAATACATAAATAATATTATGTAAACATACTTCTCAAGCCTCTATTAACCAAAGACTTATAATATTCGTTTGGATTTTGCTGTTTTTTCGCTGGGCGAGGCTATCGAAAAAGGCTCATTTCTATTTTGCGCTAACAGAGTAGAGAAAAATCCCCGGATCCTTGTACTCGTAATAGAGAGGGGATCTTTCGCACCGAGCTTTTCGAGAGGTGTCAGAGAAGCAAAAAGGCGTTTGCCTTAGGGCCCGTAAAGAAATAATCGTGACAATTCACGAGGGGAAAATCGACTTAGCTCCCGATGATTTTCCCTTGTAGATTTTGCAGGAATATCTACTGCGGAAAAATCCTCAAGATCTGAACCGGTTTCTTGCTTGAGGATTGTCAGGTTATTTCTTTATGTACCTTAGCCTTGCCGATATGTCTCCGTTGGGTGTGTAGCATTCTTGTCATCCTCGGGCAACGGAAACCATTTCGTTTCTAAATGATACCGGTGGAAGGTTTGGAGGACTCTCGGGTCATGGAGACGAGAGTAGATTTCCCTTTGTTGATGCTTTTCAGGTAGCCAGTGAAGCCAGTTATTCCATGGGAAGCTTGCTCGGAGTAGAGACAGGTGAAGGGATACCCATTGTTGCAGTTGTTGTGAAGTATGGGGAATCTTTAGGGTATGAAACGGAATTTGTTGGTTGCCCTCAATGCCTAACTCGTCAAAACTCACTGATAGTCCATCAATTTTTTTCGCTAGTTGGGTTTTCACAAGATGGTACAGAATAAAATTTCCGACAGTCCCTAAAAATGTTTCATAGCGATAGGCTCCATTTTCGGTTCTATGGATACGCATTCCACTGGGCTGTTCAATGGACCTGTCCATCTTCTTTCTTTCCTTTTCTAGCAGGCGATGCGTACGATTCAAAAGACCCGGGTGCTCAGAGGGTGCGGACAGAATCGTTTTCATTTTTTGCGCGACTTCAAAAGACGTTGGAGCTCCAAATCCAACCCAAAACAGCTCTTTTGTTGCAATCTGTTTCGACTGTTCTACCCAAACCTCACGGATGGTTTCTTTTTGTTCAATCTGCAAGATTCTCAGTGTTTTTCCCGTTAATCGGATGAGATCTCCCAGTTCCAACTGCTTGATGGTTGAGAGGGGAATCGTGGCGATTTTTTTTTGTTTTAAAATCACATCATACTCTTCATCTGTAGGGGGAAAGTTGCCCCAAATTTGCCTTTTTTTTAATGCGGCATAGTAGCGCCACCCTCCTTCATAAAGCCCTGGGTGCTTTGTTGGCTTTAGCCATTTGTTGGCAAGCATGTGATGAAAAATTTCGTGCAATTCTTCCGATTTTTTTGGAAAAAGTGGCTGTAAAAATTCTATGGACAGCCACTTTTTGGAGTACAAGCAAGATAAAATCTGTTGTAATAGCACGCTGTAACTTTCGAAGGGAAGTACTGTTTCTACTTGATTCTCTTTTGCAAGTTCATGCAGTGCTAAAAACTTGATCAGTTGGCGTTTTACGTTTACTCCTTGGCAGATGCCCCAAAAGTTCTTATGCTGCTCTCGACGGTTTCCCCGACCAATTCTCTGAAGAAATGCCATTGAAGAGGGAGGAGGTCCCAAGAGCACCACGCCACCCACATCTCCTATATCGATGCCCAATTCCAAGGTGGTTGTGGCAATACAGACTCCCATTTTGCTCTTTCGAAAAGAAGATTCAATAGCTCTTCTCTCTTTGGTAGAAAGGTTGGAGTAGTGTATCCAGAGTTTTTGGGAAAACAGCCCCGATTTGTTTAACAAATGGTGGACTTCTTCACACTTCTTGCGAGTATTTGCAAAAGCCAAAATCTTTTTACACCTCCAATGAAGGTAGAGATCATCAAAAAAAGGGGATAACTCGTGCTCTAGATCTTTAAGGTGAACCCAACATGGTTGTAATTTATGCGTAGCGGATTGTTTGTAAGAGAAAACATTTTTTTTGAGATCCAATAGCCGTACGATATCATTTGGATCTGCAAGAGTTGCGGACAATGCCACAGTTTGTAGTGGCGCAAGTGACTGCCTTTCGATCCGCTTACGCAAATAGGAAAGTTGATGGCCACGGTCATTGTGCATAAACACATGGACCTCGTCGACAATCATCACATGAATATGTTTTGTAAAGTGCTGATTGCTCTGATTATTGCTTCCGAGCAAAACATCCAATGACTCTGGAGTCATGATGAGAAGGTCTGGCTTGGCATCCCAAAGGGTTTTGCCATCGCCCGTTCGAATGCCAGCCTTTAATCCCAGTTGTTTGTAAAGGGGCTTGATTCTGCGGATCATATCTAAAGCTAATGCTCGAGTAGGGACGATGTAGACGATCGTATAGCATTCGCGATGGGTGATCAGGTTTTCTGTGGCTGGGGCCAGAACAGCTTCGGTTTTTCCTGCTCCAGTGCTTTCCTGGAGCACGATATCCCTCTCTTGAAGAATGGGATGAATCAATTCATTTTGCGCGATGGTAAGGCTTGGAAAACCGCCGAAAAAGACACGATATGTGTTAGGAAGCAGTTCTAATGGTGAGATCATTGCGTACCGTACACATCTTATTTTTCATCCATAAACGGTACCTCTTTCCAACAAAGTTTGTTGAGATTCCATATCGAGTTGGTTCACGAGAGATTTTAACCTGAATCTGGTTTCCTGCCCTTCAATGTTTTGAAGTAAAGTGTGTAATTTTCCTTTGGTATGGCTGGGCAGTTCGACCTGATATGCTTGTGCATAGAGTTGGATGAGGCGATCAAGCAGGGCCTCCCATCTTTGGGAAGAAAAGTCATCCAGCCGCACAAGATTTATATCTCGCCAGGCTTGTGCATAGTTTTTTGGAAAGATGGCTCGCTCATCATTGTATGGCTCGTGATTTACCTTATCAAAAAAGTCCTCTGTAAAGGCAAAGATCGGGTAAACAGAGCTGGTACTGTGAAAGAATTGATCTAAAAGAGCATAACTCTTCGCCCGATTACCGAGGCGTCCCTGTGCAATGGATTCTCCTTCGTCAAAAAATAGTACCAAGCCCTTATACCCCATCTTTTTGAATAGCTGTCCAAGGGATTGAACCATTTGCATGTATGGAGTATTCCCTCGGCAAATGAGAGATTGCTTTTGATACCCGTCCACTTCTCGATATTTGAGAGCTTTTTTTAGGTTTGAAATGGGGATGTTGTGTCCCATCAGAGCTTGTTCTAACCAACTCCCATACTCTTTTGGTTGATAGTCACGATATTTCTTGAAAGTCCTTTCCCTGGGTGTCAGTTGTTTGTTTTTACCAAGCATCGCGGTGAGGATCATGCGAAATCGGTTGGGCATTGCATCAAAACCCTCCAATAATTCCATATTTGCACATTGCTTCCATGCTTTTGCGAATGTTTGACCATCGGGTAGCGAGAGTTTTTCCAAGATAGCTTGATAGACAATAGGAAATTGGTGGAAAGGCACTTCTCTAAAATCCAACTGCACCACACTCGTTGCATATCCTTCACGAAGGGCTTGCTGGCTCATATAGAGGATGGTGTGTGACTTTCCCTGTCCATAGGACCCGCAGATACATAAGTGTTCTGATTGATCTTTTTCTAGAGCTTTAAGACCTTTAGAGAAGGATGATTGAATCCACTTTTCCTCTACAGTTAATCGATTCACTGCGACGGGATCAAACAATCCATCCCGCAGACGTTCTACAGCACGCCTAATTAGAAATTGTTCTCTGTTAAGCATCCCAAGCAGGCTCCAGTTGGCGCATTTTTTCTACCTCGGCCTCTTTTTGGCTGGCCACGAGGTTTTGAAGAAGGTCCGTGTCATCCATCGAATTGCCTTGTTCTGCCATATCTAGAAGACGAATCATCTGTTTGATAAATAAACGGACTTCACTTAATGCGCCCATCTTTTCTTGCTGTTGGCAGATGTTGTCAATCAAATCACAAGAAACCGATTGTTGCGCACTCCAACGGTAGGAAATCTCATGAATCTTTCTTAAAGAGACTCCCAAGTTGACAAGCTCTTGTCGTTCCAAAGGCGTTTTATGTAAATCCACCAAAGTGCCACGGTAATTGATCCCCTCTGAATCTCCAATGCTGCGCACACGACTCCAGAGGGCATCGTAGGACTTAAACCCTTTTTCCGATAACAACACATCGGGAATCAAGGAGAAAAACAGCTGTAAGTATTGAGTATGCTCTGTGTTATCCATGAGGAGCCGAACATTTTCGTATGCAGCATTTCGAATCGAAGCGCCTTGTGTGATGATTGTCTCCAGCTCATCAAGCAACAAAACAAGGCCTTTATGCTTGGTGAACTTGAGGAATGCAACCAAGGATTGTAAAAATTGTTTGCTATTGGTTTTGTTTAGTGTTTCAAATACATGAAACTCCTTGAGATCTTTCTTGGCTACCTTTTTCCCTTCAAACCATTGGTATAAGATTTCTTGGGTGTCTTTTTCCCCTTCCTCGGTCATTCCTTCTTTTGAAGGAGGGGAGGTGTTGAGTTGCCACAGCCCAAGCAAAGCATTAGAAAAGCTAAGCCCCATTCCATGTATTTGGCGTAAAGAAGTAGAAAGCGTTTGAAAATCAGATTCTATCTTTTTTTGTTCATTGATCCACTGCTGGATCAAAGGACGAATTCCCATTCCTTGAAACTGGCCACGGAGTTGGGATACGATTTCTTGGTAGACGACCTCGAACTTGTGAATTGGAGTTTCGCGTGTCAATACGACGAAAGATGAAGCGAAGTTTTTTTGTAAGGCGAGTTGCTGAATAATGGACATAAAATGCGTTTTTCCATCACCATAATCTCCATTAATAAATCGAACTTTCCCCCCTCCTTCCGCAATGAAGTCGTCCAAGTCTTCTTCGACAAATTTCAACCAATTTTGACGCCCAACTGTAAAAAATGAGACATATTCAGTGGGAACGATGCCTTTTCTCAATCCCTCAATAATTGCTCTTGCTTGGAACGGCTGAAGCTGGTCAATATCCTCTCGTGTCTTCATCGTAAAAATCCTCTAGTTTTTCACAAACAATGCGTGTGTGATTTGTCGCCTTTCTCCATCTTGATCGATCAGCCATAGAGAATTTCCCCTTCCAGAATTTAAGCGAATGCGATATCCACCTTCGGCTGAAGAGACACCTGATTCAAAAAACCTCCAGAGGTCTACTGCAAATTGGTCGATGGCGTATCCTTTGAATTTTCCTTTGTCCATATTTTGAAAAAACGCCTTGCTTTGTAACGACCACACATATTCGCTGTAGAGTTGACGGATCGGAACGATATTTCCTTTTCCTTGACCTGCTTCTTTCAGAATTTTGTTGTAGCATTGGAATAATGAATCAATAAATTTTTGTGGCTCAAATATCCTATCATAAAGTTTGCACTTGATCTTGATCGCCATTGAGATAATCCGCTTAGGGTCAATCGATTTCAAGATGACTTGGTTGATCGTTGTACTTCTGTTTGCAAAATCCAATTTCCCCTCGATTCCTTTCAATACCGAAAAACGAGGAATGTCCACTTGCAAAGGGAGTTCAGCAGCATCCGCGAGTTGTAACAAAGCCTCCTTAAACTCGACACGGTATTGATGAATCTGCTCGTCAGCGAACTTTCGAAGTTCACTGAAAATCGAGTTACATTCTGCAAGGTAAGAATCCTCTAAGATGTCCCAAGCAAGTTTGCTTTTCAAAAGCTCATCTACCTGAAAGAAATCATTTTTTTCCATGCTTCGTATGCACTTCTTTAAAAAATCAGATTTCTTTTGACGTCGGTTTTGCTCCTGTTGGAAGGGCTTGATAATTTCTTGTAGTTGATGTTTGGCAACTTCCAATTCATTTGACTCTAACTGCTGCATAAACGTTCTCTTTTTTGAGGGTAAATGTATATGTATTCATCATGATTCAAGAATTGGCTATTTCCCTGTGGATAAAAAATCCTAAAGCGTTGGTTTAGGCAAAATTTCCCGTTCTCGAATCACGATAATATACAATTATGTGGAAAGTGTGAATTATTTTCAAATGCTCTATACTTGCGCAGGAAGATTTTGTGAATTTGGGCCCTACGAGACAAAGGGTCCGCAAACTCGACTTTGCAGGCGCCCTGGAGGTGAACCGAAACCAAAGTGTGGAATCATGGGCATTTGCACAGTTGTCAGTTATTAGCAGAATCTTATATAATGTCCGACAGGTAAAATAAAGGAGGTTCGTAAGAATGAGTAAGACAATTGCCACTATCAATCCTATTTTGCTCACGGTAGATGAAGAGTACAATGATGATTCCTACGAGGCTCTGGTATCTTGGGGTGAAGAAGTGCTAGAACAATTTCTATCAAGTCCCTGTTGTTCTTCTTGGAAGAACAATAAAAAAAATATCGCCTGCTTCTTCATTCATGGATTCATTGACTATGCTTATGGATACCATCTCGCAAAGCCCTTTCAGTATGATGAAATGCTTGTTGAAGACATGTGTCTCGATATTCTTCCTCGGAAAATGTCGACAAATGAGAAAGATTTCAAACAGGTAGCACCGGCTCTTTCGACCTTCTTTGAATGGTGCGAAACTGAAGGTATTCTAAAAGATACGAAAGCCATTTGTATCAAACTCAAGGAAATTGATGGCAAGATCTATGAGGCAGCCAAGGACCCTTCAAATTGGGGATTAGCAAAATCGCTCTTGTATTAAAAAGAATTTTCTCACCTCATTTGAAATAAGCTCGACTTTGTACAATTTTTGGACGAAGATTTTAGAGAGAGCCAAACTCCAGTGTAATAAATTTTGAACGGATGGGTGTTTTTTACCCTTCCAGAAAAATTTATTTCGCTGTGGTAAGGATCTCTCAGAAGATGAGTGTAAAAATTGTACAAAGTCGAGCTATAATGACACTAGAGGACTATTCTTCTATCACAAATTTTCCTAAGGAGGAGAAACAGGGCTAGTATATCCAGCAGAATCTCTAGGTCAGGGGATGGGATCCGTATAGCTTGTAGAATCAGCAGATCTTGTAGGAAGTGGATGAGTATCATCCGACTGATCTCCAAATTTTTGAAAATAA
>QIGB01000013.1 GCA_003228815.1 Chlamydiota bacterium | reverse complement strand
TCCCCTATGGAAATGTGATTGAAAAACCGATTGCCAGGTTCCATCGGGCATCCCATTTTTCATAGAGGAAATGGGGGTGGTGAACATTTACGAAATTCTCCGCTGTTTATTTCAAAACCAGCAAAATTTGCTTCTTCGCCTTTTAAAGCCTTTGCCTGAAAGTCAGAATAAATTGAAAGAGCTTCTTCAAAGTCTCCCACAAAATGTGCCCAATGCATAAATCGCTTGAGGGAAGGCAGGCTTTCGTTGACAGCTCTATAAATCGAATGTCCGTCTTTGGGGGAAAGGACCCTGATTTGACATCGCTTTTGAATGATCACACTTTTTGGTGGGATCCTCATTTTTTATCTCTCAAATGGGGTTTGTTGAAAAAATCCCCAGCTTAAAGCTGAGGACTCTATCTTTGATTGCTAGCTTGGTTTTTTCGCAGGGTGCGGGTGGAGAACTTTATGGCTGAGGCGGATTTGGCCTCTGTCATTGATGTCGAGGACTTTGACTTCAAGCTCTTGTCCTTCTTTAAACCCTTTCTTGTGAATATCATCAATTCTCTCATGTGAGAGTTCAGAGATGTGGCAGAGACCCTCGAGTTGGGGAAAGATCGCCACGAAAACTCCAAAGGGGACAATCGAGACGATTTTTCCTTTATAGGTCTTGCCGATTTCAGCTTCTGCTGTGAGATCATGAATCATCTGCTTGGCTTTTTCCATTGAATCATGGGTAGCTGCTACGATGCTGACGAGACCATCATCGTCGATATTGATCTCGGCACCGCTCACTTCAACGATCTCACGGATTTGTTTGCCTCCGGGCCCAATCACTGCTCCAATCTTACTTGGCTTGACTCGGACGGTTTCGATGCGTGGGGCATGAGGGGAGAGGTGTTCTTTTGGTTTCGGACAGGCTTCGAGCATTTTATGCAAGATATGTAGTCGTCCCTCTTTGGCCTGCATGAGTGCGGCACGCATGAGCTGTGGAGTAATTCCTTCGATTTTGATATCGAGCTGGAAGGCAGTTATGCCAGAATCATTTCCAGCTACTTTGAAGTCCATATCGCCGAGAGCATCTTCTGCACCCAGGATGTCGGACAAAATGGCATATTTCTCACCTTCTAAAATGAGACCCATGGCAATCCCAGCAATTGGATGTTTGAGGGGGATTCCGGCTTCCATCATCGCAAGACATCCACCACAAATTGAGGCCATGGAAGACGAGCCATTCGATTCTGTGATGTTGGATTCAAGACGTATGACATACGGAAAGTCTTCTTGTGGGGGGAGAGTTGCTGCGAGAGCACGCTCAGCAAGCTTTCCATGTCCGATTTCTCGTCTTCCAGGAGGACCAAAACGTCCCACTTCTCCAACGCAGAAAGGAGGGAAGAAATATTGGAGATAAAAACGCCTTCCTCCATCGCCATTGAGAGTCTCGTATCGTTGGGCCATATTCTCTCCACCAAGAGTAGCGACGGCAATAGCTTGCGTCTCTCCACGGGTGAAGACTGCACTTCCATGTGTGCGGGGAAGATAATTCATATCAATTGTGATGGGGCGCACTTGATCGGTTTTGCGGCCATCAGAGCGGACATTTTCAGTTAGGATCATTTCCCTCATGATGCGAGCCTGAACTTTTTTGAAGGCCGCCATGACTTCATTTTTGGGATAGAGGGGCTGGTCTTCAGGACAAAATTTGACGAGGAGGACGTCACTTAAGCTCCCCACTTTTTCTTCTCGGTCTTGTTTGCCTGCAATGCGAATGGCTTTTTCTAGGTCTTTTGCTGTGAAGGCCTCAACCTCTTTGAGGATTTCCTCAGAAGGGAGCCGTAAGGTGTCCAATCGCTTGGGTTTACCAATCATGTTTTGCCATTCGGAAAGAGCAAGGCAGATCTGCTTAATCGCTTTGTGTCCTTCTTCCACAGCTTCAAGGACTTGGTCTTCAGTAAGGAAGTCAGCAAAGCCCTCAATCATCAGGATGGCATCTTCCGTTCCAGCTAGCATGAGGTCGAGGCGGGATTTTTCCATCTCTTGGAGGGTGGGATTGATCACAAGACGTTCACCGATCAGGCCGACCTGGACACCTGCTATCGGTTTCCTGAGAGGAATATCCGAGATCACAAGGGCTGCAGAGATGGCGCAGAGTGCAAGGGAATCGGGCATATGAATTCCGTCATAAGAGAGAACATAGGAGAGGACTTGAGTGTCGTGAAACCAGCCTTTTTCAAACATAGGACGCAAAGGTCGATCAATCAGACGACAAGTTAAAATTTCTTTTTCAATGGGACGTCCTTCTCTTTTTAGGTATCCGCCGAGGGTTTTGCCTGCGGAGGAAAATTTTTCCTGATAATCAACCCGTAAGGGAAGAAAATCGACGTTCTCGAGAGGGGCGTCAGAAGCACAGGCAGTTGCAAGGAGCATGGTATCGCCTGAGCGGAGGATCACCGAGCCATTGGCTTGGCGAGCAATTTTGCCGGTTTCGAAGGTGATTTCTCGTCCGCCAACTGATACGCTAATAGATTCTTTATTCATAAAATTCCTATATGGTTAATTTAGACTTTCGTCTGGCGGATAAACTGACCAATTTTGCAAGCAAATGAATTTCCTTTGCAAAAGTGGACATTCTATCTCGCCAAACATGTTCAAAGCATAACATGACAACATAATTTAGGGGTATACCCAAACAAATTGAAGAATTGGTTTTTGCCCGCATCGTTTTTTCCACGGATTGTTCATCTATTCCTCGCTCCGTGTCTACGAACACTGCTGCTCGTCTTATTTGAAAAATCCGTGGAACCTCTTTGTCAAATTCTAAAGTTCTTCAATCTGTTTGGGTATAAAACAAAGAGCAAGCATAATGCTTGCTCTTTGTTAAGATCTCATTAAGGGGGATGGGATTTATTTGCGCAAGTTGAGGCGCAAAATCAAATTTTGATACCGTTTTGTATCCGTAGAGTTCAAATAATCCAATAGTTTACGGCGTTGGCCGACGAGTTTGAGAAGAGCCAAACGTGAGCTGTGATCCTTGGGAGCGAGTTTCAAATGGTCGCTAAGCTCTGCAATTCTCTCAGTTAAAATTGCGATTTGAACGTCAGCGGATCCGGTGTCCTTCTCATGCAGTTGAAACTTTTTAGTGATTTCTTCCTTTGTGCCTTTATCGAGTGACATTTAAAGTTCTCCTTACTAGAAACTAAAATCATTTGTGCAAGTAAACATTATTGTAAACAATTCTTCTTTTCAATTCAATGACAATGTGAAGATTGTTCGCGCCTTGTCAATTGCAAAGCTTCATGATAGCATAGCAAATTAATTCCGTTCAAGTGATAAAACTGATGAAATTACATGATGAAAATTTTATGCGAGAGGCTCTTCTCGAGGCAAAAAAAGCTTTTGCCATTGGAGAAGTTCCGGTGGGCGCTGTCCTTGTTTTGGATGAAAAAATTTTAGCGCACGCACATAATCTAGTCGAAAAAAATCGTGATGCATCGGCTCATGCAGAGCTCCTTTGTTTGCAAGAGGGAGCAAAAGTTTTGGGCAATTGGCGTTTGCAAAACACCACTCTCTATTGTACGCTAGAACCTTGTGCTATGTGTGCAGGAGCGATGGCGCTCTTTCGGATCAAGAGACTTGTCTATGGCGCCCCCGATTTGCGTCATGGGGCAAATGGGAGTGTTTTTGATGTGCTCAGTAGGTTCCATCCAATTCATCAAGTAGAGGTTGAATCTGGAGTGTGTGAAGGGGAGGCGAAAGAGCTGATGCAAACATTCTTTAGAGAGAGGAGAGAAGAAAATGCTGGAAAAGCTTTTTGATGAACTGATTGCTCTTCAAGAGGAAAAGGTTTTTAGGCTTGCAGAAAAAATTATTCCCCATATCACGCGGGACGATATCCTCCAGCCAAATGATTTTCCTGCTTTGGAAAATCACCCCTTTTTTCGTTATGAGGAGGGGGTGTTAGAGGGGCTGCGCACAGCTCGCATGGCACTCCGGTCTAAGAGGCGTTCTCTGAATTCATTCCACCGTCAATAAGAGTCATCTTTCCCCCTAATGAGACGCTCTGCAAGCTCCACAAACTCGAGTTGAGTTTGCTCCGCTTTCCAGAGCTCTCTTCTAGGGGAAAATTTTGACTCTTGGCGGCGAAAGCAATTCAGAGAAAGCCTCTAAAGCTTGTGAATAATTCATTTATCGGGCTATAATGACTGGTCTATAGTAAACACTTTTTGGAGCTCTTATGAAAAAAGAAGGTCATCCTGATTATCAAGACGTACTCTTTGTCGATTCTTCTACCGGAACGAAGTTTGTCTGTGGGTCTACTCTGAAGCCCAAGGAAACGGAAACTTTTGAGGGAAAAGAATATCCGATCTATCGTGTCCCGATTTCTTCTGCCTCGCATCCGTTCTTTACTGGTAGCAAGCAATTTATTGATACAGAAGGTCGTGTCGATAAATTCCGCAAGCGGTACGCGAAGAAAAAAGAAGAGGGAGAAAAAGAGCAGGCGAAGCAAGAAGAGAAAAAAGTCCCGGCTAAGAAAACAGCAGCCAAGACGGCAAAAAAAGCTCCTGTTAAAAAAACGCAGGCGAAAAAAGCTGCGAAAAAGTAGCCTGGCACTATGGAGCAGCGCGTTGCCAAATTGATCGATCGCTTTGCCGAAGTGGAAATGCTTCTGGGAAAGCCCGAGGTCTTTTCTGATCAGAAAGCCTATAAAGAACTCACTCGGGAACATTCCTACTTGAGCCAGATCAAGGAGGCATGGTCCCATTTACAAAAAATCGAAAAACAGCTCAAAGAAGATGTCGATCTTAGCAAAGAAGAAACCGATGAAGAGCTTCTTGCAATGCTCAGCGAGGAAATCGAGACTTTAGAGAAAGAAGTCCTCGGCGCAAGAAACAAGGTAGAAACTCTTCTTGTTCCTCCAGATCCTGATGATAACCGCAATACCATTGTTGAGGTGCGCGCAGGAACGGGAGGGGATGAGGCAGCTCTTTTTGTCGGCGATATCATTCGTATGTATCAGCTATATGCTGCCAAATGCGGGTGGAAATGGGAACTGCTTTCTTCTGCAGAATCAGAGATTGGTGGCTTTAAAGAACACATCATGGTTTTGTCTGGCCCGAGCGTACACCGCATGATGCAGTATGAAGCAGGAACCCATCGGGTTCAGCGCGTTCCCGAAACAGAGACACAAGGTCGTGTCCATACCTCGGCAGTGACCATAGCTGTTTTGATGGAGCCTGACGAGAAAGAAGCGGTCGATCTCGATGAAAGAGATCTCAAAATCGATACCTATCGCGCCTCGGGAGCTGGGGGGCAACATGTCAACACAACCGACTCAGCAGTACGCATCACCCATATTCCGACAGGGATGGTTGCCTATTGCCAGCAGGAGCGCTCCCAGCACAAAAACCGGGACAAGGCGATGCGCCTTCTCTCAGCTAAAATTGCTGATGAGGAAAGACGGCAATCGCAAAAAGAGAGAGCAGATTTGCGCCAATCTCAAGTGGGAACAGGGGATCGATCTGAGCGGATTCGAACATACAATTATTCCCAAAACCGGATTACCGACCACCGGATCGATTTGACACTCTATAAGCTCGAGATGGTGATGGAAGGAGATTTAGAAGAGATCACAGAGTCTTTGGTCGCCCATTTCTATCAACTAAAACTTGCCTCATCGTGATGAAAGATTGTAAAACGATTTTGCAGCTCTCTATAGAGTTTTTGACAAAGCACAAAATCGCGCGTCCGCGCCTTGTTGCCGAAACCCTTTTGGCACACTTTTTGCAAAAAAAGAGAATCGAGCTTTACATGCACTTTGATCGCCCTCTTGTCGAAGAGGAACTCATTCCCTTTCGAAAGGCCCTCAAAAGAGCGATCAGTGGAGAGCCGATCGAGTATATTTTGGGAGAGGTGGATTTTTTTGATGTCAAAATCAAAGTGACTCCAGATGTTTTGATTCCTCGCCAAGAAACAGAAATTTTGCTTGATCTCATTTGCAAAAGACTTGATGGCTCTGAAAGAAGGGCTTTGGATCTCTGCAGCGGCTCGGGGTGTTTGGCAGTAGGTTTAAAAAAAACTTTCCCAGAAATGGAAGTGGTCGGTGTTGATCTATGTGAAAAAGCGCTTGCCGTGGCAAAGCAAAATGGGCCTGATATAACTTGGCTACAAGGCGATTTAACGGCTCCGGTCGCTTCCCAAAAATTTGATCTTGTCCTCTGCAATCCTCCTTACGTGACGGAAGACGAATATGGCAAGCTTGAGGAGAGTGTCCGCATGTTTGAACCCAAAATGGCCCTTGTTTCTGGGTCAAGTGGGGTGGAATTTTATGAGCGTCTTGCGAGCGATCTTCCTCCTATTTTGGCGCCTGGAGCTAAAGTTTTTTTTGAAATCGGTACTGGCCTTGGAGCAGCGGTGACAAAGATTTTTTCAGGGGGTCCTTGGGAAGATCTTATGGTTGAGCAGGACTTAGCGGGGCACGACCGTTTCTTTTCCTTGAATTTGAAAGGAATTTCCTCTATAATGAGTTGAATCAATTATGTTTGATTCGATCTCTAATAAATTTACCCAGCTCTTTTCTTCGCTGGCCGGCAAAAAAAAGTTGACAGAGGAGAATATCTCGGACGCAGTCCGCAAGGTGCGCCTTGCCCTGCTCGATGCCGATGTGAACTATTCGGTTGCTTCGCAATTCGTCCGAAAAGTGAAAGAAAAAGCTCTTGGCGACGCTGTTCTCAAATCGGTCAGTCCTGATCAGCAATTCATCAAAGTGGTTCACGAAGAACTGATTGAACTGATGGGCTCAGAAGAACCAGAGCTCGCATTCACAGGTCATCCCACTGTGATTTTGCTTTGCGGATTGCAAGGATCTGGAAAGACGACAACTTGCGCAAAGCTTGCGCAATATTTAAAGAAAAAAAACAAAAAAGTCCTTGTTGCGGCTTGCGATTTGCAGCGTCCAGCAGCCGTAGAACAACTCAAGAGAGTTTGCGGTCAGAGTGAAACAGAAGTCTTTGCCGTAGAAGGAGAGAAAAAACCGCTAAAGGTCGCAAAAGCAGCGCATGCTATGGCCCGCAAAGGAGGCTTTGATGTTCTCCTGATCGATACTGCGGGGCGTCTGCACATTGATGCAGTCCTCATGAATGAGCTGGGTGATCTGAAGAAAGCTCTCGACCCCCAAGAAATCCTCTTTGTTGCCAATGCGACGACAGGACAAGATGCCGTGAAAACAGCACAAGAATTTGATGAGGCTCTTGGAATCACGGGAAGTATTTTGACCATGCTTGATGGAAGTGCTCGTGCCGGAGCTGCGATCTCGATCACTGAGGTGACGAAAAGACCTCTCAAGTTTGAAGGGATCGGCGAACATATCGATGATATTCAGGTTTTCAATCCCAAATCGATGGCAGATCGTGTTCTTGGAATGGGTGATGTCGTCAATCTGGTGAAAAAGGTAGAAGAGCATATCGATGAAAAAGAAAGTGCCAAGCTAGAGAAAAAACTGCGCAAAGCCACCTTTACCTATGATGACTATCTCAAGCAAATGGGCATGATGAAGAAAATGGGATCTTTCAAGAGCCTGCTCCAAATGGTTCCCGGGATGTCCAATATGAAAGATTTAGACATTTCGGAAAAAGAGTTTCAAAAAACCGAAGCAATCATTCAATCGATGACCCCTCTTGAGCGAGAAGAGCGAGTTGAGCTGGTTCCCAGCCGGCGCGTTCGCATCGCCAAAGGAAGTGGAACAAGTATCGACGATGTGAACCGCCTCGTCAAAGGATTTAAGAAATTGAAAAAACTATTCAAATCGATGCCAAAAATGAAATCGATGCCAAATTTAAATATGTCAAAGGAGATGTTATGGCAGTGAAAATTCGACTGCGCCAACAAGGACGCACCAATCGCCAGACCTATCGCTTAGTGGCTTGTGATACACATGTCAAACGAGATGGAAAATACCTGGATAACTTGGGATGGTATGATCCCTTTATGGCTGAAAACAATGCCAAAGTAAACGAAGAAAAAACATTGCACTGGTTGAATCTGGGTGCTGAGATGACCCATGAAGCGAAACAACTCATCGCGCGTGTGGCCCCTGGCATCATCAAGCAGTGGAACGATAAGCGCGAAGCTAGGAAAGTAAAATTGGCTGCAAAACGACGTGCAAATCGAAAGAAAAGCGCTGAGCCTGCAAAGGAAACTGGAAGCAAAAAGAGTGCAAAGTAATGCAGGTTGACATTCTTTCTCTTTTCCCAGAAAGTTTTCAGGGACCTTTTGAAGTCAGCATTTTGAAAAAGGCAAGAGAGAAAGGATTGATTTCGATCAATTTGATCGATATCCGAAAGTTTGCAGAAGATAAACATAACCGTGTGGATGACCGCCCTTTTGGAGGGGGTCCTGGCATGGTGATGGCGCCCGGTCCTTGTATTCGGGCGATACGCAGTGTGAAGAGAAATGATTCCCATGTGATTTATCTTTCTCCACAAGGACAACAGCTGAAAGCGCAAAAATGTGAGAGCCTAGCAAAAAAAAACCATCTGATTTTGCTATGCGGCCATTACGAAGGAGTAGATCAAAGAGTGATTGACAACGAAGTAGACGAAGTGATCAGCATTGGGGACTATGTCCTAACAAATGGGTGCCTTCCCGCCATCGTTTTGGTCGATGCAACCGTCCGCTTTATCCCAGGTGTACTGGGGCATGCAGACGCGGCTAGCAGCGATTCGTTCCAAGATGGATGGCTTGAAGGCCCACAATATACCCGTCCAGAAGAGTTTGAAGGGATGAGCGTCCCCGAAGTACTCATCAGCGGAAACCACAGAAAAATTATTAAATGGCGAAAAAGCCAAAGTGAAAAGATAACTCGGCAAGTCCGACCAGAATTAATAGGAGCAAACGATGAACCAACTGATTGAAAGTATTGAAGCGGAGCAGCTCAAGACCGATATCCCTGACTTCAAAGTAGGTGACACCATCAGTATTCACTACCGCATCATCGAAGGAGCAAAAACACGGATTCAGATTTTTACTGGCACCGTAATTGCACGTAAAAGAACAGGGATCTCAGAGACCGTTTCCCTTTATCGTGTAGCCTACGGATCCGCGATGGAGCGTGTGATTCTGATCCATAGTCCTCGTGTAGCAAAGATTGAAGTGGTCAAACGAGGAAAAGTGCGAAAGGGAAAACTCTACCACTTGCGCGGTGTCTTTGGAAAGAAAGCAAAAATCCAAGAACGCATTTTCAAGGAAGGGAAGCGGGAAAAAGAGCTTAAGAAAGAAGAGCCAATAGCCGCAGAAGAAGAGACAAAAGCTGCAGAAGAAAAGCCTGCCAAGGAAGAAAAGCCTAAAGCTGCAGAAGAAAAACCAGCAAAGGAAGAAAAACCGGCAAAGGAAGAAAAGCCCAAGGCTGAGAAAGAAGAAAAGAAAGAAGAATAAGTGGCAGCAAGGACAAAGCGAAAAGAAACCTTCCGCTTAAAGCGCCTGTGCAATATCGAAGACCAAATCCGAGGCGAAGGATTTGAAATCATTGCAGGTGTAGATGAAGCAGGAAGAGGCCCACTAGCTGGTCCCCTTGTTGCAGCTGCTTGCATATTACCCGAAGGATATAAGCTTCGCAGGATTGATGATAGCAAGAAACTGACGAGTGAACTTCGTTATACACTCTATCAAGATCTCATCCTCCACCCAGAAATCCATTTTGGAGTTGGTGTTGTCGAAGCAGCTGAAATTGACTCGCTCAATATTCACAATGCCACTTTGGAAGCCATGCGCCGCGCGATTTTTCGCCTCAGCAAAACACCGCAGTTTCTTCTTGTTGATGGGTGCCATGTTCCTGACTGTGAGATCCCTTCAGAAAGTATTGTTGATGGGGATCAGAAAGCCCAGGTGATTGCCGCGGCTTCCATCCTGGCAAAAGTAACGCGAGATCACATTATGATCGGCTATCATGACCTCTATCCCGAGTATGGGTTTCATGATCATAAGGGATATGGGACAAAGCAACACCAAGATGCCATTGATGCACATGGCCCAACACCCATTCATCGAATGAGTTTTGGAAAATTTGTTAACAGGGGTGAAAAAGATGACTAGAAGCATGACAGCATATGCAAGAGCCAAAAGCAAAGAAATCCTAGGATTTTCTTGGATCGTAGAAATCCACTCGGTTAATCGTAAAATGCTCGATATTCACATGCACCTTTCTCGAGAACTTCTCTTCCTCGATTTGGAGTTGCGCAAGGAAATCACAGAGTCCATTCACAGGGGAAAGTTGACCGTAAAAATCAATTTTGCGAAAGGAAGGACGACTTTGGCCTCCATTTCTCTTCTCAAAAAGCTCAAGAGCCAACTCACGAAAGTGGCAAAAGAACTCCGCCTTGCTTCTGAGGAGATTACCTTACCTTTTTTACTCCTCCAACTCGATCGGATTTCTCTCGAAGAAGAATTTGGCCCCAAAATCCAAAGCGAACTCAAAAAGACCCTCAGATCAGCCCTCCAAGATCTCATCAAGATGAAACAGACCGAAGGGCTAGCATTGAAGCAAGACATTCTCAAGAGGCTGAAAACCCTCTCCACAAATGTTGCTGCCATTGAAAAAGAGAGCAAAAAAAGCCCAGAAAAATACCAGAAAAAATTAAAAAAACGTCTCACAGAGATGCTTGCAGAAGCAGAGATCGATGAGCGAATTTTGAGAGAGATTGCGATCTTTTCTGAAAAAGTTGATATTTCCGAAGAAATCACCCGTATAAAGTCGCACATAAAGCAGACAGCTTCTTTATTAAATTCCAAAGAAGAGAGTATTGGAAGGACACTGGATTTCTTGACGCAAGAAATGCTTCGTGAAATCAATACCATTGCAGCAAAGACAGCAGAGCTGAATGTCACTAAGCTTTCGATTGCTTCAAAGGCAGAGATAGAAAAGATACGGGAACAAGTGCAGAATATAGAATGATGGAAAAAGTTTTAGGAAATCTAAAAAAAGGACTGGTCTATGTGATCAGCGCACCTGCGGGAACTGGAAAAACAACACTTGCCCGAATGATCATTGATGAATTTCCTTGTGTCACAGAAAGTATTTCTTGTACCACACGCGCCATGCGCAACAATGAGATTGCCGATGTCGATTATCATTTCATGAAGAAAGAAGAATTTACCGATAAGATCAAGGCAGGGGATTTTTTAGAATATGCAGAGGTCTTTGGCGAGTACTACGGCACCCTAAAATCGAGTGTTGAGAAGAAACTCCACGAGGGAATGCACGTAATTCTTGTGATCGATACCCAAGGAGCATTGAACCTCAAGAAGCAAAATTACCCCGCCACGTTCATTTTCATTAAGCCTCCCTCATTGGGAGAGCTCCGCTCAAGACTGTTTCTTCGCCAAACTGAAAAAGAAGAGCACATAAAGGAGCGCCTTGAGTGGGCAGAACATGAAATAGAAATGGCAAAAAACTATGATTACATCATCACCAATGATAATTTGCATCGCGCCTATGACATTTTGCGCAGTGTATTCATTGCTGTAGAACATGAAAGTAACTACTCTTACAAAACGGAGAAATAAAAATGGCAGAAGCTTTGACAAATGAAGTTCTTAAGGGCATTTGTGATAACAATTTTGAACTCGCCCACTTTGCAATCGCCCTTGGCCGCTATTACCTCGCATCGGGCAGAGAGACACACCTTCGGGATATCATCCGGGATATCAAAAAGCATCCCGATCCGAAGTACATCGAGGAACTGAAAGAAATTGACGAAATTGAACGGAGAGCGCAAGAGCACAACGCAGCATCAGCAAATGAGTAAAGAAAAAATCCTCATCACATCGGCCCTCCCATATGCTAATGGCCCCTTACATTTTGGGCATATCGCTGGAGCCTATCTTCCTGGCGATTGTTATGCCCGGTTTCAGAGGCTCATGGGAAATGATGTTCACTACGTTTGTGGTTCGGATGAGTTTGGATTTGCGATCACCATGAGTGCTGAGCTTGCAGGGCGCACTCCGCAAGAGCATGTCGATATCTTTCATGCCATCAACAAAGCCTTTTTTGAAAAACTCGAATTTTCTTTTGATCATTTCTCCCGCACCACATGGCCAGGACATGTCGAAACCGTTCAGCAGTACTTCCAAGACCTCTACAAAAACGGCTATATCGAAGAAAGAGTCACCGATCAGCTCTACTGCGAAAAAGACAAACGCTTTTTAGCTGATCGCTATGTCAAGGGGACCTGTCCCAAGTGCGGATTTGATCAGGCGCGTGGGGATGAGTGCCAAAAATGTGGATCGAGTTACGAAGCAACCGATCTCAAAAATCCCCGCTCAAAAATTTCTGGCGCCCCCCTCATCTTAAAACCCACAAAACATTGGTTTCTTTGCTTTGACAAATTTAAGGACAAACTGACCCAATGGATCGAAGACAAAAAATGGAAGCCCAACGTCCTCAATTTTTCCAAATCGTATATCTCAGAGCTTCGAGCCCGTGCGATTACCCGCGATTCGCAGTGGGGCATTCCTGTCCCCCTAGAAAATACGGAAGGAAAAGTTCTCTACGTTTGGTTTGATGCTCCTATCGGCTACATCTCTGCTTCGCGCGAGTGGGCAGAAAAAATCGGCGACAAAGAGGCATGGAAGACCTATTGGTGTGATCCAGACACCAAACTTGTCCATTTTGTCGGGAAAGACAACATTCCCTTCCACACCGTCTTTTTCCCAGCGATGACAATGGGACAAAACCAGCCTTATAAAATCGTCGATGAAGTGCCTGCCAATGAATTCCTCAACCTCGAAGGGCGGCAATTTAGCAAGTCAGAAGGGTGGACCATTGATCTCGAACGCTTTTTTCTCGAATTCACCCCTGATCAGATCCGCTACCACCTAGCAGCCAATGCCCCCGAGACACAAGACTCCGAATTTACCTGGAAAGATTTTCAAATGCGCTGCAATGCCGAACTTCTTGGCAAATATGGCAATTTAGCCAATCGAATCCTTGTCTTTGCTCAAAAACATTGCAATGGGCAGATGCCCAAACTTGCCGATCTCTCGGGGCAAGACAAAGATTTTCTTGCAATCATCGAAACCCTTGTGGACGAGATCAAACAGTCCTACAAAACTTTTCGCCTGCGCGCAGCCTCGCAAGGAATTATGGAACTCGCCTCAGCTGGGAACGTCTATTTTGATGCAAAAAAACCTTGGGTCCTTGCTAAAGATCCAGACGCCCATCAGGCAATGCAAAATACCGTTGGTTGCTGCGTAGAATGCCTCAAAGCCCTTGCCCTCGTCTCTTCTCCCATAATTCCAGCCAGCGCCCAGAAACTCTGGCAACTCATCGGATATGAGACGCAGCTTGCGGCCCAAAATTGGAGATCGATCATGGATGAAAAAATCCCTGCAAAAACAAAATTTCCAGAACCTGAGCCTCTCTTCAAGAAAGTCGAAAATGAACTGATCCAAAAAGAAGAAGAAGAACTCAAAAAAGTCCTCGAAAAAGTAGACGTCAACGTCGAACCACCGAAAGAAGAAATCACTTTCGATACTTTTCAAAAACTCGATTTACGCGTCGGCCAGATTCTCGCAGTCGAGCCCCTTCCCAAAAGCAAAAAACTCCTCAAACTCACCGTCGATCTCGGCTTTGACAAGCGGACCATTGTCTCCGGAATTTCCCAGTTTTACGAAGATCCCCAAGTGCTCGTCGGCAAAAAAGTCCTCGTCGTCGCCAATCTCAAACCCGCCAAACTGATGGGAGTCGAAAGCCAAGGGATGATTATTGTTGCAGGGTTAGAAAAGGGGATCGAGATGATCCATCTCGAAAAGGCTCAGCCTGGGGATGCAGTAAGTTAGTGAAGGAGGCAAAGAATGATCAATATTGATTATGGATTTCATAATCCGCAGACATTGATTGTATTGGTTCCTGTTGTATCTCTGATTGTCGAGAAAAAGCAAGTTTCCTACTTGCACGACAAATTAAATACAAACTATTCAAAACCTGAGCAGTTTCGTGACTTTCTGAAAAGTCGAGAAGTTGTCCAATTAGATAGCATCTTCAAGTGGCACTCTTTGGGAAGTCTCGTGCAAATGATTGCCTTACTTGCCTTAAGTTTTTTCTTCCCGATAGCTCTATTTTTAGCTTTCGTACCTATGTACGAAGCCTATTATTCATCCAGAGGGATCGTTCTTAAAAACAATTTTGTTTTTAGCTCGAAGATTTATTATAAATTTCCAGGTCAAGAAACAGCATAAAGGCAACCTTGGTTCCTCTTTTTAAGCGCTTGCATGGATTAACTTTGCTAAAGTTTTGATTGTCGGATTTCCACCTTTTAATGACTGATAAACAGTAGAGCGAGCTACTGAAGCTTTTTTCGCAATATAGGATTTATTCACTGCTTCAAGATAGGTTTCGATGATTTCAATAACTCCTTCGGAATCACCATTTTTTAAACATTCCCATATTGCCATACTGATGAGCTCCTCATTGAGAAGTTCTTGGGTTGGATTGCTTTTTTTGATGCCTGTATTTTTTTTAATTTTCATATTTTGCTTACTGAATATAGATCAGTCCCGAGTGCCAACATATTGTAGGATAAATCGGACATTTTGAAAATTTCTAAATATTACATTCTTAAAATTGCCGAATGGATGGGCCTAGATATCATTTCTGTGCATATGAAATTGGTCGGATATCTGCTGAAAACTCTCGAATCTTATGCATCAAACCCGTATGTCGTTTTTGCACTTCTTCGGTGCGCACGGCAATGGCAATGGCTTTCTTGGTCCCAACGAGTATCACCCGTCTTTTCCCCCTTGTAATGCCTGTATAGAGCAAGTTCCGATGGAGAAGTTTGAAATGTGTCGTATGGATCGGGATGATCACGCAGGGACATTCGCTCCCCTGGTACTTGTGAATCGAAACAGCATAAGCAAGGACAAGTTCATCCAATTCACCAAATTCATAAGAGACATTTTTTCCATAGAATGCAACTTGTAGCACCTGATCGACAAGGTCGATTTCGGTGATATAGCCCACATCTCCATTGAAAACCTCTTTCTGGTAATTATTGCGGATTTGCATCACCTTATCGCCCTTGTGGAAGCGCTTGCCCATCCGCATCAGCGGCTGTCCGCTGGGGTTGAGAAGATCCTGAATCACCTGGTTGAGGTTTTCCGTACCAATGATCCCCCGTTTCATTGGGCAAAGAATTTGGATCCCTTCCAACTTGTCGAATTCGGGAAGTTCCCGCATCAAAAGACGGATGATGATCTGCTGGATATCTTCGGGTGTTTCTCCCTCAAAAAACCGAAAATCGCGATTTCCTTGCAAATAGGGGAATTCCCCCTGATTGATTTTGTGGGCATTTATGATGATATGTGAGCCCTTTGCTTGGCGAAAAATCTCTGTGAGCCGAACCACTGGAAGGGTGTCAGAGTCGATCACATCTCGAAGGACATTGCCAGGTCCTACGCTTGGTAACTGGTCGATGTCGCCCACAAAAATCACACGCGTATGACTTGGGATTGCTTTGAGAAGTGCATACATCAAATGCGTATCAATCATGCTTGCTTCATCAATGATGATCAGTTCACAATTTAATGGATTTTCTCGATTTCTCTTAAAGCCTCCTTTGATAAAATCCATCTCCAGAATGCTATGAATGGTAAAAGCCTTTCGATGGGTGATTTCACTCATTCTCTTTGCTGCCCTTCCCGTTGGGGCAGCCAATAGAATTTTCTTCGTTAGCTTTTCACAGATACGCAAAATCGCATTGGTAATTGTACTCTTTCCCGTTCCCGGCCCTCCAGTCAAGATCATCATCTTTTCGCTTACTGCACGTGCTATCCCTTCTTGTTGCTCTGCTGCTAATTGGATGTGAAGCTTTTCTTGTACCCATTCCAAAGCCTTTTCTGTTTTGACCTCTCGAAGAGCGCATGGAGCATGAGCAATCCGAGAAAGTTCTCTTGCAATTCCCACTTCAGAGAGAAAGAGCGGCTTAATCCAAATGATTCCCTCTTCCTCGATCACCAGGCTCTGCTGTTGCAGTGCATGGATCTCGGCGAGGACTTTGTCCACAGAGACTTCTAAGATTTTTTCACATTCTTCTATCAGGGGATCTTTTGGATAGCAGACATGTCCTTCACCTGAAAGTTCCCACAGAACATGCTGAATGCCACTTTGGATCCTCTGCGGGGCGTCGCGCATCATCCCCAAATTTTGTGCGATACGATCCGCACTTTTGAATCCCACACCACGAATTTCTTGTGCAATTCTATAGGGATTTTCCCGCATCTTTTCGATGCTTTCTTCGCCATATTTTTTGAAGATTTTTTGCGCAAAAGAAGGACTCACACCATGTCCGCGCAAGAAAATCATCACATTGCGGACTAAGCGCTGTTCTTCCCAGCACCGGACAATGATCCCGACTCGTTTTTCTCCAATTCCCGGAACAGTCAAAAGTTTGGCCGGTTTGCAGTCGATTACATTAAGAGTTTCGATGCCAAATTTTTTGACAATTCTTTCCGCATATGCAGGACCAATTCCCTTGATCATTCCCGATTCGAGATAGCGCTGGATTCCTACCACATCAGTGGGAGCTTCTGTCTCAAATGATTGGACTTCGAATTGCGGCCCGAATTTGGCATGGTGTTTCCACTTTCCCTTGCAGCGGATATTTTCGCCGACATGGACGCCAGGCATCACACCCACGATCGTTGTGACTTCCCGCTTCTTAGGCTCTTTGACTTTTGCGACAACAAATCCTTTTTCTTCTTCAGAAAAAAGGATTGAATCAATATATCCAAAAATTTCTTCCATAGGAAAAACTATAACAAAATTAGGATTTTCTATTCGTACAAATATTTCGTAGTCATATCCAAAAAAATCTAAAAAATTCGAAAATTTTTATTTATAATAATTAAGGATTGTTGTATTATAGTCCTCTGTATAAGAAAAAATGGAGGTTTTATGCGTTGTCGTTCAAATACTGAAGAGAGAACAGAATGCCAAAATTTTTTAAGTAGGGTAATTGAATTTAGCCGAGATGCTTCTAAAGAAGATTTAACAACTCTTGCCCAACTATCGCAAATGGTTCCCCTTTACCTTGAGGGAAAAAAGCATGAAAAAGACGTGCAGGATCTCATAGAGAAACTGCACAAATTAGGAGAAAATTTGGCCTATGATATTCAAATTTCAATCCTTGCAAAAAGAATTCTTGAAGGCTTAGAAACCTAAGCCCCTTATAATCAATTAATAAGAATCCAAATATTTTTTTATTGCAAAATATTTAAATATTTGATAAAATTGTATTAAATAATTGATGATACTAAGCTTATATTTAAAACTTAATAAAAAATGTTTAATTTTGACGTAATAAATCCTGGCCAGCCTCTGAGTGATCCAGAAAGAGTATTGAAAAGTGCGCAAACACTTTTACGTACTCACCACGTATCCTCTCAAGTTCCCACTATTCCCAGGATGCGAGCTAATATTTTGGGGCCATTAAGAGGGATTGCAGAGGCTCCTAGTGCTTCTCTCGATGAAATGAAGGGGCGACTCACTAAAATAAAAAAGACCCTTTTGGACCTTTATAGCCCCTTTTTTGATCAGTGTGTGGACGTTCAGGATATACAAAAAGTGATTCGACGCATGTTGAAGGATGCTGAAGCTTCAAAACTCTCAGTGATACAAAAATCTTCTCATGGTTTCAAAGGTCCTACTTTACTTATTGATGTTCCAAGAATAAAAATGAATGAAGAGAATCAACCAAAGATTGATAGTTGGCATAGAGCAGTCGTTAAGTGGACAAACTGGTCAGAAATTGCCAGTAGTCGGTTATATGCTTTCTTTTCACAATCTTTCACAGTCCCACAAGGCATTGCTATTGATTTTGATACAATGCAAATTGTGTCAGTTTTACAAGGGCAATCTCAATCAATAGATGAGAAAACTTGTGAGCAAATGCAACAATGCTTTGCTTTAATCAAAAAGCGATTTCCCACCGAAGATAACTCTGGGACAAAAATCATGGTTTCTGAGAAAATAGTAGGGGAAAATTTTTTCGATTTTGCTACCTCAAAATATGAACAACTTAGCCAATTACAAAAAGAGAGAGTTTTTTCCGTTTTGGCAAAAATGGCTGTGTTGGATCTTGTTTTGGGCAATTTCGATCGATTTGCATCAATAAACTGGAATGAAGAAACAAGTCAATATATCTTCGAAGCCTTCGAAGCAAATTTAGGGAATGCTATGGTGAAATGGGGAGGAGATAGCTCTCAAGATCCCCAGGTTTTTGCAATTGATAACGAAATTGAAGTCATCGAGCACGAGGAACAATATCATGAATTCTTGCAAAAACTCTTTACTGACTCAGATGTTCGAGAAAAAATGGCAGAAAATATGGTCCAAAATTTTGAGTATGCTTTGAAAAATCATTCAGATGATCTTCATGGAAAAAACATTGAAGAGAAAACAGCAAAACTGGGCATATTTGCAGATGAAGCGCGATCTTTGGGAAAAGCAGTTTTCATCGAAGGAATCCAAAAAGCTTTTGCCGAACTACCTGATCAGATTTCTAAATGGAATAGTTCTGAAGGAGATTCTTTGCGAGAATATCTGCACAATTATTCTCCTCATTTTGAGATGATCCAAAAAAGGATTCGAGGATTTGAGAGACCTCAAAAAGAGACCAAAGCTGAAGGATTATGAGATTTGCAACAATTATATCAATTGTAAATCCATTACCCAATCGATGATCCAACTCCCATTGAAAGATTCGACGCAGACGGTGGTACCGCCTCTAAATTGGACCAGATCAAGGTCTTCATTGCCGACGATCATGTAACTCAAAAGCTTTTGTAAGTATGGGAGATGACCCACAATCATCGTATCTCCATCCTCTGCTGTTGCGCGCAAAAAGCCTGCTTCGATCGGATCATTGGGAGCCATTTGTGCATGTTCTTCAAGCGCCAAACCTGGTGCTATATATTGCCCCATGATTTCGGCAGTTTGCTTTGCCCTTAGTTTTTGACTATGCAAGATAAGCGAGAGGGGAAAGCTCTTTTTCCCAAGAAATTTTGCGATCTTTTCAATATCTTCCCGCCCCTTTGGGCTCAGAGGCTTTTCTGGATCCACTTCAGGGGGAACTGCTTCCCCATGTCGTACTAAATGAATTTTCACCATTTCCTCCTGTTGGCCTATTTACAATTAAACCCCTCATTTCATAAAATGGCAATCCACACCACCCTTTTTCTTGATGAGGGTGAGAGTATTCCGGATTAGCTCAGCGGTAGAGCAGTGGACTGTTAATCCATTGGTCGCAAGTTCGAATCTTGCATCCGGAGATGTTTGTGAGAGAATGTCCACAATTTTTATATGCCATTGTCCTAAGTTCAGAATCAAATCTTGAATCCCCTACGCTACTTTTTACCGGGTTCAAAGAATTGGTGCTTTTTGATGACACTGCGGATGAGAGATTGCAAAATCTTGGAGAGGGCTATGCAGTTGTGAAGATTGATATTTTCGCATTGCCATCATCTCCAATGCCGGCAGGTCCATCTATTACCTGCGATATTGAAAAAAATGTATGGATGACAACAAGGGTGATTCCTAGAAATGTGGTTGAGTTTTTGGAGCCATCATAGAGTTGCTGGAAAAGGGCACTTTTGTATGCTGAATGGGCAGTCGCTTCCATGGCTTAGCTTCTTAAATTTTTTACACTAGAACATCATAGAAGATACGTCATTCCTGTGATGTAAAAAGTTAGCCCAAAATCTACATCATAGGATTGACATTCGCTTTAGATGCTTGTTTAAAATTGCAGCAAGCTCGTTGATGTGCTTCATCATAGCTTCCTAAGTTATGCTAAATAAAAGAGTTATGATCGCATTTTCAACGAGTTTTTTTTCATTAAATCAAATTTTGTCGTATACAGAGCTCTTTGAGTTATAGGAGCTTGCTCTATAAATCATGATAATGCTATAATTTGAGTTATAGAGAGGGGTTTATCGCTCATGTCTTGGAATTGGGAACTACCTGATTGGCCAAAATTTCATTATTTTCCTAGTCGAATAGCTCAGTGGGAAAAACACTTCCTCTTGGGTGTTGGGAGTGCCTTTGCTTTTTTAAAGAGCCTTGAGGAAAATGATTATAATAAATTTATTGTAGAAATTCTCAGTTCGGAGGGTTTAGAAAGCTCTAAGATAGAGGGGGAGATTCTCGATAGGGAGAGCTTACAATCGTCAATTAGGCAATGTTTCGGACTGGATGGGAAGTCGAAACGGGGGCTGGAAAAAGAGTCCCGGATGGCCAAGCTTCTCTTAGATGTTTATGAAACGTTTGATAGGCCATTGACTCATGAGATGCTTTGGCACTGGCATTCTATGCTATTTGATGGTCAGTCCCACATTTCTGATCATGGGAAATACCGCACACATGCGGAATCCATGCAAATTGTTTCCAACCGTTATGGGTCAGCTACTGTTTTCTTTGAAGCGCCTCCTTCAGCTAGAGTCTTTGATGAAATGAGCGCTTTTATCAATTGGTTCAATCAATCTCTCCTATCTCAACCAAGTTTGGGCCGAGCAGCAATTGCTCATGTCTATTTTGAAAGTGTCCATCCATTTGAAGATGGCAATGGTCGTATTGGTCGTATTCTAGTAGAAAAAGTCCTTTCTCAAGGTGTTGGACGATCCTTGTTGATTGCAGTTTCCAAAGTCTTAGAAAAAGAGAAAAAAGAATATTACTCACAGCTAGAAAAATGTAACAGAACACTAGAAGTGCAAGATTGGGTGGAGTATTTTGCACAAGCAATCTTACAGGCACAAGAAGAGTCGATGAATTTGCTTTATTTTTTGATTAATAAATCAAAAATGCTGACAGCTCTTTCTGGACAACTGAACGCAAGGCAAGAAAAAGTTCTGCTGAGAATGTTTGCGGAAGGTCCTAATGGTTTCAAAGGAGGGTTAAGCGCTGAAAATTACATCAGGATTACCAATGCCTCTCGAGCAACCGCTACACGAGATTTATCAGACTTAGTACAGAAAAGGGCGTTAGTGAAAACAGGTGAACTTCGTCATACTCGCTACTGGCTGAATCTTTAAAGTTTTCCCAATTTTTTCCCACTCACTCGCAAAAGTCAGCAATTCTCGGAAACTTTCGACAATAGAAAAAAAATCCTTAAACTTATAATCCTATTGTTGTTAACATTTGTGGAATGTTGTTGAGAGTTGGAATCTCGACTTTGTACATTTTTAGCCCGCTAACCGATCTTGCTAAGGGCTGTCTAATAAAAAATTGATAGAGAGAACCTTATCGTGCATACTGTTTGATTATCAAAAACACAACAGACAGGCACTAATGGACTCTCTATCACAAAACATTTTAGCAGTATTGCTCCCTTTTTCGAAACTTTTTTCAAAACCCACATGGAAAAAAGCTC
>QIGB01000029.1 GCA_003228815.1 Chlamydiota bacterium | reverse complement strand
TAACCAGAAATTTCCCAGCGTCTCATTGTTTGAATGGACACACCTAGGATTTTTGCGGCTTCACCAATTTTGAAAAATCTGTTCATTTGAAAACATATACTAACAGATATGTATAGATTTATGCAAGCAGTTACTAGCTCCCGCCCTGAAGGGCGGGGAATGATTTGGCAAGGGGCTTCGCACCCCTCCCAAATGAGGATTTAAACTACCCGGCCCTAAAGGAACAGACTTTCTTTTTTCCGGATAAAACCGTACGTACGGTAGTGTGAGAGGATGGGAGCCGTAAGGCTCCCTCCTACTCGATCGAAAATGACCTTCATAGGGAGAAAGGTCGATTCCCATATCGGTAGAATGACTTTAAAGACATCCTCTAAATTCGAGCACTTCTAGAAGAACGACGAGAGATGAGCGGACGAATCATGGGTTGCTTTTTGCGGAGATCCCATAAGTCTAAGGCTATTTGGGCATTGAGCCAGAAGGTTGGAGTGGTTTTGAAAGCCGCCCCGAGCTTGATTGCCATCTCTGCGGTCACACTTGCTTTTTCATTCACGATTCGATTGATTACTTTATAGTCACAGTTTAAATGCTTTGCAAGATCCTTCTGGGTCATTCCCAAAGGAACGAGAAATTCTTCAAAGAGGATTTCTCCAGGCGAAGTGGGTTTTCTTTTCATGTGTTTTCCTCTAGTGGTGGTCTATAATTTGCACATCGAAGGGCTGGCGATCCCATCCGAAAATAATCCGCCACTGATCATTTATTCGAATGCTGTACAGTCCCTTTAAATTTCCTTTCAAACCCTCTAATCTGTTATTTGGAGGGGATCGTAAATCATCGAGTTCCTCTGCATAATCCAACATATCAAGCTTTCTTCTTGCTACTTCTCTGACCTGATCCCATCCTTTTTTTCGTGCTCTCGTTCCCTTTTTGAAAAAGGCTTCTGTCTCAGTGTCTTTGAAGGTGCGTATAGCCATCTATTGGCGTCCTATTTTCTTCGTATACCTTGACAAGGTATATCAGGCAATGATTTAATGCAACGGTGATAGGCTCGATTCGAAAAGAGCCACTGAAGCTCAATGTTTTTAGACCAGTCCTGCCGCTCACCTTCCCTAGCTCCCACCTCCCCTCAAAAAAAGGACTGGTCGTGTATCGCCACCAATTTTTGGAACACAAATTTGAGTAAAACCCGTGGTTGCCAACCAATCTCCGAATAAGGAGTTCTTTTAAGGGTGCAGATTTGGAGCTTAGATGGCAACCACGGGGTTTATTTGGATAGGTTCACGATTTCAACAGGTGGCTCTTCAAAGGTATTTGAAAGCTCGATTCCTAAAATTTTTGAATAGAAATAGAGCTCTGCATCAAGAGAGCGTTTGATATTAGGGGCCTGGCGGAACCCATGTCCCTCCCCTTCAAACAGAAGCATTCCCACAGGAATATTTTTTTTCTTGAGCGCTTCATAGATTATAAACGTCTGGTTCGGTGGAACAATTTTGTCCTCATCTCCTTGCAAGAGGAGGACGGGAGCAGAAATTTTATCCACATGATAGATGGGGGAACGTTTTCGAATGAGATCGATCTCCTTTGGATATTGGCCGACGAGAATATCCGTATACTGAGCTTCAAATTTATGGGTGTCCAGATAGAGCAATTCGAGATCGCTCACTCCAAAGTAACTCGTCCCAGCTGCAAACACATTATGAAACGCCAATGCTGCCAAAGTCGTATAGCCGCCAGCACTCCCTCCACGGATGACCAATCTCTTGGGATCTGCCAGTCCTTTGTCAACAAGCGTGTTGGCAGCGCTGATACAATCTTCGACATCGAGAATGCCCCAATTTTTCTCTAGTCTTTTGAAATATTCTCTTCCATAGCCCGTACTTCCTCCATAATTAACAGAGACATAGGCAAATCCCCGCGAGGTCCAATATTGCACATTCAGCATGAAATGCGTAGGGCTACAACTTGTGGGGCCCCCATGACATTGGATGATAACGGGAGGCTTTTCCCCTTTTGGAGCTTGAAAATTCGGGTTTTGGGGGGGGTAATAAAACGCATAACCGACTTTTCCATCCATTGAAGGATACTCCAAGACTTCCCCCATTGAAATCCACTGCTCGGTGATCGGCAAACGAGAGCTTTGTTTTACGATCTCATAGGTATTTTCTTTGGGATCATAAGCAATGATTGCGTTTGGCGCGGTTGGTGTCGCTCCGTAAAAATAGACCTTTTCTTTGAAATAGATCAAATTCGAGATCCAGGTAAAAGGTTGGCCCAAATCCTGAAGAACTTTCTCATCTGGGTCAATCCGCCCTAGATGATCCACTCCCTTGATCGTATAGGAGCAAAGAATATTGCCATCTGGCAAAAAAGCATATGTCGGCCTTCCAAATACCCAAGCAGGGATCCCGAATTCGGCATCCATCTCACAGAGGTTTTCCACAAGACCATTTTTGAAACGATAGAGATTCCAAAATCCGGTCTTATCCGAGACAAAATGTAAAATCCCATCGGGTGACCACTGCACTTGACAAACCGATTCATCGGATCCGCCAGTCACTGGACTTAGATGATGCAACTGACCATCTTCTCCCACATCGGAAAGCCATAGGGTTGAATTGTCCCATTGCATATTGGGGAAATCCCATGTGATGAAAGCCAATTGTTTTCCATCTGGAGAAAGTCGGGGCGAAGAGTAAAAATCATGTCCCGATGCGAGCACTTGGACACCCTCTTTTCCTAATAAGGCAAGAAAATTTTCCACTTCACCATCATGTTTTTCTACCACCCAAATCGATCCGCAGCCATCGGCAAAACGACAAGCCTCTTCATCGGTGAGTTTTCCCCCATCAAGTGCATAGAGCTGAAGATCTGCATCATTTGAGTAAATGAGTTTGCCGTTTCTTACTGAAAAAGCTCCTCCTCCATACTCATGTACGCTCGATCGAACACTCACCTCATCGAGCAGAGGCGTCTCTGTTTTCCCATCAAATCGGACGAGGGCACACCGCCCTTTTTCATTTGGGTGGAGTTCAGTCCAATAGAGGAAATCCTCTCCTGCTTGCATATCATTGAATCTGATCGCGTCTTCAACAATTAAGTCCGATGTAATCGGAGATTCCCAACTGCCAAATGATCCGGTCATAGTCATCACCCAAATAACAAATTTTTCAAACATATTTCTAAGAATAATACTCTAAAGATAGAGAAAAAAACGAGAAAATTCAGAGGTTTGTTCCCATAGATCTTGAAGTCATCACTACCTCGCCGGAGAGATTCTGTCCCATCATCTCCTCGAGTAGAGGCTTGATCCGATCTGCAAATTGGTTGACCGGAACCTTTTCGTAAGCGCGGGCCACCGATTCTCTCACTTGTTCATCAAAGAGGAAACGGCTAACCATTTCAGGAGCTTCACTAACAGTGCGTATGCAAGCGCCAATCCCATATTTTAAAACGAGATCGATATTGGCCTCTTCCCAAAAGACAGGTGGTTTGATCCGATCAAGCAGAATCGGCAACTTGCAAGATATTGCTTCATTGATCGATCCGGGACCTGGTTTTGTGAGAATCAAATCCGATAAAGCAAAAAGCTCATGAACTTTTTCCGTAAAGGGAATGATGTCGATTGTATTGCCCGTTGCAGGGTGAATCGATTTGAGCTTTTTGGCCATTTTCTTGCTCCGTCCAGCACAAACGATCAAATGCAAATTTTGAGAATATTGAGAAATGGCTTTTAGATATTGATAGCTCAAACGCGCCCCAGTCCCCCCCATCATGATGAGAACAACATTTTTATTTTGGGGAATTTCATATTCTGATCGCAGCTCTTCTTTACTTTTCATCTGCAAAAACTCTGGCCGAAGAGGGAGCCCAATCACTTCGATTTCTTCTTCGGGGATGTTTTTTGCCAACATGGTTCCCTTTGAGGTAGGGAGATCAAAACCCACTGTCATTTTGAATTGATGATGTTTTTTCTGATCGAGATCTATTGCCCAATTGTGCAGGTCATTGTCTGTCGTCACAAGTATGAAAGGAATTCCCATTTCGCGAGCTGCCTCACTCGCTGGATAGTCCACGAAAGGAATGAGAGAAATGACACAATCGATCTTTTTCTCACTGATGTGGGTTTCAATCATCCGCTTGATTTTTTTGCTTCTCTGGGCGAAGAGCTTAGCGGGGAAAGTGCGGACGATCCAATTGGTTAAAGGGGTCAAATTATTGGTGAGGAGATAATTGTAAAACGCTTCCCCATTGGGCACTTTGCAAATGCGAAGATCTTTGATGGGGTAAACAACCTCCATCTCATACTCATCAGAGAGAAGGGTTTGCAAAGTATTTGCAGCAGCAATATGCCCATAGCCACCGGTGCAAGACAGAATGAGGAGTTTCTTTTTTGCAGTCACTATTTTACCTATTTTTTTTCTTCACATAAAGCCACTACTGTACCATGCCGCCCTGTTTTTTTGTCTCGCCGATAAGAAAAAAAATCATTCTTCTCACAGAAAGTACACAGACCAGCAATTTCAATATGTTCTTCCAAAACGCCCGTTTGTTTCAGTTGCATTTTTGCAATTTCCCAAAAATCAAAAAAGTGAGGACGCACTTGGTAGGGCCAAAACGATTGAGGAAGTTCCTTTTCAAAATGGACAAACTCTGCTTTTTCGGGACCAAGACTTGGAGAAATGCACACACGCAAATCTCTTGGTGAGCATCCCAATTCTTGCCTCATTTTACAGACTGTATTTGCGTAGATATTTTGGACGCTTCCTCTCCAACCGGAGTGGACATTGGCAACTACTTTTTGTATGGGGTCAAAAAAAATGGCAGCTTGACAATCGGCATGCTTAATCATCAGGCCCTTATTTTTTTCAAGTGTGATCAGGCCATCACACTCCAAATTTCTCTCTTGGGAAACAAGTTCTATTCGACTGCCATGAATCTGTTTGGAAGAAATCAATTCAGAAAGACCAAAGAGCTCACAAATCAACTTGCGATTTTGCGCAATAGCTTCTAGGTCATCCCCCGTTCCCCCACCAAAATTGAGCGAGTCGAAGGGTTTTTTGCTGACCCCTCCATGGCGCAAAAACACCCCATGAACTACTTCGGGAAATTCCTGCAGAAGCTCAAACTCAAGCCACTCGATATTTTCTTTTTTGCGCCGAATCATTCTATGGACTATCATATACCAAACACGAAAAAAAGCTTTGCAAATCCTAACTTTGGTGTTCACATATGGACGCTTTGCTTCTTCCTCACACTACGCTTGCCTTTTTCGCACTTGCGATGACGATTCTCAGTTTATGGGTGAAACGTTCCCCTTGGATTTGGGGATCGTTCTTAGTACTGGCTTTTGCATTGGCTTATATGGCTAAGATCATTACTCCGATTGCTCTTGCTCCGGTTGGAGGGCTTCTGGTCTTGCACACACTTTTAAAAGGCGATGTTCGTGGACTCGCTCGCTTCGTTCTTGTTGTGGTGACGATAGTGATTTCCATCGGCCTTTTGCGACATCTTTTTCCTGGATTTCACAACATTCCCATTTTGCAAAAGGTTCATGTCAGTCCCGGCGCCCATCCCTATAGTCTCTATCTCAATTTTGATAAGCCTTTCATGGGACTCTTTGTCTTGGCAGTGGGATTCCCCCTAATTGGAAACCTCCGAGATTTTGGCAAAGTGATGAAGCTCTCAATCCCTCTCACTCTTGGGGGAATCGTCATCTTGATTATGCTCTCTCTGTATTCAGGCATGATTAAGTGGGACCCCAAACTCCCCAATTTCTTTTGGTTTTTTGCAATTGTAAATCTCATCTTTGTAAGCGTCGTTGAAGAGGCCTTTTGGCGTGGTTTTATCCAGCGAGAATTTTTCCGTTGGTTTGGTGAAAAAGGGTATCTAGCCAATGTGGGAGCTGTTTTCATCACCGCTTTTTTCTTTGCAGCGCTTCACTACTGGTGGGTTCCCAACATTCCCTTCCTAAGCCTCGTCTTTATTGCTGGGATTATTTATGGCAGCATTTATCAATATACCCGTGCATTGGAAGCAAGCATTCTATGTCACTGGCTTTTCAATATCACCCACTTGCTCCTCTTCACCTATCCTGCGTTGAAAATGTAGCCTCCGAATCAAAGGCAAAATCCTCAAGGGGAAGAAGCATCGATTTCATGACAAAATGCATGCGCTGGTCAGTGGGTGTCAACCTCTCGTGTATCTCCCTCCAGTTTGTACCTGAATCGGGAAAAACTCTTTCATAGCGCTCCGTATCGATATCTTGCGGCCCATAATAGGAATGAAACATGGACATTAGTGCTGCCCCCTTGCCAACAGAAGTTAAGATCGCCGCATTTTCCCATGCTTTCCATTCTTCTCCTGTTTTCTGATGCCGCTCTAACTCCTTTCTTGGATAGCGCAGTAAGACCCGGAGTTTTTGCCCAGGTTTTTCAGGCAAGATAAAGCTTCCTCCTCCCGAAAGAAAAATCGTGCACACATCACTTCCATTTGTGACTTTGACAGCATCAGAAAAAAAACCTACTTTGTACTTGACCGCTGGAAAGCGACATAAGGGACCAATGGCAGTTCCTTCAAAAAGAGGAAGCTTGGACGGTTTTCTCATCCGTTTTGGCTTTTCTGGTTGTTCCAAACAAAGGTCATCATAAATCCTTTCTTGCGAAACCCAATAGGCGGAGCCACAATTCACATAAACACGCCCCCCTTTTTGAAAAAACTTCTCTTTGAGAAACGTGATCTGCGCGGTCGTAAAGACCATGTCCAAATGGGTACTTTGTCCGGCAGGAATCACAAGAAGAGTTTCTTGCGGATTTTCAGAAGAAAGAGCTTTGGTCAGCTCTTCACCAGTAGCTTTTTTTACTTGCCAAGGCTCTCTTCCGATTTTTTTCCTAAAAACATTCAGATAGGTGAACATCTCTAGCCTTTTTGCAATATTTTCAAAGTAAGGACCTAAAACCTCTGCTGATGTATGCCCTGAATAAATCAACACTGTTCGAATCGGGAAACTCATGGATACCTCTTTTTGTTCACAAGTTTGGCGATTTGCGGTGCGAGCATCATTTTCAAAATTACCGAAGGGATAAAAAAAACAACTCCCTTTATGAAAGCTACATAGGCTCCTACGAAGGGAAAAAGACCGAGAAATCCGAAAGTAAAGATCACGAGTTGTCCGAAAAAGATTGCAAGCCATGAGGGGATTTTTTTTGCAAGAGATGCGATCAGGTATGCCGCAATCGGAAATGAGATGTAGTAGCCTGCGGATTTTTCCAGAAACCATAGAGGTTTGGCGATTCCCGCAAAAACCGGGAGACCTAGTGATCCTACTACTAGGTAACAAAGAACTGATCCAGCTGCTCGCTTGGGAGTTTGTGTGAGGGCGAGAATAAAAACTGCAAGTGTGTGTCCTGTGAACGAGATCGGATAAAAAGGAATTTTTACCCACGACGCGAGAAGAAGCAAAAAAAAACCACCTCCCACTTCTAGAATATTTGAGATAGATTTCATTGGAACTGTTCGATGAATGAGCATGTGCACCTCCTTGTTTTTTCGAAAAAGCATAGGAGATGAAGACGCTTCTTACTAGAGGGCAAACCCCGACAATCAAACTAAAGAATAGGCCAACTTTGACATAAACCCCTTGTTGATTCAAAATCACCCACTTATTCAAACCAAAAAGTAGGCCAAACTTTTTATGCTAAAACCGCTTTTCGGCAGCAATAGCGTTTCACAAATCCTCTTATTTATCCTTGTCAACGAAGAGTGCTATGCACATCAGCTGCAACGAGTTCTCGGCCTTTCTGTGACGCCTGCACAAAAAGCGCTTGCTCGACTCGAAACAGGAGGCATCCTCAAGAGTTGTTATCGAGGAAAGGTGCGCGTGTATGCTTTTCATCCTGAATATCCCCTTTTGAACGAATTGGCCACCCTATTGAAAAAAGCCTACAACCAACTTTCTCTAGAGGAAAAAAAACGATACTACTACTTGCCGTACGAACAAAAAAAAGAGAAAAAACAAGTCAATGATCTACTCAAATCGATTTGGGAGCATATGCGCATCGTCACCCAAATGACTCTGATTGCACGCTCACGAAAAGATCAAAAAAGCGCCTACACTCGCAAGGGAAAAGGAAATGTCCTCGTAGAAGATCGGGGCCAAAGCTTGATTTTCCAAGAAAATGGCGCCTGGCAAAAAGATCAAGGGGGGTATCAGAATCGATTCCGCTGGTCTTGGAATCGACCACAGGGCCTTCTCACTTTGGAGCATTTGCGTTTTGGAGAATCGAACCCAGTTTTTCTATTCGATCTGTATGCAACTGGGGGAAACACTCTTGAATCTCTTTCTCCCCATCTTCATGGAGATGACACCTATTTTGGTTGGATGGAATACAAAGGTCTATTTCTCCACCTACACATAAGGACGCTCGGGCCTAAAAAAGATGAAAAAATCGAGTATGCTTATGTCTAAATCTCTCTCACATCTCTTTATTCCGTAACCACTTGCAGCTATTAAACTTAACTAATTCCTTAATAACAGAATATCCAATAATATTGGATATTCTGTTAGAGGAATGATGATAGAATCTCCAATATTATTGGAGATTCTGTTAGAGTAAGGGAATGAGAGAAATACTCGAAATGATAGAAACTCCCTATGTGGATTGTCAGACGTTGCTAGCGCATCTCTCGGATTATCGAAATCCCCGAGATTGGATTGCCCGCATGGTCAAGAAAGGAGAATTGCTGAGGTTAAAAAATGGCTTTTTTCTTATTGCTTCACGATATCGTAGAGGAAAATCAGATTACCCCTACGAGCAAATTGCAAATCTTCTTTATGGCCCCTCATATATCAGCCTAGAATGGGCTCTTTCTTTCTATCGCTTCATTCCAGAACGTGTATCGGTTGTGACAAGCGTGACTACAGGAAGTAACAAGGAATTTTCAACACCCATTGGCAATTTCACTTACCAACATTTGACCAATTTTCGATATAGCATTGGCATTGATCATAAAAAAATAGAAGGACAAATAGGAGGATTTTTGATAGCTACTCCGGAAAAAGCCTTAGCAGATTGGGTATTTCTCACATGTGAAAATATGACCAATAGAGAACTTTTGCAAGATCTCTTGGAAGGAAAAAGAATCGAGAAAGAAAATTTACAATCCCTCAACAAAAAATTGATGAAAGAAATTTCACAACAATACAAATCAGAGATTGTAAGAACACTATATACAGTCATAAAGGAATTATGAAACAACCAGCCATAAGAGATTTGATCAAAAAATATCGCGCCTCTCCTCTCCAAAAGAAAGATATTTTGCGAGAAATTCTCCAACAAAGTGCTCTATTGGGATTGGCGAGACATCAATTTTTTGAACATGCAGCTTTTTATGGAGGAACAGCACTACGTATTCTCTATGGATTAGATCGATTTAGTGAAGATCTTGACTTTTCTCTTCTCAAGCCAGAAGCCCAATTCAATTTCCAACCATTCCTAGATGGTTTGCAAAGAGAGATGCATTCTCTTGGCTTTCATGTTGAAGTAGGGGCCAAAAAGAAAGGCCCTCCCATTCTCTCTGCATTTGTCAAAAGCAATACTTTAAAACTACTTTTAATGATTGGAGAAGAAACAAAAGCAATACATCCTGAAGAAAAAATTGCAATTAAATTAGAAATCGACACGAATCCACCCTTGGGCTTTGAAGTAGAAACAAAGCTCGTTCTTAATCCCACCCCATTTTATGTTCTTACCTATCATCAGAGTGATCTTTTTGCCGGCAAAATGCATGCCATCTTATGTAGAAGCTGGAAGACGCGAGTGAAAGGGCGTGATTGGTATGATTTGGTATGGTTCATCAAAAAAGGCATTCCCATCCATCTTTCCCACCTCACTCAGCGGATGCAACAATCGGAACATCTTCCTTTAGGAGAAGAACTCGATCATGAAAAATTGCTCGATTTCTTAAAGGATAAAATCATGAAAATTGATTGGGAACAAGCAAAAAAGGATGTCAGGGCATTTTTGCAGGATCCTAAGGTATTGGATGTCTGGTCTCAATCCTTTTTTCTCGACATGATCTCGCATCTCAAAAGCTCATAGAATCGAATATGCTTACGTCTGAACCATGCTATGTTATTTGAAGAATGATTTCACATCATCCTCGTCATAGATCTCGCCGACGACTTCTTCCAAAATGTCTTCAATCGTAACAATCCCCATGGGATTATCACCCGTAAAGACCACGCTTAAGTGACAACGGTGAGATTGCATGAGGCGCAATCCATGAATCAGAGTATCTTGGGCTTTCAACTTGATGAGCCGTCGTTTTAAGGATTGCCAGTTGGGATCTTTTTTATCGTAAAAGACCAAAAATTCTTTAGAGAGGAGCAATCCAATCGGGTGATCATTTTCAACAATAGGTACACGAGTATGTCCCGTGCGAAAGATGAGTTTTTTCACTTCTTCCACTGGAGCATCAATGGTAATTTTATCGACCTCCTCCCAAGAAATCATCACATCGCGGACCCGTTTCCGTTCAATTTTTGCTAGATTGAGCATATAGGGACGAATGAGCTTTCCCACTGCAATTGCCTCTTCGCCTTCGAGCTCTTCGTGCTTCATCCAAGAAAAGAAAAATCTCACGGCTAGCTTCGTCGATTTCTCAAGAAGAAAGACAATGGGCGCTAGAATTTTTTCTAGAAAAATCAGCCAGCGATCAACATGAAAGATGACCCATTTCGGATTGCGTAGAGCGATGCTTTTGGGAAGGAGTTCACTTAAAACAACGTTGATGTAGGTGTACGGAACGACAAAGAGCAATATGGCAAACACTTCGCTGACATTCGGGCCAAGGCCAACACGCTGAAACCAATTTGTCAATTTTGTTCCAAACTCTGCACCACCGACTGCTGCTGCAACCACACCGATAAAAGTGATGCCAAGTTGTAATATCGAAAGCGTTCGCTCGGGATTTTCTCGAAGAGAGAGAACTCGTTTTGCTGCTTTATCCCCTTCGGCAACGAGTTTTTTGAGATGGGGTTTGCTCACAGCAATGAAGGCAAATTCTGCTGCCGCAATAAGAGCATTAAGTCCCAAACAAATGAGGATGACGATGATCTGCCACATGTTTTATTCCTAGCATTTTTTCTCTTTAATGCCTATGGTTTGTCCCCATGCGTTTTTTCATTTTATTTCTCTGTATTACAAAGCTGCTCTTTGGTTTTGATGGATGGATCCACTTAGAACTTGGCGCCGGAAATTATGGTGAGTATTCTGGAAAGAAAAATACAAAAGAACACTCCGACCCCGAGGTGCAATATGGTGTTCTCTTTTGGACACTGGATGAACTTGTCACTAGTCATGGACAAACGGGAATCATGTGCATCAATGACATCAAGCCAGAATATGCAGAATATACCGCAGACAAGCTGCGCGAATATGCTTTGCGAAAGGGATATTCCTATATTTCAGTGATCTCGATTCCAGGGGACTACCGCCAGACGAATTTTAGTTCTCTCCTCGCAGAGTATGAAAGGGAGTATTACGACAGCATCCATCTCAAAAATCCGGAAGGGAACTTTTATGGGAGGCGAAGAAAAAAAGATCCAATGGGAGGCTCTCGCTTAGAAACAAGAAACATGCTGCAACGCCTTGCGAACCTTTGTCACCAAGGGCTCTATCTTTTTGTCCTCGATACTCCCCATTTTCTGCCAGTAGAAGAAAAAACTGAATTTATCAACCGGGGAATTTTCTACAAGACGACAGATCAGTGGGAAGCCATCGATTACTACCACCCCAATGGCAAGACGATCGAAGGGGGAAGAGTCCTTTTCATTCCTCGGGACGACCTTTAACTGCTAATGACATCCCCGTCTCTTCCATCACCTTGCGGACGGCTTCATCAGGGGTACAACATTGATCCTGCCCTCGCCCCCTTGTATATTTGATCGCAATTTGTCGTTGCTCGTGATTGAATTTTCCACAGAAGATTTTCTTCTGCCGAATTGAAAGCTGATCAGCAAACTCCTGGTCTTTTCTGGGCAGGTTGGATCCATCACGTATGTGTTTGGGAGCAGCGAAAACCGTTGAGGTAATCAGTAGAAGAAGGATCAACACTCTCATAGCCTCCTCTTATCAACAAATTCTTTTAGAAACAAGGATATTGACTTTTTTGCTATAATATCGATGTGAACCCCGCCCTGAAGGGCGGGGAATGATTTGCAAGGGGCTTCGTACCCCTCCCAAATATAGTTTTGAACTACTCGGCCCTAAAGGGCCAGGTTCCCTTCTCCTGGATGAAAAAGACGTTTATACTTCTATGGCTTAGCCATATTTTTGTCGACTTTTCTATCGGCATTTGGCCCATCTATAAAACTCTCGCAGGAATTGATATTCTGCAGGCAGGAATCATTATGGGAGTCGCGGGGTTTTCAGGAGAGGTTCTCCAACTAGCATTCGGGTATTATAGCGATATCGGCTTTCGAAAGAAAATTCTCCTCTTTGGCATGCTCATTTCATCCGCAGCCCTCTTTCTCACTTTTTCAAGCAACTTTGTGAGCCTTCTCGCCCTAATGCTCTGCGTCATGATCGGCTCAGGTTCTTTCCATCCGGCTGCAGTAGGCCTTGCCAGTAGCCTTCCTCCCTCCAAAGGACGTTCGATCCTTTTGTTTGCATCCGGGGGAGCATTGGGGCTTGGTTTATCCCCGATCATCTTTTCCAAATCTCTCCACTGGTTCGGAGGACATACTTATCCCTTACTGATTCCTTTCCTCATCATCGCCCTATTTTGGGTCTTTCACACCCTCCCAGAAAAGATCCCAGAAAAAACGAGTCCCCCTCTCCGTGATTTTTTTGCTCCGTTTGCACTCCACAAACGATCTCTTCTCCTCCTCTATGCTTCCCAGGTCTTCAGCTATGGGGTTCTTCTCTCTTTCCTCTTCCTTCTTCCTGATATTCTGAGATCCAAAGGATGCAGCGATTGGCTCTTTATGGGAGGGGGACACATGAGTTTTATTTTTGGCTCGATGCTTGGCATGCTCTTGCTTGGATCCCTCTGTGATCGCCTTGGATACAAAAAGACCCTCCTCATAGCTACCCTTTCCTCTCTCGTCCTGCTCAATGTCTTTCTCTTTTCTCCTCTGCCGCCTGGTCTATTTGCCATCCCCTTTCTTGGATTGCTTGGAATCGCCCTCAATCTCATGAATCCTCTGATCATCGCCTGGGGCAATCACATCATTCCCCAAAATCCAAGCACTGTCTCAGCTTTTTTGATGGGTCTCGCCTGGTGCTTTTCGAACCTGATCCCTACCCTTGCAGGATTTATCGCTACCATCTTCACCACAACGCCCTACATAATGGCATTTTCCTCAATCACTCTATTTCTCATCCCCACACTCTTTTGCATCCTTCTCATGCCACAACCAGCCCCTTTACAATTAAGCAATTGATTTTTAGTATGCGAAGAAAACAGGATGATATTTCATGCCCGAAAGACCCGTTGAATGCAGTCAGTGTAAAAAGCCTGCAAAAGTGATCTATAAAGAAATCGTTGGAGAAAGCGTTACTGTCACCGAAATGTGTGCGGACTGCCCAATATTATTACAAAAATTGCATGGGACAGCTCCGGAACAAGCCGCCGAAGGTAAAGAACAGGCGGGCACAGGTCTTTATTGCGGGAATTGCCATACCCCTTTAGAAGCCATCAAGATGGGCAATCCTCTTGGGTGCAGCCAGTGCTATATGGTCTTTGGTGATATGCTCGTCCAAGAACTCTTGGCAGAAAACAAATTGCCCAAAGCAATGGAAAATGCCAAACGCAACCAACCACTCCATATTGGAAAAACGCCAGACAAGCCAGCCAACATTCCTTCCTCAAATCGCCTTCCCGCACTGAATGAAGCCCTTAACGAAGCCCTCAAAAAAGAAAATTACGAAGAAGCCGCTTGGCTACGCGACCAAATCAAAGAACTAACGGAAAAACCTGATGAGCAGCAGTCCTGAGTTGCCAAGCAGCTTGATGCAAACCGTCCCTTGGAATGAAGAAGAGGAGGCCATTTTAATTGGTTCTTCTCTCATTTTGCGTCGAAATCTCGCAAATTACAACTTTCCGAGCAAGCTGTCCACCTCTGAAAAAGAACAAGTCCTGCAAAACTTGCAAAATGCCCTCCAAGGAATTGAAAATCTCGCCTTTTATAAACAGCAAGATCTCTCTGCAGCCGACTGGGATCTCCTTTACGAGCATTTTCTCTTTTTGCGTGGATTTGAAGGGCCACCTGATGGTTCGGGAATGGCCATCAATGAGAAAGGCGAATTTTTGGCTCTTTTCAATATGAGCAACCACCTCGAAATGCGAGCCCTCAATCGAACCAGCAATTGGGATGCCACATGGCAAACTCTTGCAAGTATTGAAGATCAAATCGACAAGACTAAGGGCTTCGCCTTTTCTCCAAAATTTGGTTACCTCACTTCAGAACCTACCCAATGTGGAACCGGTCTGACGATCTATATCTACCTTCACCTTCCTGCCCTCATCCAAACCGGACAACTTGAGAGTGCTTTGGCAGGCAATGAAGAAGTCAATTTCATGGGCCTCTCCGGAGATCTAATGGAATTGATTGGGGATATTGTCATTGTCCAAAATAGTTTTAGCATCGGGATGAGTGAAGATGCGATCCTCCATGCCCTCCAGACAACGGCTACCAAGTTGATTGGTGCAGAAAAGACCTTGCGATCCCATCTAAAAGAAGAGGCAAATAGCGAAATCAAAGACCTGATCAGTAAAGCATTTGGACTACTCGTCCATGCCTATCAGCTCGAGACGAAAGAAGCACTCGACCTCCTCAGCCTAATGAAATTGGGCCTCTCCTTAGGGGAAATTAGCAAAGTCTCCGATCAAAAACTCAGCGAGCTCTTTTTCAAATGCCGGCGGGGACACCTACTCCACCTCTTTCCCGAGCTCAAAGAACCCGAAGAGATCGCCAAAAAACGGGCTGAATTCTTGCAAAAGGAACTGGCGGGGATCTGTCTCACTTCGGAGGCTTCTTAGAGGACATTATTCTGCCTTCTTGGATGCTGACGGTCAGAACACCCCCCTTTTGCTTACTGGGAATAAGCACTTTTACTTGACTGTATCCTTTGCTCTTATAGAGACTTACAATTTTCTGCTGCATTTCCGAAAGATCTGCTGCAGCAATAGGTTTATTCAGATAAAAGCTCGTGAGGTCATCGAGCTGCTTAGTCGGAATCGCATTATTGCCACTAAACTGAATTTCTCGTACAACAATCGTCCTGCCACCTTTTAAAGATAATTCTGTATCTTTTTTAGGAACAGCAGTCCCTTGGGCCACCTCATCAAAAGGGGCAGAATGGATCAGAATGACCGAAAGAATCCCTAGCATATTGACCTCTATCTCTACTTTCTACATACTCACCTCTATGAAAGGGGTCAAGGGAATCCTTCTAATGGCGGGTAGGGCGGAGCGTTTTCACGATCCGATTCCTAAGCAATTTCATCTCCTTCAAGGGAAAAAAATCTATCTTTGGACACTTGAGCAGTTCACCTCCTCCCAGCTTTTTGAGGAGGTCATACTCGTCACAAGCAGCGACCGAGTAGAAGAGATCCAAAACGAGGTAGGCGATACAGCTCGCGTCATCCCAGGAGGGCGAACCCGTCAAGAATCTTCCTATCGGGGACTCATTGCCTGCAATCCTTCCACAGAAATCGTCGTGATCCACGATGGCGTCCGTCCCTTTGTTTCCAAAAGAATTTTAGAGGAGAACATCGAAGGGGCTAGGGCTCATGGAGCTGTCGACACATGCATCCCCTCTGCCGACACCCTAGTCCATGCTCCAAACAAGAAAAAAATTTCCTCGATACCTCTCCGCTCTGAATACTTACGCGGACAAACCCCCCAAAGTTTTTCCTATCCCCTCATTCTCCAGGCCCATGAAAAAACCCAAATGACCCATGCAACGGATGATTGCCAACTCATGCTAGAAATGGGAAAAGAGGTCTATATCGTCGAAGGCGAAGAGGAGAATCTCAAAATCACCACTCGCCAGGACTTGCTCTTAGCCGAAGCAAAGCTATCTCTTACATCAGTTTGAGACCGTTGCATAACTGCTTTGGGATAGATGGTTTTCAATTTTTTGATAGAAATTGTCCCCAGTTTTAGAGGCCAGCTCCAAGAGAGCTGGTCGATGAGGAGGGGGCGATTTCTGCAAAAAAGAGGAACTCAGATAGCCCGAATCGAGTTATGCAATGGTCTCAATTTGAAACAAAAGCAATATAGACCGCCAGAACGCACAAAACGATCCCCATGATTTTTGTGATGACGAGCTGAAATTTAGCAAAATGTCTTCGGAGGAGTCGATGGGTGAGGAGATAAGAAAGGAAAACAAACCAAACAAAGCCAATACCTGCCACAACGCTTCCCATCCCAACTTTTTCCAAGACACTCGATGAAGGATCGATAAATTGGGAAAAAAGACTCAACATGAATAGGGTCGCTTTGGGATTCAGCAAATTACATAGAAATCCAGAAACAAATGGCTTCGTTGGCTTTTTCTGCAAATAACCTTGTTCCACATTACTGGCTGGATTCAGGGGGGAATTTGCTAAAGCTACTTGCTGAGAAACCTTTTCTCTTAGAAGCATCAATCCCAAATAGAAAAGATAGGCAGCTCCAAGATATTTCAAAACAGAAAACACAGTGGGGATTTCCGCTATTAAAATAGCGAGACCAAATAGACAATAGGCAACATGAACCAAAAGTGCAGATGTAATCCCAAGGGCTGTGAATACACCAGATCGAAACTTTCCTGACATGCAATTCTTTACAACAATTGCAAAATCAGGACCGGGGCTTATTGCTGCGAGAAGACTGATCAAAGCTATTGCTGATATTCTTGCAAGTTCCATTTCATTAAGCCCGATAAAGGTTTCCTTCTAGATCGACAAACATTCCCTTGGCCACTCTTTTGTCCACAAGATCCTTCATTTCATAATGTCCGTTTTCTAGTTTCACAAATGTAATCACCCCTTCAGAATGCAAGTGATTGATCGAGATAGGAACCCCATCCTGCATCACTTTTTTTCCTTCTATAACCAGATATTTTTCTGGACCTTCGACGGTAATCGGAAGCTTGCTAGTGTCAAATTTTGTTCCCCGATCAGAAATGAGAATATTTGGATTTTCCATAGCTGCGAGATGTGTTTGCACTTGTGTTTTGATCACCACTGCACATTGATCAACAGTGCGTGCGAGCTTCTCCCAAGGGATATCATCCCAATTTTCACCTTCCAGACATACAACATGAGTAATACCGATAGGTTCGAGTGTTTTACCTGGATATTGTAAACTGATCCATATGGGAAATTTAGGATCTTTTACTTCGCTCTTTTCAGAAGGAAAAACCTGATAGGAATGCTCATTTTGTTCAAAATCCACACGGACGACTTGAAATTCGGGAAATCCTTTATTGACGAGCTCAAGAGCACTTGAAAAGATTTGGGTGGGGTTTAAAGTTGACATTTGCACCTCAAAAGTTGGGAATCTCTTAATATTATAGAGGACAAACTCAAAAAGATCTACCACTGAGAATTGGACAAATTAGCCCTCAGTGAGATATAAAAAAAATATGAAAGCAAAACTCATTAGTGGAATCCTCTGCCTGATCATAGGGATTGGGCTTCTAATCTGCGGATTCTATGGAAAACAAAGAATGGGCGAAGCAAGAAGACAAATTGCTTCAACACAGCCGCCAAAAACCATCATTCCAAAAAACCCACTTACAGATAGGATCACGAAGGACGTCACTAAAAGTGTAAAAGAAAAATATTATCGACAAGTCGATGAATATGAGCTCCCGGTCATGCTCTGCTTTGTTGGGGGAGGCATTTTCACTGTCTTAGGAATTGTTCTTGTGGCTCTTTCCAGAAAGAAATGACTCTCATCTTCCTAAATGATTCCATATGAAGGACTGCAAAAGATTATGCAGAGAAACATATTGTTTCTCTGCATAACCTGGCATGGTTCAAGGTAGGGCAACAAAAAAACGGGCAGAATTTTGAGGTATAATCGTATCCAGTAAAAAAAACTAAAAGAACAGCATCTTACTCAACCTTTTGGTCATCAACCTTTTATTTTTTTTCGCGCTTAGCCAGTTGGGCCTCATGCAAAAAAAATGAATTGCGTTTTTTAGACTGTTGCCAATATACTGTGCGCATGATATAATGTGCACTATGGCGAGTTCATGATAAAGATAACAAAAGCGCCTGAATTTGATGAATGGCTCACAAGGCTGCGGATCAAAGAGCAGGCCCAGATAGAAGCACGCCTCGTATAGAATAGAAGCTTTTGGTCACTTTGGAGACGTGAAGCCTCTGCAGGGTTCTAAGAATCCTCTTTTTGAGTTGAGATGGAAGAGCGGCTGGCGTATTTATTTTTATAGGGAAGAAAAAACTAGTATAAGATTATTGGTAGGAGGAAAGAAAAATGACCAAAAAAAAGACATCAAAAAAGCAGAAGCTTTGCTTAGAAGATATGCCCATCTTGAAGAGTAAGAAAAAAGCATCTGCAAAACATAAACCAAGCGATTTTTTCAAAGCTCATGATAAAGTTGCAGCAGCTCTTTTACAAAGCTTAGAAGATAACGATGCAGGTGCATTTTTAGAAATTTTAGATGCCTATCTTAGAGTGAATCGGACAAAAACGGCTAAAGAGACAAATCTTTCCCGCACAACCGTACAACAAGCTCTCTCTAAGAAGGGAAATCCTACAATCCGAACAATTGCCAAAATTGTTCATCAATCTGTAGCGTAACGCTTCGTAGTGACAGGGCTTTAGAGGTTCCTCACTACTCCGGTTCCAGTCCCTTGCATAGCAAGACATCTTTCTCCTCGATTCCGCCCGCAAATATTCATCGGATATTAGTATATTAATTGAGGCTTGATGAGCTTTGGGCGGGTGTGTTGCATAACTATTTATCAAGGTCTTCGCGCAAAAAAACCACTCATCTTTAGGCATTTGCGCTTTTGAAAAATACCCTTTGGCTATTTCCTACAAGCGAAAAATGCATAAATCTGAGCATTTTTGCATCGAAACTCATAGACAAAAGTTATGCAATACACCCGCACTGGATGTCGAATCGCAAAGGAAATTTATCCTTGTCCATTTTTATCTCCCCGTTTTATACTATTAGCTGTAAAAAAACAGGGATAACAGTATGTCGGCAACCTCCCTTAATCAAAATATTTCAGCAACCCATCAACTAGCTAATTGGCTTGTTTTAAAGAGCAGTGAACACTCCGCGACCTCGAAAATCAAATACCACCTGGGTGGCAGTGTCGCCTTATTGGGAGCTTCTTTGCTTTCCTTAGCTGAAGCAGTGGGGCGAGCCGTCATAGGTAGCATCGCATTCGTCGGGCACTTGATTACTCTGAGTTTCTGGCAACAAGCCAAGAACGTCGGTATAGAACAAATGCAAAAGGGATCTCACGCTGGATCTGTCAGCTTCAGTTGTTTCCGTTCAATCATTTCCCCAAAAGAACTAGTGAATCGTTTGCACACAACAGAAACAGCAGCGTCTCGAACTCCAGAGCCTCATTTTGTGGAACCCGAAGGACCTCTTACGCCTGAGATGAGATCTTGGCGGGTTAGAAAAGGACCCGAACTGATTGAGGGAAAATTACAAAAACAATTTGAGCGAGCTCAAAATCAGGCTGCGCAAGAACCCGATAAAGGTTTTAAATATTTACCTGCACCAAGAGATTTTGAAGGGCATGTTCATACAGAAAGGATGTCTGGCTACGAGGTTGGGGTTTGCCATTACATTGGCCGAAGACCTACTATGGAAGATGAACATCTAACTACTTCTTTCAACTTGACTATTGGTGGCAAGGTTTATCCAGTTCAATTATTTGGAATTTTTGATGGCCACGGTGGTGATAAAGCGTCCATCTATGTGAGAGAAAATCTTGAACGAGAACTATATCGAAGCCTTAATGAGTTTTGCTCAGACGGACTAACCAATGAAGCGATTTGGAATGCCTTAAAAATCACTTTTGTCAGATTGAAAAAGGAATTTAACGAGCCTAAATCGGGGACAACGGCCACTGTAGCAATGATCTTGGACGGAAAATTGTGGACTGCCAACGTCGGCGATTCTCGAACCATTTTAGATAATGGCGTTCAACTGACCGAAGATGCAAAACCAACAGACGCGTACTACAAGAAAGGGGTCGAAAATCGGGGCGGTATGGTCTTCTTCAATCGGGTTAACGGGATTCTCGCAGTTCCAAGAGCTGTGGGCGATCGCAATGTAGGCGCGATTAGTGCAAGACCAAAAATCACAGCCATTCCTGTTAAAAAGATTCCGAAAGGGAGCCATTTGATCTTAGCTTGCGATGGAATTTACGACGTGTCCAGTACAAGTCAGGTTGTTGCTGCTGTTCGAGCTCATAAAGATCAATCAGCTGAGGAATTAGCTAAAAATATCGTCTATTCCGCTTACCAAGCTAACTCTGGAGATAACCTTTCCACTTTGGTCGTCAAACTTTAACAGAGTTTTTCAATAGACCTTGGTTTGTGCCTCAAAAGAGCAAAATCAAATTGCCTACTATCCTCGAGAGCAAGACCCCATGTAAAGCGCATGGCCCTAAGTTCAAGTCCGAGCAATCTCTGATCAAAGAACAGCTGCTAGATTTGCATATCAGCAGTTCTTCCTGTGCATCGAGCTTGAGTGTCCCTTCAATCAAAAAAAAATGAATTTTTTCATTTCAGAGCTCGCACAACATCTTTTGCTTCAACGATTTTCATTCCTTGTGGAACAAGGAGCCCTTTGGGTTTTTCAGGGATAAATAAAACATACATACACTGAGCATTCGAATGACGCTTGATCGGAGGAATGCGTTTTCTTTTCAACTCTCCAATGACTTTCTTAATGAATGCTGTCGTAGGTGGTCTTTCTGTCCACTTTGCCTCACCGATGAGTAAAGTAGAGCCACTTTCTGATTCCGATAGAATGTCCCATTCTCCTCCTTGTCCACTCCAAAAACGGCCTGCTTTGCCAAAGATCTCGCCACCCCATTTCTCTGAAAGAGCTGGCACTGCCTCGCGACATAAATCTTCCCAAGCAATAGAAAAAAGATGAGGAAGAGCTTCTTTTAACCATTTTTTTCTAATCCTTGAAGTAGCCTGAGAAAAAATGCTTTTTCTTGGAGCAATAACTGTGAACCAAAATCGAAGAAAAGGATCTTTGATTTTATAGAGTGTTTTTTTGGAATTATGTGCATTGACACCATAAGGAGTTTCTTTTTGGATAAAATCAAGTTCTAATAGTCTCTGCATTGGTCGCGTCAAAGAAGTAATCGGTTGATTGATCCGACTTGCTACTTCAGAAAGTCGATTTGCTCCAAGACCAATAGCATCTAAGATGGGTCGCAGATGGATTGCCGAAGGTAATTCTTCAAGTAGTAATCGATTCGGTTCTTCATTCAAAGGACCCATCGGATTAAGAACAACATGATCAATTGTGTCTAAGAAATTTTTTTTATTTTTTTCAATGAGCTCCCAGTAACGGGGAA
>QIGB01000010.1 GCA_003228815.1 Chlamydiota bacterium | reverse complement strand
GTGAGATCCCAGCACGTGAATCGTTAGCAACACTGCTTGGCTAGCGTCTCTATGCAATGAATAGATTTGTATAGATTTTTAGGAGCGGTGTTAGGGATTAGATGAGGATTCCAATGAGGTGCGTCTCTGGAGCCCTTGCGCCTTTAAAAGGGCTTATTTGCGGGGATAAAAGGTCGCACTCACGAGTATAAATCAGTTTTTTGGCAAATCTATGAGTTATAGAAGGGGGGCCTATTACTCATGCCTTGGAATTGGGAATTGGCCGATTGGCCGAACTTTCATTATGACGCTAGCAGGTTAGAGCAATTGGACAGGCAGTTTCTGCTGGGTGTAGGAAGCTCTTTTGCTTTTTTAAAGGGGCTTTAAAAAAAGGATTACAATAGATTTATTGTTGAAATTCTCAGTTTCAGAGGGTTTAGAGAGCTTTAAAATTGAAGGGGAGATTCTTGATAGAGAAAGCTTACAATCGTCAATCAGAAAACACTTTGGACTGAATGAGATAAGAAAAAAATCAGAAAAAGAGTCTCGAATGGCCAAACTTCTTTTGATGAATAAACTTCTTTGAGAAGATTTAGCTCTTCTTTTCTTCCAAAAATATTTTTCTCTGACATGTCACAAAAACTCCAACATTTGGCTGATTATAGGATAAGTATTTCCAGCCAAATCTTTCTTCGTAAATGAGATTTGGCTGGGTATAGAAAATCATATTCAGCCAAATGTTGAAAAAATGGCGTCAGTGCACCTTGAAGACTTGTTGCCAGGCATTTTATAAAAGCTCTTTCACGCTGTTTTCAAATGCTTCGGGATCAGAGGCTTCGGGGAGAGGGAGGGTTTTACGGACGACTTCTTTCCCCTTTTGCTTTTCTGCAGTGAAGGTGAATTTTTCAAATTTGAGTAGGGTATACCCTCTTTGTGCAGCAAAAATGCGCAGGCGTGTGAGGTGGTAGAGCCAGATGACTTGAGGGGGTGGCGTTCCAAAACGATCTTGCATCTCGGAAAGGATTTGCTCGGTCTCCGATTCACTTCCTGCTTCTCCAAGACGGTGGTAGAGTTCCATTCTGAGGGAGGGTTCACCAATATAATCTTCTGGGAGACGTGCATCGAAAGTAAAGTCCATTTTAGTTTCGATGAAACTGGGAGAACTTTTTCTTTTCATCGCATCGATGGTCCGCTTGAGCAGTTTGCAGTAGAGATGAAAGCCAATGGATGAGATTTGTCCCGACTGTTTGATGCCGAGGATGTCACCAGCTCCTCGGATCTCGAGATCGCGCATAGCGATTTTCATGCCGCCGCCATATCCGGAAGCTTCGATGAGAACTTGAAGGCGCTTGGTGGCAATTTCATGGAGCTCGCGTCTTTGAGGCACGAGAAAATAGGCATAGGCGGGTCGGTTCCAACGGCCGACGCGGCCGCGAAGTTGATAGAGGTCGGCGAGGCCAAATTGGTCAGAGCGATCGATCAAAATGGTATTGGCATTGGGGATGTCGAGGCCGTTTTCGACAATGGTTGTGGCAACGAGGATATCGACCTCGCCTTGCTTGAAGAGATGATAAACTTTGTCGAGTTCATCCGCAGACATTTGTCCATGACCGACGACAATGCGAGCTTGAGGGACTAATTTTTCCAGCTCTTCGGCTACTTTGTGGATGGTTTCAACTCTGTTGTGAATGAAATAGACTTGCCCATCACGAGATAATTCGCGGATCAGAGCGTTTTGGATGATGGAGGGCTCACGTTCAATGATGTGGGATTTAATAGGAAGGCGATCTTGTGGGGGAGTATTGATGATCGATACATCGCGTGCGCCGATGAGCGACATATAGAGGGTCCGAGGGATGGGCGTGGCTGAGAGGGTGAGGCAGTCGACCCCGACTTTCAGTTTTTTTAAGTGTTCTTTTGCCCGAACCCCAAAGCGCTGTTCTTCATCGATGATGATGAGTCCAAGATCTTTGAATGCGATGTCATTGCTGATGATCCGATGAGTGCCAATCAGAATGTCTATTTGTCCGTTTTTGGCTTTTTCAATGTTTTCACGCACTTTTTTGGGAGATAAAAAACGAGAGACGACGCCAATATTGATCGGATAATTGGCCATCCGCTCGCAGAATGTCTCGTAGTGTTGCATGGCCAGCACGGTGGTGGGAACGAGGATGGCGACTTGCTTTTTTCCATCGGCTACGGCTTTGAAGGCGGCGCGCATGGCCACTTCGGTTTTTCCATAGCCCACATCGCCGCAGATGAGTCTGTCCATTGCCTTAGTTGACATCATGTCTTGGTTGACAGCGATAATTGCGGCATTTTGATCATCGGTCTCGATAAAGGGAAAATCGTTTTCAAAATTGAGAAGGTCTTCAGAGTTGGGCCCAAAGAGAAAACCGCCATGTACTTCTCGTTCGGCGCTTTGTTTTAGGAGCTGCTGAGCATATCCGATGATTGCCTTTTGTGCTTGCAAGCGAGCTTTTTGCCACTTTTGTGTCCCGAGTTGATTGAGGGTGGGCACTTCTTCTCTTGCGCCGATGTAGCGGGAGACGAGATAGCTAGACGCTATAGGGACAAAGAGTTTGCTTTGGTTGGCGTATTCAATCACCAAAAATTCAGAAATAGTTCCGAGGTGATTTTTTTGCTTTTCTACGCCGAGATATTTTCCAATTCCATTGTGAAAATGGACGACGAGATCTCCTGGCTGCAGTTCGTGGAATTCAGCAGCCGGGGTGTGGTAGGTGCCGCGCCATTTTTGCCTTCGGACTCGCAGACGCCCCGTTAGTTCGGTCATCGGCACAATTGCTAGTTGGTTGTCGGCGAGGACAAAGCCACTCGAGAGATAACCTCGCTCAAAAGAGGTTTTTGTGGGAAGGTGGATTTCATTTTCAGCAATTTGTCCCTTTAGCGTTTCTTCTTCGGATTGCGTTGCGGAAAGAAAATGCAATTCAAGAGACGTTTTTGCATAGCGATGAATGCCTTGCAAGATTTCTTCTTTAGAAGACGCGCTCAAATTTTCAGAAGGTGAGAAAAAATCACTGATGGTATGGAAAGGCAGAGTCATGCGTTTTGTAGAAAATTGATTTTCAAAGATCGAAAAAGTGATGGGCTGTAAAGGACTTTTGCCGCTATAGAAATCGCGGCCTGTCTTTTTCTCCATTTTTATATCGGAAAGTTCTTCCATTTGTTCTTTTGCCCAAAAGTGCAGTTCAAAATCTTTTGTTCTCTCAAAGATCTCTTCGATGGTGGCAAAAAAGCGGGATCGACTCCCTGGAAGACCTTTGAGTGTGACATAGCGGTCTTCAAGAGCGAGAAGGTCATCAAAGATGACGAGGGGGTCTTCCAAATAGTCAAATAGGGTGGCAAGGTCTTTCTCTTCTTCTAAGAGTTTGGGCTCAGATGCAGGACAGAGGAAAATCTCTTGCACTTTTTCAATCGATTTTTGCCCGACAGGATCAAAGGTGCGAATCGATTCAATGGCGTCGCCAAAAAATTCGACGCGAAAGGGCTCTGGAGCGGAAAGGGGAAAGATATCGAGAATGCCGCGGCGAAGGGCGTACTCTCCTTTATCGGCAACGACAGGCTGTTTGCGGTAGCCAAGAGCATGCAAAAATTCATCGAGTGCATCAAAGGGAATTTCTTCTCCCACTTTCCACAAATTGCAATTGGGTCGGAGTTTTTGGGGTGTGGGGAGTTTTTGCAGCACTGCTTGCAAAGGACAGAGGATCACTTTGGGATCTTTATGCTCCAGAAAAGAAAAAAGGATCTCAAATCGCCTTCCGACAATATCGGGACTGGGAGGAATTTCTTCTCCCGGAAGTGTTTCCCAGGCCGGAAATTCATAAAAAGGATGAATTCCAAAATAATTGAGATTGTCGATGATCCGATTTTCTATCTTATCTGACGTGATGATCAGAATGTTTTTTTTCTTAGCCTTGAAAAGAAGAGAAAGAAGTGCCGCTTTAGGGCCATCCCAAAGTCCTTCAATGAGAAGAGATTTTTCTTTCATCTCAAAGAAGGCTGCAAGAGAAGGGCTAGTCAGCAGTCTTGTATCTATCGTCACTGCTTTTGAACAAGGTTTTGGATGGTTTTGAAAGCTTCTTCGATCCCTTTCGGATTTTTTCCACCCGCTTGAGCGGTATCGGCTTTTCCGCCGCCGCCGCCGCCAATGGAAGAAGAGATTTGTTTAATCAAAGCGCCGGCCTGAATTCCTTTTTCAATGAAATCGGGACTCACTTTGATGATCAGTTGTACACGACTATCGAGTCGGACTGCAAGGGCAAGAACGCCTGATTGCATTTTCTGCATAATGCCTTCCGCAAGCTCACCTAAATCTTCGGGTTCAATGTCGACAATACTCGTGAGAAGACCATTTGTTGCCTTTGCAGCGAGCTCGTGTACAAGGACTTTTAGTTTTTCCCTTTTTAAGGTGCGAAGTTCTCCGCGAAGGGTAGCTATTTCATCGAGCATTTGGGAGGTTCGCAGGGTGAGTTTTGCTGGCTGAACTTTGAGGAAAGCCGCTGCTTTTGCGATCTCTTCTTCTTCTTTCCGGACAAATTCTTCCGCGGCCTTTCCACAAGAAGCTTCGATCCGACGAACCCCTGCTGCAATGCTGCTCTCTTTGGTGATCCGGAAATAACCGATCATCCCCACATGATAAGCGTGGGTGCCTCCACAGAGCTCTTTGGAGTAGTTGAGATCAACCACGCGGACATGGGCAGCGTATTTCTCTCCGAAGAATTGCTTGATTTCAGAGCGTTTTTGCGCTTCTTCAAATGGGATCTCATAGGTGCTGACACTTTGATTTTCTCGGATTTTCTCATTGACGAGATCTTCGACCTGGCAAATTTCTTCGGAGGAAAGAGCTTTGTGGTGATTGAAATCGAAGCGGAATCGCGACTGCTCAACAAGAGATCCTGCTTGACGGATATGCTCACCCAGAACTTTTTGCAAAGCCCAATGCAAAAGGTGGGTGGCAGTGTGGTGAGCGGCAATATTTAAGCGGCGGGGCTCATCAATACTTGCTATGACCATATCGCCCACTTTGAGGAGTCCCTCTTCGAGAGTTCCTTTATGCGTAATCACATCGGGGAAGGGGTTTTGGCAATCGGTAACATGAAAACGAGCTGCCTGATTGGAGATGAGACCAATGTCGGCAACTTGTCCTCCCTTTTCTGCGTAGAAAGGAGTCTCTTTGAGCAAAATGAGCCCTTCAGCACCCCCTGAGAGGGATTCGACGAATTCGCCGTTTTGGATGATTGCGACGACTTCGGTCTCGATTTTCATTTCACTATAGCCGACGAAAACACTGGGGCCATGTTTTTTTACAAAACCATCATAGAGACTTTGCCTCGCTTCTTCTGTTTCCACAGTTCTTGCAGCACGCGAGAGTTCTTTCGCTTTTTCTTCCAAGATTTGATACGCATCGATATTGACTTGTAGACCTACGTCTTTTGCAATGAGGAGAATTTCTTCGAGCGGAAAACCATACGTATCTTTGAGCTTGAAAGCATCTTCCCCACTGATTTGCTTGTGAGGGCTTTTGTGTGCTTTTTCCATCACCGAGCTTAGGATGTTGCCCCCTCGTTTCAATGTGCGAAGAAATCCTTCTTCTTCTTGCGTGAGAATTTCTCCGATTCGATCTTTTGCTGTCACGATTTCAGGGTAATCTTCGCCCATCGTTTCGATCAGGGCTGGAAGGATTTCTGCAAGGAAAGGTTCTTCGCATCCAAGCAATGTTCGCCCGTATCGGACAGCGCGACGGAGCAATTTACGCAGGATATATCCTCGTTCGACATTACTAGGCTGTGCCCCATCGGCAATTGCAAAAGTCAGAGAACGTAGATGATCTGCAATGACGTGAAACGCGGGAGCTTTTTCCACATCTGATTCCACATATTTTTGGCCTGTGACTTCTTCAATTTTTCCAATGATGTGGCGCAAAATATCCGTGAGGCAAACATTGTCGACACCCATTTTGAGTGCGACAATTCGCTCTAACCCTCCTCCCGTATCGATTGATTGACTGGGAAGGGGAGACATTTTTCCATTTGCATCACGATTGTATTGCATAAAGACGAGGTTCCAAAACTCGATAAATCGCTCTTCGCTTACGTCTTCTTTGGGATTTGCACCCTCTCCAAACTTTTCACCCCGATCGTAATAGAGTTCGGAGCAAGGACCGCAAGGACCAGTGTCACCCATAGCCCAAAAATTGTCCTTTTCACTCATCCGAACAATCCGCTCAGGTTTGACATGAGCTTGCCAAAGTTCATAGGATTCATCATCATTTTCAAAAACCGTGATCCATAATTTGTCGGGATCAAATTGGAAAATTTCAAGAGTGGCTTCCCAGGCAAAAGCAATCGCTTCTTTTTTGAAATAATCTCCAAAGGAAAAATTCCCGAGCATTTCAAAGAAAGTGAGGTGGCGACTCGTATGTCCTACATTGTCGAGGTCATTGTGTTTCCCGCCGACGCGAATGCATTTTTGCGAAGAGACAGCCCGTTTGTAATCCCGCTTGCTCTTGCCGAGAAAAACATCTTTAAATTGATTCATTCCCGCATTGATGAAGAGGATCGTCGGGTCTTCGTGAGGGACAACAGAAGCTGAAGGGACAATCGTGTGCCCCTTTTTTTTGAAGTACTGGATAAAATTTCTTCGAATTTCTTGGGATATCATAGGGGAAATTCTAGAGCAGAAGATATTTCCTTGCAAGATTTTACACAGACACGGTTAAATATTAGATGATTAGGAGTCAACATTATGGATAATGATCTCAAGAAGCAGCTAGAAAAAATTGCCAATACCATTCGACAACTTTCCATGGAGGCGGTCCAAAAAGCCAATTCAGGCCACCCGGGATTGCCAATGGGGTGCGCAGAATTTGCTGCCTTTTTATGGGGGACCCATTTGCGGCATAATCCCAAAAACCCTAAGTGGCTCGGAAGAGATCGTTTCATCCTCTCGGCAGGGCACGGCTCCATGCTCCTTTACTCGATGCTCCATCTTTCGGGGTATAGCCTCTCTCTCGATGATATCAAAGCCTTTCGCCAACTCCATTCCAAAACCCCCGGCCACCCAGAATATCGCCATACAGAAGGGGTCGAAGCGACTACAGGCCCTCTCGGACAGGGAGTGGGCAATGCTGTGGGACATGCTTTAGGGCTCAAACTTCTCGGCACAAAATTCAATTCGGCAGATTACCCACTTTTTCAAAATAAAGTTTTTTGTCTAGCTGGTGATGGGTGCATCATGGAGGGGATCACTTCCGAAGCCTCTTCCTTGGCTGGCCATTTAGAGCTCGACAATCTTGTCCTTGTTTACGATTCCAACCATGTCTGTTTGGATGGCCCACTTGTTGAATGTTGCTCAGAGGATACCAAAAAACGTTATGAAGCCTATGGCTGGGATACCTATGAGATCGACGGTTATGACTTCGATCAAATGGAAGAGACCTTCAATCATATCCGCGAAAATCAAAAGCGCCCCTGCCTCGTCGTCATGCACACTGTCATCGGCAAAGGCTCTCCTCATAAAGCCGGAACAAATAAAGCGCATGGCTCTCCTCTAGGAGTGGAAGAGGTAGAAGAAGTGAAAAAAATCCTCGGACTTCCAGAAGAAGAGTTTTACGTTCCTCAATCTGTATATACATTCTTTGAGCAAAGAGGTGCAAAATGTGTCGAAATAGAGCATAAGTGGAAAGATCTCTATCGGAGATTTTCAGAGACCAAACCAGAACTTGCAGAAGACTTTACCAAAATGGTCGAAAAACGCCTTCCCAATGATCTCGAGGAAAAACTCAAAGCCCTTGAAATCAAAACCCCCATTGCAGGCCGCTCAGCTTCCCAAGAGTGTATCAATGCTCTCGGTGACCTCCTTCCCTTCCTCTATGGGGGATCAGCTGACCTCTCCGGTTCAGACAAGACCATGATGAAAGAATTCCCCCTTGTTGCTCCCGGAAAATTTGAGGGGCGCAACATCAAGTTTGGGGTAAGGGAATTTGCCATGGCTGCCTCTGCTACAGGAATGGCGCAGACCGACATGATTCTTCCTTATGTCGGAACATTTCTCACCTTTTCAGATTACATGCGTAATGGGATACGTGTCGCAGCTCTCTCCGAGGTGCAAGTAGTGTATCAATTTACCCATGATTCGATCTTTCTTGGGGAAGATGGTCCCACCCACCAACCGATCGAACACTATGCCGCACTACGTGCGATCCCCAATCTTCAAGTGATCCGTCCTGCAGATGCCAACGAGGTGAAAATGGCTTGGATAGCAGCTCTTCGTTATCGGGGGCCCACTGCGATCATCCTTTCCCGCCAAAATCTCCCTACTCTAGATGAGACAAACGTTTCCTACGATCAAGGTCTTGGCAAAGGAGCCTACATCCTCAAGAAAGAAAAAGGAAAAGCCGATTTTTGTCTGATTGCAACAGGTTCTGAAGTCTCTCTTGCAATGGATGTGACATCAGCCTTGCAGAAACGTGATAAAAATGTTCGCGTAGTTTCCATGCCTTGCTTTGAGATTTTCGATAAACAAAGCGATGACTACAAAAAAGAGATCCTTGGTGGTGATATAGGCAAGCGAGTGAGCATTGAAGCGGGTATATCCATGGGCTGGGGTAAATGGATCGGCCCCGATGGCCTCTCGATCAGCATCGAGACCTTTGGCGCTTCTGCACCAATGAGCGATCTACAAGCCGAATACGGCTTCAACGTCGATGCCATCTTGAGTCGCTTATTATCATAACGTTTCACAAAGAATGAAATTTCTGAAGGGGCCTCCATAGGTTTTTTGCGAAAGCGATCCTCTTGGTCGCTTTCGTCCGGCAGCTCCGCTGTCTTGAGCGGATTCTGGCTGTGGCAAATCCCCCCTCTCTCACGGCCCCGTGCGCAGCACTGTGGCCCGATCGAACGGGGCGATTTTCCTTTGCCATAACCGCCATCGGCTGCAAGAGCATCTCAGGGGAATTCCATCCCCTTCGATGTCGTCTTGCAGAGCCCACTTTAATCAAAAAAAGAAGGTACTGCGAACGACAGGAAAAAAGGGTGGAATCCCTTTTTTCGTGCGCGAGCAGCCCGAGGCTCATATGACAATGGAAAATTGGCCCGTTGGATCGGGTCACAGTGCTTCGCACGGGGCCCGGAGAGAGGGACCAATTTGCCGCAGTCAGATAAGCTCAAGACACTGCGTGCCGGACGTAGAGACCGGAGGATCACTACGCAAAAAACCTATGGAGGACCCCTTCACAAGTTTCATTTTTTTCCGAAGCATACAAACTCGAAAACGTTAATTTTAAAAAAGGCATGAACCTAATGAACTTTTTTCATTTGCCAATTTTTGATCGTCTCAACTAGACGGGTGAGGTGATCGGGCATGTGACAGACATTGAGGGCGATGTTTAGGCGGGGACTTGCTTTTTCTCCTTCAAATGAGCGGGTAGGACCGACCAAAATTTGCTCCTCTTTTAGAGCTCTGCGCAGCGAATCCACTTCATCAGCACTTTGAAAAAGAAGAGAGAGGAGAGGAATATTGGCTCTTGGGATTTCAAAGCCTATTTCCCGAAGTGCTTCTCTCAGCCAATGACAGCGCTGTTCAAGTTGTTTTCTCTCTCCTTCCATTTGTGGAATGAGATCCAAAACGGCCTCAATGGCCCCAATAATGGGAGGGGGAAAGAGATACGATGTTTGAATGGGAGAAAGAGTAATCAGATAGTCGCGGATCGTTTTGGAACAGGCGACATATCCCCCATAGGCCCCACATGCTTTGCTGAAAGAACCCGTGATGATATCCACTTCATACAAAGGAGCTGCAAGGCCCATTCCTTCGGCACCTGCTATGCCAAGAGCGTGGGAGTCGTCGACGAAGAGGAGCGCATCAAAATGCTCAGCCAGTTCAATAAGAGTATGAAGATTAGAAACGGCACCTGTTAAGCTGAAAACGGATTCGGTTACAATGATTTTTGTCTTTGTAGTGGCATCCTCCAAAAAGTGTTCCAGTCTGTCGAGGCGGCCATTGGGATATCGCTGGATGTGCCCATTGCTATTTTTTGCCCCTTTAAGGAGGCTATAATGACAACACTCATCGATGAAAAAAGTCACATCATCATGCCCAAGTGTCGAAAGAGTAATCGAGTTGGCTTCAAAACGAGAGGGAAAGAAAAGAGCTGTCTCGCGCTTGAGCATCGCGCTGAGTTTAGTTTCGAGTTCTTGTTGGCAACTCAAATAGAGATCGCGAGACTCAGAAGAAGCAGTAATGCCGTGCTGCAGAAGATATTTGATTGCATTTTTTTTAAGCTCAGGGTTGTCTGCCAGCCCCAAATAATCATGCGAGCAAAAACTCAGCATCTTTTGATCTTCGAATAAAATGAAAGCCCCATTGATAGGGATCATCGGTTTGAGTTTACGCAACCGATTTTCTTTTTCCATAACTGAAACAGAATCAGCATAGGACGCATATTTTATGTTCATAAATAAATCCAAAAAAAGAAAAAATTCTCCTTGAATTGGATTTTTTTTGCAAGGATTACTTGATGACAAGTGGGTGGGTTTCTTCACTGAGAAGGTCTCCAAAACCGTAGCCGAGCTTTTTGAGCAAATGCGTATGAGGATCTTTTTTTTGTAATTTGTAACGGGCTTTTTCTGTTGCAAATGCAATCAAAAGAACAGGCATGTCAAGATCTGTAAAGTCGATGGGGAATTCATTTGCATAAAAGCCGACGTCGCCCATTTCCATGGGCAGGTAGGCAAAGTCGGGAAGGGGAGTCTCATTTAAGTTGAGAAGTGCGCATAGGCTCGTTTCTGTGACTGAGGAGAGATCTTCTAAGGCATCAATGGTTTTGTACGGAGGATAATATTGAGAAAAGGCCACTTTTAGTTTTGTTTTATTGACAAGGGCTGATGCAGCTTGGGCAAGGCGGGACAACTTGAGTGCTTTGATGAGTGGCGCATGATCACGCTCCAGATCTCGTCCTGTGGGATTTTTTGCATAGGCTTCGTCAAGGAGTGACCTGACTGTTTGCGCTTCTTCTTTGGAAAAAAGAGCTTCAAACTCGATATGTCTTTCTGAGCGAAAATAATCAAACTGTTGTGAAGTGATGTTGTAGCGCATGGGCAGCCTCTTGTGCTAAGGGATTAGATAAAAAACAGGAAAGGCGGACATAGCCCTCTCCAGAAGGGCCAAATCCACTTCCTGGAATGGTGACAATACGAGAAGTGGTGAGGAGCTGATCAAAAAACTCCCAAGAATCCATACCGTCGGGTGTTTTCCACCAAATGTATGGCGCGTTTTCTCCTCCAAAAAAAGTCTGATGGTGAGTGATAAGCGTCTCTCGCAAAACTTTCGCAGACATTTGGTAGGTGGCAATTTGCTCCTGGAGCTCTTCACATACATCAGGTCGATAGCAAGCCTCGGCCCCTTTCTGAATGGGATATGAAATGCCATTTGTTTTGATATCGATTTGCTTTTGCCAAAGAGAGTTGAGCTCTGAGACATGAAGAGTTTTAGGGATGACAGAGTAGCCGCAGCGCAGTCCTGTAAAACCGGCCCATTTTGAAAAACTCCGAATTTCAATTGCAACTTCGTCTGCTCCGTCAAGGGCATAGATAGATGGAGGAATCTCATCTGAAGAAGCGAAGGCATTATAGACATTGTCGATGAGCAGAATACAGCGATTTTCTTTTGCCCAAACAATCCACTCTTCTAAATCATTTTTGTTCATTGCAACGCCCGTGGGATTGCAAGGAGTGCAGAGGTAGACTAGATCGACTCTTTCTTTAGAGACTGTCTGCGAATTGCTTTTACCAGAGGGAACAAAGATTTTTTCCTTGGAAGATTTTCTGGAGACCGGAGCGAGCTTTGATAAGCTCGTGTAGGTTGAAGAAAGACTTCCAAGGGAAAAAGATTGTTTCCAATCCTGGTGAAATGAATTTGCAGACAGTCTCTTAGGCGGGCGTGGAATGAATCCCTCTTCCTCTGTTAAAGGAAGGAAAACCAGTTTTTTCCCTGAAAGGAGAGTCGCATCGCGGTAGACAGGATACGAAGGTTCGGGAATAGCCACGGATGCATTTTCACCAAAGAGGTCTTGAAGACAAGAGATATCAGCATTGGCTCCATCTGAGATAAAAATCTCATCTGGAGAAATTCCAAATTGCACGTATTCGTTTTTGCAAATTGCCTCTTTCAAAAAGTCATATCCCCCGCATGGGCCATAACCTCGTGCTTCTCTTGTCATCTCTTGGGTGGCAGCACAAATGGCTTCAGCAACTTTTGGAGCGAGAGGAAGACTCACATCTCCCACACCCAAATTATAAATCTTTTGGTTGGGATGATCTTTTTGCAACTCTGCAAGTTTATTTTCGATGATGGGAAAGATGTAGGCAGTTTTGAGCTTTTGAAAATGGGGATTGAGCATAAGTAACCTGAGTTTCGGGTTAATAAGTAAATTATGCAATGGTATCAAATTGGTTTCAATCCTAATCCAGACAACCGTCAAAATTGATTTTTTCCCCTATTTGTTTGGAGGGAGAATGAACTCCCTCCAAACTTCATTTTCATCAAAGTGGGCGCCATTCATCTCCACCCAAATCAAAGATTATGGGATGGAGTCTTCTGGCGTCCCTTTGATAAATTCTAAAACATCCCTTATTGCCTGATTTCTTCATTTTTCAGAAGCTTCTCCAAACCAAATTGTAAGACTTTACCAATTTACCAACGCTCTGATATGCTCTACCCAGTTGTGGATTCGGTGCTTTTGTCTTGCTAAAATTTACAGGACTAGCACTCTAGGCTCAAGAAAATCCTTATCCGCCAGCTATTTCGCAACAATGCGGAAACAATGCAGATTTGACGAAAAATGGGGCAGGTTAAAATGAGTTTCGTTAAAAAATATTGGATTTCTATTTGTTCAGTTTTAGCAATCGGAATCTCTGGATTTTTTTTATATAAAATCTTTTTAAGATGTCATTCTTGTCCTCCAGAAGGAATTGGAGAAACTGTAGGAAAATCCCTGATTTATGCTCTTTTAGGTTTTTTTGTGGCTACATCCCTGAGAAAACGTTGGAAAAGAAAAAAATTAGAATTCGGGATTCTTTTCTTTGCCGTTTCCTTTTCTCTATGCGCTATCTACGATGTAATAAAGATCAATGGATATTTCTGTCGTCTAAATAACTCTAAGCAAGAATTAGTTCGATTAATGAGAGACACATCTAATTCGTCTCAATCTAAAAGTTCTAATAACTATACTACAGAACAATACGGTGATTTTGCCGAGCTGCTACTTATTATAAAACAGACTTTTGAGTCCTCTGAAAAAATGGCTTCAGAAATAAATATAGCATTGGAGGATTGCCAAGACATACTAACTCCGACTTACCTATCCGAATATGAAAACATCATTCAAGCAAAAGATCGGATAGCCAACTTGGTAGAAATTCTGAACCAATGCGAAAAAAAATATCACGAAGAGCTGGCCTCTATGGAATCAAAAATCCATAAAGCTTTTTTAGGCAATGAAGACCTCAAAAAAGGTGTCCTCAAAGGCTTTGAGGAAGGCAAACAAACATCAAGTAAGCTTCACGACGAATATATCCAGATTGAAAAAAAATCCGCTCAAAGAATTAATGACATACTTAATTTTTTATCTGCAAGATCGGGAACTTTTTACGAGGCAGATGGCGCTTTTTTTTTCAAAGGCGATGAAGATGTAATCCAATATAACGATCTAGTTCAAAAACTAGTTGAACAGTTCAAAGAAGAGGAAATTATAATTCAGAAATTAGAAGCCCATCAGCAATCGACTCTTCAAAGAATGGAAAATTTTGATCTGAAGTTTAGTAGATGACTTTGAGAAGATTTCTTCTACGATTTATCAAAGGGAGACCAGAAGACTCCATCCATAATCTTTGAATTGGATGGAGATAAATGGCGACTACTTTGATGCAAATAGGAAAAAAAATCAATTTTGGAAACTCCGGATAGTTCCAATTAAATTTGGAATATTCTCCGTGATTTTGCAAAGGGCCAAGATCATTGATGATTTTCAGACCACTCTCTAAACAACTTTAATACTTCAGGTAAATTAGCAGGGCCACATGTTCCTTCAAATTTATTATTTCTTACTGTGCAAAACATCCATTCATTTTCTGTTCGCGCTATCTTAATTTCTTGAAAAACTTGATCTGCTAACGCTGTATCTTCTAAATTGATTGTCAATAACCAACCAGGATTGTCAATGGTTTCCAAGCGGATTCTTTTAGAATGCTCTAAGCCTTCATCGCAGTGAATAAAATACCACTTTTGTAACCACGCAAAATCATCATATTCCATAAAATAAAGCCTTTTATTTTTCAATAATTCAAGGCGTTTCAGATCCGGTCCTATTAAGAAATTTTCTGCCCAATCGCGAAAGATTTTGAGAACTTCATACAAATTAGTAGGACTACATGCTCCTTCAAACTGAAGACCTTTAACTATACAAACTACCCAATCGGTTTCAGTCCGCGCAACCTCAACTTTTTGAAATATTTTATTTTCTAATTCTGTAGCTTCTAAATTAATTTTCAGTAACCAAGCGGGAGTATCCAACATCTCAAGGTCGATCCCAAAGCTATGTTCCCAATCTCCATTACAGTGGATATGATACCAATTTTGTAACCATGCAAGGTTATCTTCTTCTATAAACTCTTCTTTGCTCTGGCATTTTTTTAGGCGTTGCTTGTCTTCATCATCTAGAAAATTTTCTGCCCAATCTTGGAATATCTTCAGAATTTCAGATAAATTAGTAGAACCACATGCTCCTTCAAATTTATTGTTTCTTACTGCACAAAAAAACCAATTGTTTTTTGATTGATTGATTTTAATTTCTTGAAATTTTTGATTTTCCAATTCGGTGTTTTTTAAGTCAATAGTCAATAACCAACCAGGGTTGTCAAGAGTTTTTAAGTGAATTCTTTTATCACGCTCCCAGTCCCCATTACAATGAATAAGATACCAATTTTGGAACCATAAAAAATCGTTTTTTTTCATAAATTTTTCTTCCCTTATTTTGGTATTTCCCATGGCATAGCAGGCCTTACTCCTCCAGGATAATAAGGATCATGAACATGGGGAGCTCCTACATTTCTTTTTAAAAATTTATTCCAATGATCTTTAGTTGGAGGACCATCGTATCTTTTTAATCTTTCCCAAGGCTTTGGGTCATATGGATTTGTTTGAGGTTGATATGTTTCATATTTCGTAACTTTTCCAATTTGTGGATCCCTTTTATATACTGTGTGCGAACCATATGCATTAGGAGCCGGTTTAAAGAGTTTTCTTTTTCTATCAATATTAGCAACTTTTGTCGAGAGATTCCCAGTCTTCCTTGGTTGAAAAATGCTTCTTGAGACATTCATCGTCTTAAGTGTCGAACGGGTCTCTGGAATGATACGGCTTACTTTTCCGATTATGGGGAGATATTTTATTAGCGAACCCCCTCTTGTCATATAAGTTATTGCAACTTCTGTTCCAAACATTCCAATGCCATAGGCAATGGTATTTCCGATTCCTTTGCGGTCATAGGCAAATGTTTGATTCATCAAGGCTTGTAATGATTCAGTCGTTGAGAGGAGATTGTTTGTGTTGGAAAAACCTTGACCAAAGGTACCAGGCATTGAGATTCCAAAAAGATCGACACCAGCTGCCCCAAAACCTCCAACCAATTCAGCATTGTTGATGAGACTATTTGACGCCCCATGAGTAAAACTACTCCCTAATTCTTTCATCGAAGGAGTAAAGTCACGCCAGGAATAGTTTTTTTGCCTGACTTCCTCCTCGAGATAGTCATCCATGAAGAGCCCATAAGGATCTCTATTGATGAGAGGGTTGTTGAGAACAAAGGCGTAGAGATTCGAAGAGTCTGTATAGCCTTCAGGATCTGGAGAGATGAAGCGGCCCTGTTTTGGATCATAGAAACGCCGGCCAAAGTAGATGAGGTCGGTTTCAGGATCATACCTTTTGGAACTAAATCCCCAAGAGAGTTTTGTCTGTCCTTCCCCAAATGCTGTGAAGGTTTGTTCTAGGGAAAGATCTCGGTCAAGTGTGAGGAGTTGGATGAGATTGCCTTGCAGGTCATGGATGGGAAAAAAGGGCTTCTCATCGATGAAGATGATCATTGCTGAACCAATTTCTGCATGAGGTGTTGAGCCAAGAATGCGATATTCTTCCAGAGTGCCGAGTTCGTGGTTTCCATCCCAAATGTAGAGCGTGTGGTTTTTAGTAAGTCGGCGATGCTGGGCATCATAAGTAAACGAGTAGCTATGGGTTGGGATTTTGACGGTGATGAGTCGATCGAGAGAATCATAAACGAGATGTGTGCTTCCTAACCGAATGAGATTGCCATTTAGGTCGTATTCGTGATCGGAGGATTCGACTTGGTTGAGCGTATTGAGGATGAGGGATGTGTCATTTTTAGCAATTCGGTTGTGGAAGGAGTCATAGGAGTATGAGTTTTGAGGTTCATGGATGAGATGATCTAAATCATCATAGGCGAATTCTTTTCGGCCATAGGTCGAGTCGGTTGATGCTATATTGCCTCGAATGTCGTAAGCGCAATGCTCTATGAATTGTGGGGTTGTCAGTGTTATGGGTCTGGAGAGGGAATCGTAGGTTAAGGCGATGAGAGTATTATCGAGGAGGTTTCCGCTAAGGTCATACTGGTAGGTAAAAGAAAAATCATCGCAAAATATTTGATGAAGATAGGGGCCCAGATAGGAATAGTGGATGGATTTACCTACCATGGGAAGCATGATATCTGTTCGCCTTCCTTGGCTATCATAGCAGTTATTCAACGTATAGCCATTTGCAAGGGTCTCTTGATGAATATTTCCATGAGGATCGACGATGCGATATGTTTGGGTGTTATGAATGAGGTCGCGAGAAGAGATTAGATATCCGAGTCTGTTGTGCTCATAGACATAGTGGATATCGTTTCGGGAAGATACAAGGGATTTAATGTATCCAAAGGGATCATAGGTGTATGTGAGTTTTGTGTCGTCGGGTTTTTCGAGGATGTGCAAATTGCCTGTAGGGGTATAGGAGAATTTGGTGGTTTTGATGGACGCTTCTGTTTCGGTTTTTGTTCGATTGCGGGGATCATAGGTCCATTCGATGGTATGGTTGGTTATGGGGGTTGTTTCTCGAAAGATTGTTGCGGTTTCTTTTATCTTGTTACCACAAGGATCGTATTGGAAGTGGACAGATGAGAGGAGCTCACCATTTGGGTTTTTTCTTTCAATGGAAGTGAGTTGATTTAGGTCATTGTATTTTTCAATGTTTGTGAGATTACCCATTTCATGAGTGATTTTATGAAGATGATGCTCGTGATGGTGATATTCTGTTGAGGTGATTCGGCCAAAAGGATCGATTTGCTTCTTTTCCCTTCCGAATTTGTCATAGGTAAAATGGGTGTTGGCCTCTTGATTATTGGGACAGGTTGTGATTTGTATGGGGTGATTGAGAGAATCATACTCAGTTTTGGTTTGGGTAAGGAGAATATCATCTGAAAACTCTTTTTCTTCGATAACGCGCCCCAGAAGATCAAAGAATTTTTCAACTTTGTAATCCCCCATGGTTTCTGTAGTGCAATTCCCAAAGAGGTCATACGCATAGGATGTCTCTTGTTCTTCATAGGTTTTTTTGATGCACTCACCTGCACCATTATATTCATAGGTCGTTTTGCACCCTTCTAAATTAGTCTCTTCTAAAAGGTGGAAAGTATTGTATGTGCGGGTGGTTTGGCCAATAAAATTTCCATCGATGTCATAAATTTCTTCACGATCGATGTGTCCAAAGTCGTCATAAAAATAGAAGGTCTTGGTTCCATTTGGGTCGGTGTAACTAGCTTTTGTCTGATCGGGGTTGTACTCATACGTTTCTTGGGCACCATCTGGGAAGGCGATCTGTAAAGGAGCCCCTCGCGCATTATAGGTTGTCGTGGTGGTATAACCTATGGGATCGATTACAGATATTTGATGACCAAGGACATCATATTCATATTGTGCGATGGCTCCGGTTGGATCTTTTGTACTGACAAGGTTACCAAGAGCATCGTAGGTATGACAGGTGACACCACCAAGGGGATTCGCGACTTTTCTTGGGGTGTCATGAGCATCAAAATCTTCATAGTAAGTTGTGTAGGTTTGCTGCCCATCTGTTTCTGTTTTTGCAGTGAGGCGGTTACAAGGGTCATACTGATAGGTAATCGTGAGGCCAAGTGGGGTTACCTCTTTGATTTTATTGCCGTTTTCATCATATGCGTACTGGGTTGTATGACCAAGCGCATTCGTTTCTTGGTTGATCTGGCCTTTTTTGTTGTACTGGGCTTTCGTTGCGTAGTGGGTTTGGCCGTCTGATCCATAAATAGTTTTGGTTTTAACGTTGCCATACTCGTCATAGGCCAGAGCGATTTTTTTTCGCAGTGTTTCGATTCCATCGGCAAGACACAACTCTTCGAGCACAGAGGGAAGGCCATAATAAGGGCGATGGTCTCGAGGGGTGATGCGTTTGATATGTCTTTCTGAAAAGTTTTCGCCATCGTCTGTGATTTCCGAGGTCAAAATGAGATCGGCATTGTATTCATAAAGGATTCTTTGGAGGATATGCTCATTTCTGGATACGACTTTTTTTACAGGAAGGGAGGTGTTTTCTAGATATGCGTACGTTGTTTGCTTGCCATTATCTTCGCTTTCTTTGATGAGGCGATTTTGCTCGTCGTACTTGTAGAAAACTGTATAGTCTTCATCTCCAGAGATTGTTTTGGAGATGGGACTTAAGTTTTTGTCGTATTGATAAGAGATTTTTAAAAGGGGACTGCCATCTGGTGACAAAATGGTTTTGCTCTCCAGACAACCGCTGAGATTCCAAGTAAAGGCTTCTTCCTTGCAAAGGGTGTCCAAGCCTTGGAAATGGCTGATTTTGGTCAGTCTGAGTGTCTTTGGATTGTATTCATAGAGGGTTTTATTGCCATCTGCATCTAGCGATGCTGTGGCATTTTCATGATAGATAAGCTCAGCTAAGTTGCCAGTAGGGCCTTTGACCTTGGTAACGCGTTTTTTCTTGTCATACTCTAATGCAAGAACTCTCTGATTCGGAAAACAGCGGCTTTGTAAAAGAAGGGTTTTCTCACTTCGATTTTGCTCTTCATCTGGGTATTCAGCTGTTTTTGCTTCACACAGAAAAGAAGTTTTTTCCTTCTTCTTCTTCTTGGGAAGGCAATATTCTTTGAAGGTATATTCCAATTTCTGCTGATCAGAGGATGCAACGGTTATTTTTTCATCCCTTTCATGCGTGAATTTTAAAGAGCTATATGTCTTTCTATCGGATGGAGTTCTGGTTTTGATTTCCTTGAGCTTGTCATCTTCATACTTGTAGGTCAAAATGTTGCCATTTGAGAGTTGTTCTCTCTCGAGGTAAAAATAGCAAGTGGAGGAGAACAGACCTCCTCCGAGTTTTTCGACAGAGTAGTCTTCTCGTTTATATTTTCGCATTTCCCCAGTAGAGACATGCAAATTTATCCATTTACCATCCCAATAGACGACATTTTGTCTTGGGTGATAGCGACCTCCCAAATGATCCTGACAATATGCAGAAATGCCACTTTCAAATTGCACAGGAAAAGGGAGGAAGATAAGGTCTTTTTCTTTTTTCCTTTTTTCCGCGAGAAAGTATTTGATTGTAACCCCACTGGGTTCTTTGATGAATAACTCTTGAGGAACAGTCGGATCTGATGAGCAAGAATGGGTAATTGCCACATCGTGCGCGCAAGGTTTCCAAGCCAAATCGGGATTGATTGCTTCTCTGCTCGTATGCTTGCGGATGAAAGGGAGCTTTTGTGCGCCCTGAACGATGAGATCTGGTTGCTCAAATACGAGGTCTCCTGTGATGGCATTCACACAGCCACAGACATAAGCTGCAGAATCGCCCTGCATAGAGGCTAGTTCTTGTGGCGAGCTGTTTTCAGAGAAAAGAGAAATACAGAAAAGAAAAAATAGAAAAAGAAATTTTCGCATAGGTCACCTCTTGCCTAAGAGGGGGAAATTACTCTTCTGGAAGTTTTTTGGGAAATGAAAAACCCTCAAGTGGTAAAATGCTAAGATATGAATATCACTGAAATTGAATCCCGTTTGGGATATGTCTTTTCCAACAAAGATTTGTTGACACTTGCATTCACCCACCGCTCCTATTTCAATGAAAATCGCGAAGAGGTAGAGGGGCACAATGAACGACTCGAGTTTTTGGGAGATTCCGTTCTGGGTCTCATTATCTCGGGATATCTATATACCCATTTGCCCACACAGTCTGAAGGGCATTTGTCTCATTTGCGATCGTATCTCGTGGGCGCTGAATCCTGCGTCATCTATATGCGGCAACTGCAGCTGGAGGAATTTTTGCTTTTGGGCAAAGGGGAACTAACCAATGTGGGAAGGGGAAGGGAACGCATTTTGGCTGATCTCTTTGAGGCGATCATTGGCGCCATTTATCTCGATAAAGGACTGGAGGCTGCAGAAGAATTTATCCTTTCCCATTTCACTTCATTGATCGATGAAGTGATCAAAGAGCCCTTGCGCAATTGGAAGGCTGAACTCCAAGATTACTCGCAAAAGAAATTTCAAAAACCTCCTGACTATGAGGTAATCGAAGAAAAGGGACCTCCCCACAGCAAAATCTTTTTCATTTCGGTGCAGATTGGAGGTGTTGAAATGGGACAGGGCGAAGGCACTTCAAAAAAACAGGCGGAGCAAGAAGCTGCAGAAGATGCGCTGCGCCGTATCGAAAAGCAGGAGGGAGATGAGCAAGACTAAGACGATTTGGAGTTGCTCTGAGTGTGGGCATACGCAGGCTAAGTGGACCGGCAGCTGCACGATGTGCAAAAAGTGGAATACTTTTGTCGAAGAAGTGGATACGCCCGAAAGTTTTGAACGTTTTGCGGCCTGCTCGGAAAAGGCGGCAAAGCCGATGCGCATTAGTGAAGTCGACCATGTCGAGTTCAAGCGAATGAAAACGGGCATGGAGGAATTCGATCGTTTAATGGGAGGGGGAATTGTCAGGGGTTCACTTACTTTGGTCGGTGGGGATCCTGGCATTGGAAAATCGACTCTCATGTTGCAAATCTCTGATCAGCTCGCCACTCAAGGGCTCACTGTTCTCTATGTATGCGGAGAGGAGTCGGTGGCGCAAACATCGCTGCGGGCCAAGAGACTTGGGATTAAAAGTGAGGGTCTCTATTTGCTCTCCGAGACCAATTTTACGAATATCAAGCTCCATATTGATCAGCTAAAACCCGATGTGATTATTGCCGATTCGATCCAAATCATCTATAAGCCCGAGCTCCCTTCTGCGCCAGGAAGTGTGACACAAGTTCGGGAGATTGCCACGGAATTCCTGCATATCGCCAAGGGGATGAACATCTCCATCTTTTTGATCGGGCATGTGACGAAAACGGGAGAAATTGCCGGACCGCGTGTCCTAGAGCATTTGGTTGATACCGTTTTGGATTTTGATGGGGATCGCCAACATGGCTATCGGATGCTACGAGGAATTAAAAATCGCTTTGGCCCAACGGACGATATTGCCGTCTTTCAAATGGGTGAATTGGGAATGAAAGAAGTCGGTAACCCCTCTCTGATTTTTTTGGAAGAACGGGCACATAAAACGCCAGGCTCTGCAATTATCCCAACAGTGGAAGGAACGCGAGCATTTTTGGTCGAAATGCAGGCCCTTGTTGCCCCTTCAGCCTTTTCCAACTCAAGTCGCAAATCTACAGGACTCAATCCCAACCGCCTTTCCCTTCTGATCGCTGTTCTCGAAAAAAGAATGGGCTTTCAATTGCATAACAAAGATGTCTTCGTTTCGGTAGCAGGAGGCCTGAAGATCACCGAACCTGCTATTGATCTCGGCATTGTGATGGCAATTAGTTCCTCCATGAAAAATCAAGTCTTAAATCCGAAAACTGTTGTTTTGGGTGAGGTGGGACTTGGTGGAGAAGTGCGGACCATTCCGCGGATTGAAAGTCGCATCAAGGAAGCAATCAATATGGGCTTTACCAGCTGTATCCTTCCAAAAAGGAATTTGAATGGGCTATCAAAGGGGTTGACAGAGAAAATCTCTTTGCATGGGATCGACTACATCGAAGAAGCTATTGTTTTGAAACATACACAAACTAAGGGCCCGTAAAGAAATAACCTGACAATTCTCGAGGGAAAAATCGATTCATCTCCCGATGATTTTCCCTTGTAGATATTGCAGGAATATCT
>QIGB01000052.1 GCA_003228815.1 Chlamydiota bacterium | reverse complement strand
ATTCCTGCAATATCTACAAAGGAAAATCATCGGGAGATGAATCGATTTTTCCCTCGAGGATTGTCAGGTTATTTCTTTACGGGCCCTTAGCTGTTGATGAAAAACTCGAATGGCTTTTGCCGTGGTGGTGGAACAAATACAGCGCGCACAATACTCTCCCGGTAGCTTTCATTGATTTTGGCCTTTCTCATTATGGAAGATCCTATTGTAGGGAGAGGGGAGAGATTGTTGACCTTAGGGAAGATCTTTTTCTGGGATCTTCAACTTCTCATGCAAAAAAGGGAGAGGTTCTTTTTGGAAAAAATCTCTGGACCAACCGGAAAAGCTGGGTCAAAAAGCCCTTAGCCTTCTTGGCGACTCCCTTTGAAAGGACTCTATGGATTGATATCGATTGTGAAGTGCTTACGTCTCTCGACTCTCTTTTTGAAAGAGAAGGGGAGATTTATTTGGCGAAGGAAACAGATCCTTCCATTGCGCGAGATCGTATGCTCAAAAATATTGCAGATGATGAAATCCTTTACAGTTCAGGAGTTGTTCTCTATCACAAAGCCTCTCCTTTGATCAAGAAATGGGCAAAGGCGGTGATGCAGGAGGGCGATCACTTTTGGTCGGATCAACATGCCTTCTCCCGCGTGATCCATAGAGAACAATATCTCATCCATCTCCTCGAACCAGAGTACAATTGGCGGATGTCTCAAGGGCTCAATATCCATGCTTCTATTATCCATTGGGTGGGGGAGCTGGGGAAAAGACTACATCCGCCGCTTCGGTGGCATCGCCGAAGAACTGGCTGCCCTTCCCAAAATTTAATTAACACCTTTGCTTTTTTTGGAAAAATTTGGTAAAATCTTCCTGTTTTTATGGAGGAACTTTATGGCAGTAGAAAATTTAAGTAGATTGAATGAAAGTTATTTGAAAGATTTAAATTTGCCAAATAAAGAGTTTGAGCAAGTAAAATATTGTATTATCAGTTATAGTAAGCCAGATGGATTTGTTGGTTTTTTGAGGTATGTCGCGTTTAGAGTTTGGAATGCCGTAAAAAGCTTGTTCGGATGCTCTACTTGGCAACAGTCTGTACGGATCGTTAAAAACACTCTGATCAACAAGGTTCGTTCTTTAGTGGACAAAGCTGATATCAGTGAAGACAAAAAAGCAAAAATTTTAATCGATTTATTTAGACTTACTAGAACGATTTCTAAAGAGTTTTTACAACATTGTTTGTCGGTTAATGGGTTGACAGGGGACTTTGTACCAGCTGACCGTTTCAACATAGTGGAAAGTCTCGAAGAAACCGTACAAGAGATATGTTCTGGAGATTAGTAATAGAAAGCCTGGTGATCAGCCTGCTTGGCCCTAAGAGGCGTTGTATCATATACAGGGATTCCGCCAAGAAATCACTTTCAGCAAATCCTTTGGAATTTCGAACAAGAAACGAGACGGGGAGGAATTTTCATCCTTTCCATACCGTTTTCTTTGGTGAGCCATACTCAAGTTGAGATGTTTTTTTGCACGGGTAATTGCCACATACATGAGTCGTCTCTCTTCTTCCAGATGAAAACTCCTTTCGTGGGGAATGATGTGGTCCTCGAGAGCCACGAGAAAGACCGCTTCAAATTCTAGTCCCTTGGCACTATGAAAGGTCATCACATTCACTCGATCAAAAGACTCTGTTTCATTTTTTGCAAATTGATTCTTATCGAGTAAAGTCGTTGTGAGAAAGTCTTGCAAAGTGGGATCTTCTTCTTGATCTTGATACAGTCGGAGCGCTTCGACACAGCTTTGCACATTTTCCCACTTGAATAATTGCATTTTTTCACTCTTCACCTCTTCTTCAATGGCACTTTTGTAATCGATGAGCTCGAGGAATTCTTCAAGAGCCGATTTGAGAGGTTTAGTGGCAAATAGATCTTGTCCCTTTCGGATGAGAAAGACAAAGTTTTGTACTGCTTGAATTGCTCGCTCTTTCAATTCGGGGTGAGAACGCAAATTTTGCAAAAGCTGCCAGAGAGGAATTTTTTTCAGGCGATTTTCCTGCGTCAGAATGCTAAGGGTTTTATCCGAGATGCCACGACGGGGAACATTGATGATTCGTAGTAGCGCCTCTTCATCTCGCTGATTGGCAATGAGACGTAAATAAGCCATCAGATCTTTTACCTCGCTCCTTTCATAAAGCTCCGTGCCTCCGAAGACTTGATAAGGAATCCCCCGTTTCCACTCCCCATTTTTTTGCCACATACCTTGCATAAGGGCCATCTCAAAAGGACGAGCAATCGCATTGGATCGATACAAAATCGCACAGTCTTTCCAGCGAAAATTGTGGATTTTTTTCAAATGCAAAAGACGTTGAACCACAGCTGACGCCTCATTTTCTTCTGTAGGAGCATGAAAAAGTGTGATCGCCTCTGCATCGGGGGCTTTTGAAAAAAGCGCCTTTTCATGCCGCTCGGTGTTGTGGGAGATCAGAGCATTGGCCGCTTTTAAAATCGTGGGCAGTGACCGGTAATTTTGTTCGAGTTTGATGGTATGGGACGACTCAAAGGTGAGGATGTTTTTGATTTCAGCGCCTCGCCATCCGTAGATGGATTGGTCATCATCGCCTACGACACACAAATTTTCATGTTTGGCTGAAAGGATTTTGGCAATTTTGTATTGGATCGGATTGGTATCTTGATACTCATCGATCATGATGTAGCGAAATTGCTCTTGGTAACGCTTTCGAATTTCCGGATGTTTTTCGAGAAGTTCCAATGTGAGTGTCAGTAAGCTATCAAAATCGACTGCATTGAAGGCTCGCATGCTCGTATGCATTCTATTGAAAAGCTCTTGCGAGGTTTTATCCTTCGGCAGAATGCCTCTAGATTTCGCATCTGCAATTTCTTGGACTATGGGTTCAATTGAGGGGAGATCCTTTTCATGAGGCAGAACATCATGGGCAATTTGTTTGAGAAGACGGCGGGTATCTCGCTCATCATATAGGCTGAAATTGCGCGTATATCCCAGATGGTGGATTTCTTTGCGAAGCAGCCGCATACAAAAGCTATGGAACGTGCAAAGAACAACTCGCTTTCCGATTTCTTTCGAGAGCAGTTTGCCAATTCGCTCGCGCATTTCCGCAGCGGCTTTATTCGTAAAGGTAAGCCCTAAAATCGATTCCGGGGGGACTTTCTGTTGAATGAGGTGGGCAATCCGATGGACAATGACCTTTGTTTTGCCACTGCCAGCGCCAGCAAGGATAAGGACGCGACCGCTTGTCGTTCTAACTGCTTTTTGCTGTTGTGTATTGAGATTCATGAGCAAACTTTAGGAGATCTTTTTTGATGATCTCCAAAGATATAGAATCGCCCCCTTTTTTGGGTAGAACAACCATGTCAAAAGGTGGGAGTTGTGCTCGCACAGTGCGAAAAACTTCGCGAACCAGACGCTTGAAGCGATTGCGTCTGACCGCACCACCAAAGGAGCGGGGGACAGAGATGCCTAGTCTTGGATACTCGGAAGAAAGAGAATCAATGACGAGGATATGTCCATAAAAACGAGTCCGCTTTTGAGCAATGACTCGAAAATCGGCTCTTTTGCGAATGCGGAATATTTTTGGGAAAGAGGCGCAATGTTTCATTAACGACTTATGCGCTTAGTTCTTTGCGACCCTTGCGGCGGCGGCGGCTAATCACTCTGCGTCCACCTACAGTGGACATTCTCTTGCGGAAACCACAGGTCTTTTGACGTTTTTTCTTGCTAGGTTGATAGGTTCTTTTCATACGAAGTTCCTCACTGAAGATTCCTAGCATAACTAAGATAGTCGCAAAATACAATTAAAAAAATTTTTTTAAAAGTTGGTGGTTGAAACAATCACCTATGTAGGCTATACTGACGGTTTTCAATTTCGAATGGAAAAATACGATGAAAGTGAAAGCATCAGTAAAAGCAGATCCCTCCAAGGGAGATAAAATCGTCCGTCGCAAAGGGCGTATCTATGTGATCAATAAAAAAGACCCCAATCGGAAGCAGCGGCAAAAAGGCCCTGCCCGTAAAAAGTAGAAGGAATTATGACAAAAGCACTCATGGCAAAACAGCGTCGACGCGAAGAGATGGTAGGCCGCAGATGGGAAGAGCGTCAAAAACTCAAAAAAATAGTACGTAGCGTGACCTCTAGCGATGAAGATAGAGCTGCAGCTCAAGAAAAACTCAACAAATTGCCTCGTAATTCTTCTCCCGTCCGCCTTCGCAATCGGTGCTCGCTTACAGGAAGACCCCGTGGGTATTTGCGTAAGTTCCAAATGTCGCGGATTTGCTTCCGTCAGCTCGCTAACGATGGGACCATTCCCGGCGTTTTCAAAGCCAGCTGGTAATAATTCAACTTGCCCGCTATCCCTTTCTGGAGCTAACTGCACAAAGATTCTGCTGAGCTCTCTCGTCGGAAAGGTGTATTCCACCTTCCCTTTCTCACAAATCATTCAGCTTCTCCGCTTAATAACGCTCCAAAAATCGATAGGGGACAAGTTGAATGAATAATTCAATTATTTTTCTGTGGAGAAAAAGCTTGTTGAATTGCTTGTGTTATGCTCTCTAAACTTTGTTGCCAGTATGAATCTTCTTGTTCAATCAGTTGTAAAACTTTCTCGAAACATGGGTTTTCCGTTTGAGCCGTTTCACCATCAGTAACCTGAAGTTTTCTTTGTTCTTGTATCGATTTGACCTCAGCTGCTAAACCATTTAATAACGCTATTCGATCACGGAAAATCTCTTTAATAACATTTAGCGCATCTATTTTTTTCCCTTGTACTGAAAACTTTCCTAAAGCTATTTTTTTCAAGATAAAAAAATGAAGTTCTTTGGCTTTTTCCGTAGCTTTTGTAAGAGCAGCTCCTTTGTCCCACAATTCCAGGGAATCTACGTCTTCTCCTCTCTGCAATCTTTGAAAAAAAATTATTGAACGCTCTCTTGTCTTTTCTTGCATTGCATCTAGAGTTGAGAGGATTTCGGTCAATTGAGGATTTGTTCTAGCATTTGTGCGTACTCCAGGAATTGATTGGAGTGCTTCATCAATCTTGCTTCGGCTTTGAACATATTCTAATAATTTCGATAATACCGGGTCCATGGGAGCTGTTGTACTTGGGGTAGCGGGTGCTATTGACATAATTATCCTTGTGTTTTTAGTAAAGATTAAAATTTATGAAGAAATTCTATTCGACCAAAATAAATTCGCCTAGAGGTTTCCACGACTCGAGCGATTCATTCCAAACAAACGTTTTCTTGGAAATATTCGCGTCTTTATAGAGACGATAGAGAGCATCGAAGCTCATCGGACCATATTGCTTATTTTCGGGATCGAGATAGTACCAAAATATTTCATTGAATTTTGGGTCAAAGGCAGGAGAAATATCGATGGTCTTGCCATCTGTAGGGCTTTCTGTTTGTTCCCCACGCCTCGGCTTTGGAGTAAAAAAGAGGTAGAGGAGTCCAAAGACCCCAAATAGCATACCGAGGAAGAACCAAAGGTACGGATTCTTACCGCGGATTTTGGCGAAATAAGCGGATACAGCACCAAAAACGATCCACATAAGTGCACTGGGAAATAACATGCCCTTATTTTCGGAGAAAATGCTGTTCAAATCAAGGAAAATACGGTAAAATAGAGATTGCAATAATGATTAGGCAGAAAGAGAATCGGTTCCCTCTGACTCCTAATTAGCTTGTAATGTTTTTTTTGAGGGCACTATGAAAGAAAAATTTCAAATGGACACAAAAGAAATCGATCTCCCCGATACTCTTTTTATCAGAGATATCGAGACTCGAGTATTTCAAACCATTGCATTGCAAACTCTCTCCAACATTGAGGGAGTGTCGATGCTGGAAGGAAATCTGATTGATAGCTTTCTTGGACGGGATGGCCCTGACCGGATCAAAGGGATTCATGTTGACCAAGATCAGAAAAATCGCTCAGTCAAGCTCAAGCTCGAGGTGAACATCGCCTATGGGATTGCTCTTCCTGAGAAGGCAGATGAGATTCAAAACAAAATTGCGCAAGAGGTCAGCCTCCTCACAGGACTCCATGTGAGCTGTGTCCATGTCATTTTCCGCAATCTCGTTCTTCCGATGGGAGAAGAGAAAGAAGAGGTATCACCGGAAGCGGTGAAAGAAATTGAAGAAGTCGTAGAATACTCGGAAGATCTTGAGTGAGAAACGGACAGCTCCTATTTTCAGCGATTCAATTTTTTCTCATAGCAACTCTGTTTGGGGTTGGAGCGGTTTTTTTTGGTTTCCACAGCCTGCCAGAAATTCGTCATAAAATTGCTGCTTGGATCATCGATGGGGAGTCGAATTTTCTTTTTCTCGGAGCCATTGTCACAGGCATAGCCCTTCTTTTGAGCATTTGCTTTTGGGCGATGCAACGAGGAGCTTTTGTACGCATCGCTTTGAAAAAAGGTTCCTTTTCGATGCATGAGGCATTGGTACGACGCACCATCCAACAATTTTGGATAGAAAGGTTTCCCGAAAGAAAACAGCCAACAGAGATCTACTGTGCGGACCAAAAAATTGAAATCATCACAGATAACCAAGAGCTCGAAGCCATAGAAGAGCAGCTAGGAGAATTCCTCTCCAAGCAATTTGGCTATGAGCGGGAATATTTCATCACCCTCACAAAAAAATAAATACTGAACCTATTGCGTTTTGGTCCCTATGTATGGCACATTCCCATTGCTTGTAAGTGGCTGAAAACAAGATAGTTGTCATTTAATCTCGAAAACAAACCTATATTTTCTAGAGCTAATCACAAAAACAACCCCATGTTTTCTAAGGCTAATCACAAAAACAACCCCATGTTTTCTTGATTTAAGCTGAAAAATAGTTTAAGATAGGCTAAAAGGACGAAAATTGTATGAAGCGCGATCTTACCCATTTCTTAATAGACTGGCTCAATTCGAGTGCTCGAAAACCGCTCGTCATTCGGGGAGCCCGACAAGTTGGCAAAACTTGGCTCATTAGAAACCTGGCCGAATCTACGCATAAACAGCTTATTGAGCTGAATTTTGAAAAGCGACCCGATCTTGAGTCTTTATTTTCCTCAAATGAACCCAAAGAGATCGTCGTTAACATTGCTGCATTTTTTGGAAGGGCTATCGAACCAACAAACACAATTCTCTTCTTAGACGAAATACAGGCTGCGCCTCATCTTCTTGCAAAGCTACGTTGGTTCGCAGAGGAGATGCCCCAACTCCCTATCGTTGCTGCTGGTTCTCTGTTAGATTTTGCCCTAGCAGATCATGAATTCAGCATGCCAGTCGGTAGAATTGGTTATATGTACTTGGAGCCCCTCTCCTTCGAGGAATTTCTAGAAGCAGTAGAACATCCTGAACTAAGAACGTATCTCAGTACCTATCACTTAAGCAGGAAAATTCCGATTGCAATTCATAAACAGCTAATTGCTATAGTGAAAGAGTATCTGGTCATTGGCGGAATGCCAGCAGCCGTGTCGTCTTGGGTCACAAAAAAAAATCTTGAAGTCGTTAATCAAGTTCATTTCGATCTTCTTGCTACCTATCGTGAGGATTTCGCAAAGTACCGAGGTCGTCTCACTACCAATCGCCTAGAAGACATATTGACTTCGATTCCCCGTCAACTTGGAAAGAAGTTTGTTTATTCTCACGCCAATCCTGAAGTTCATACACCGTCTTTGAGGCAGGCACTCGATCTGCTGGACAAGGCTCGTGTTTGTCACAGAGTTTTTGCAACCTCTGCAAATGGATTGCCCCTTAATGCTGAAATCAAAGAAAAATTCTTCAAGGCAATTTTGTTAGACTGCGGCCTTGTTAGCGCAGAATTAGGGCTTTCGTTGCATCAGTTGAGTTCTGTATCGGAGCTCACACTAATCAATAGCGGAGGATTAGCAGAACAGCTCGTTGGCCAACAGCTTAGAACCCTTTTTCCTCCATTCGTTCCGCCTTCGCTCAACTACTGGCTGCGAACTGAGATAGGTGCAAATGCAGAAGTTGACTACGTGATTCAACATAAAAATCAAATTGTTCCAGTGGAAGTCAAGGCCGGTAGTACAGGCACCCTCAAATCACTTCACCAATTCATGGAGAGCAAGGGAAGAGATCTAGCTGTTAGAATAAATTCCGATTATCCCACATTTGGTTTTGTTCGATTAAAGACCACTACAGGTTCCACTGTGAAATATTTCCTCCTCTCTGTGCCCTTCTACCTAATTGGACAGCTTCATCGACTTCTTTCTGAAGTCACAGAGAATCAAACGGGCATTCAGTAATGTCAATGTTAAGTTGGTTGATCTTTCAGGATCCACTAATGAGTGTTCCTGGATTCTTGCATAAAATTTCTTAGGGTTTCAATGTCTTTTTTGGTGATGCCGGGAACATCGAGAAGCTGCTCATCGGTTGCTGCTTGAATCCGTTTGAAACTTCCAAACTTGCGCAAAAGCCTTTTTTTCTTGATGGGACCGATACCTGGTATGCTTTCAAGGGCGCTAGAAATGACCCTTTTTGAGCGCCGCTGCCGATGAAAGCCAATCGCTCGCTCGTGGGCCGCATCGCGGATTTGCTGCAATAAGAAAAGCAAGGGAGAACGCACGTTAAGGGTGATGGGCTCTTTTTGATCGGGAATGAAAACCCGTTCCGCAGTCATCCCTTTGGTGTGTTTAGCTTCTTCTTTGGTGATCGCGGCAATATCGACATTGGCAATGTCGAGTTCTTTGAAGACTTGCAATCCAATATTGAGTTGCCCTTTCCCTCCATCGATTAAGATGAGATCAGGGAGATCATCTTCGTCTTTCGCGCGGATGAGGCGACGGGAAAGGACCTGATGCAGGGCTGCGTAGTCGTCTCCTTTTTCAATGCCTTTGATTTTGTAGTAACGGGTCCGCTTTTTATCGTACATCCCATTTGTAAAGGCAACCATGGAGGCGACAAGGTCGGTACCCGAAATATTGGAAGTATCAAAGCACTCAATCCTTTGCGGGAAACGATTGAGCCCAAGGGTCTCCGAAAGATCGAGGAGCATTTTTTCGCGGATTTCTTGCTCGTCTTTTTCCTGTTCAAACGTAGTGCGGGCATTTTTTTGTGCAAGGCGTACCAAAGCTTTTTTGTTTCCCTTTTCGGGAGTGATGAGGGTGATTTTTTTCTTCGTCATCTCGCTGAGGATTTCTGCAATGGTATCGATGTTTTTTAGGGTGATGGGGAGGAGAATTTCTTGGGGGAGATCCCGTTTTTGCCTGTAGTATTGCAAGAGAAAGGAAGAGATCAATTCGCTGTCTTCTTCAAGTGCATGGGAAAAGGAGAAGTGCTCAGAGCCGACGAGTTTTCCCTCGCGCACAAACAGTTGCATGAGGATCACTTCGTCACCCTGACGGAAAAGTCCAATGCTGTCGCTGTCCTTGGTACCCGCCTTTTGGACAATTTGACGGATTGTAGTGACATGCTCAATTTGCTTTATGGTATTGAGAAGAGCTCCTGCTTTTTCAAATTCGAGTTGTTCAGAAGCTTCTTTCATTTCATCTCGGAGTCGATCAAGAATTTCTGTGTCTTTGCCCTTAAGAAATTGAATCGTCCCATCGACAAATGAATGGTATTCCTCTTTGGAGCACACATCGACACACGGGGCAATACATCGTTTAATGCCATAGAGAAGACAAGGGCGCGTTCTCCGTTTGAGTTCTTCATCGGAGCATTGCCGTAAGGGGAAGAGTCTGGTCAGAAGCTCATATGTCTGGCGAGCGGCAAAGGCTGAGGTATAGGGACCAAAATAGAGGCCTTTGAGTTTGGGTTTCCCTTTATAGCGAATGAGTTGGATGCGAGGCCACTTGTGATGATGGTTGATCATGAGGCTGATGAAGGTTTTGTCGTCTTTGAGGGTGGCGTTATAGCGGGGCTTGTGCTTTTTGATGAGGGTGTTTTCGACGAGAAGCGCTTCTTTTTCATTTTCGACGACGATGGTTTCAATCGTCTCAATTTCCATGAGGAGGTAGGGGATCATGGGCCTAGTATCGCGCGCGTGCGCAAAGTATTGTTTTACCCGCTTTTTGAGATGCTTGGCCTTGCCGACATAGATCACCTCGCCCTTTTGATTTTTCATCAAGTAGACGCCGGGGTCTATGGGAAAACGGTCGAGAAGGTCGGGATCATAGGACATGATCTTTCCACTGCAGGAGGAGTTGCAGTGCCTCCACTGGGCTCATCTGATTGGGATCGATTGTTTCAAGCTCTTCCAAAACGGGACTCTTAGGAGCCTCTGCAGAGGTAAAGAGATCGAGTTGGGAACTGTTTTTTCGAGGGGCCGGGCCATCTTTTTCGAGCTCATGCAATTTTTTTTCTGCTTGTTTCAAAGCAGAGTGAGGAAGTCCTGCAAGTCTTGCGACATGGATCCCATAGCTTTTGTCAGCCATGCCCAATTGGATTTTGCGCAAGAACACAATCCCATCCGTTGTTTCTTCGACAGCAACATTGAGATTGAAGGCAGCTGGGTATTTTTCAGTCAGTTCGGTCATTTCAAAATAATGGGTCGCAAAAAGGGTTTTGGCTTGCTTGCCTGGCGTACCAAGGAGATATTCTGCTACGGCCCAAGCGATTGAAATCCCATCATAGGTGCTAGTTCCTCGCCCAATCTCATCGAGAATGACGAGCGAGCTCTCGGTGGCATTATGCAAAATATTGGCTGTCTCGGTCATCTCGACCATGAAAGTCGATTGTCCCCGCGTCAAGTCGTCGCTCGCGCCGATACGGCTAAACACTTTATCGATGATCCCGATATGGGCACTTTTAGCAGGGATAAAGCTGCCCATTTGGGTCAGAATAGCAATGAGAGCCGCTTGCCGAATAAAGGTCGATTTTCCTGCCATGTTGGGGCCGGTGATGATGGCGAGCTGTTTTCCATCAAAGGAAATGTCATTGGGAATGAAACTCTCTTCCAGTGTCGTTTCAATCACAGGGTGGCGACTCTCCTCCACTTGAAAAACCGTACTCTCATCTACTTCTGGGCGGATATATTCCCGTTCAATCGCAAGTTTTGCAAGAGCTGCAAAACAATCGATATGAGCAATTGCACTTGCAATTTGACGCACTTGATTGGCATAGGTAGCCACTTCGATGCGCAAATTCGTAAACAGACGGGTTTCGATGGCACGGATCTTTTCGTCAGCAGAAAGGATTTTGTATTCGAATTCTTTCAACTCATCGGTGATGAAACGCTCCGCATTGACAAGAGTTTGCCGCCTTTGCAAGTGGGGAGGGACATTGCCGCTTTGTCCTTTGCTCACTTCGATGTAATAGCCAAATACTTTTGTGTAACCCACTTTGAGAGTTTTAATGCCAAGGCTCTCACGCAGACGCATCTGATATGTGGCAAGCCACGATTTGCTCTCATTTTTGATTTGCAAGAGTTGATCGAGCTCAAAGTCATACCCCTCTTTGAAGAAGCCTCCATCAGAGAGTCGAAGAGGAGGGGAGTCGACGAGGGCTTTTTGGATTTTTTCTACGAGAGGCGAAACATCGGGAAACGTCTCTTCCACAAAAGGAGCAACGTGTGGAATTTGCTCAAGAGACAGGCGCAGCGAAAATAGATCTCGAGGGCTTGCAAAGCCTGTTTCAATCCGCATCATGAGACGCTCTAAATCACGGATTTCATCTAAGTGGCGACGCAGCTCTAAAAGTTTTGAAAACTCTTTGGTGAATTTCTCGATCCGGTCTTGCCGCATGCGTATCGCTGCGACATCAAGAAGAGGATGAAGGAGCCACTGGCGGAGCAAACGGCCTCCCATGGGAGTTTTTGTTTGATCGATCAAATGAAGCAAAGTGGCTTCTTTTTGCCCGTCATGCAGCGGACTTGTTAGCTCGAGATTGCGCTGGGTGCTTTTGTCGATATGCATGAAACCACTTTTTTGGTGAGACTTGAGCGTAGTGATATGGTCGATAGGAAGATTGAGTTCTTCTTGAACATAGGTGAGAAGAGCTCCGGCTGCATTGATCCCAGCAATCAATCCTTTCAGACCAAAGCCATCGAGGCTTTGGATTTTAAAATGGCGACACAAGAAATTCAGGGCACTTTGATGATCAAAGTGCCAGTTCTCGAGATAATGCAATGTTGGTCGAAATGCGCTGCGCACTTCGCTCAAGAATTCCTTGTCCTCTTTCCACTTTTTCCCTAGCAACAGTTCTTTGGGACGGATCCGTGTCAGCTCATCCAAAAGGGCCCCTTGCGTCTCAAATTCGAGGACAAAAAATGAAGCGGTCGTAATATCGAGGAAGGCGAGACCAAAACTTTTGTTGAGAGGAAAAATGGATGCCAAATAGTTCTGCTCTTTGTCTTGGAGCAAGCTAGAACTAATCACAGTACCTGGTGTCACAATACGGACGATTTCTCGTTTGACGATCCCTTTGGTCACTTTTGGATCTTCCATTTGCTCGGCAATCGAGACGCGATAACCCTTTGCGACAAGACGATCGACGTACGTGTCGCAAGTATGGTGGGGAACTCCGGCCATAGGAATATCTTGTCTCTTGGTGAGCGTCAGGTCGAGCTCTTTAGAAATCAGCTCAGCATCGTCATAGAAAGCCTCATAAAAATCGCCAAGACGAAAAAATAAAATGGTGTCAGGCGCCGCCTCTTTACAAGCGTGCCATTGCGCCATCATGGGGGTTTGTGTTGCATTGCTCATGATAAGTCTCCAAAAATACCTGTTTGATGGTATAAAATCAACTATATGGCGCTATATACCGAAGAGAGTCTCGATACCCTGCGGAGCAAGATCGATCTTGTCGAAATTATGTCTGCGCATATCCAGCTGAAGCGAGCAGGAGCTTCTTATAAGGCTCTTTGCCCTTTTCACGAAGAAAAGACCCCTTCTTTTGTCTTGCAAGCTGGTGACGATCACTACCACTGTTTTGGCTGTGGTGCCCATGGCGATGCGATTGCTTTTTTGATGAATCATCTCAAAATGAGTTTTGTAGAAGCGGTCGAATCTTTAGCTGAGCGCTTTGGAGTGACCCTAGAAAAGACAGAAGGTGAGGGAAAAAAGAGGGGCCCGGATCGGAGCCGTCTCAAAGAAGCTCTGGAACTTGCTTGCAACTTTTACCACACACTCCTCCTTCACTCTGTGGAGGGACATGAGGCTTTGCAATACCTCTATCGCCGTGGCGTTGATCTCGATTTCATCCGCGCCTTTCGTCTTGGCTTTTCGCCTTCTATGCGTCAGTCTTTCTTAACTCTGGGAAAAGGGGAGGGCTTTGCCGAAGAAATTTTGCAAACTGCTGGTCTCACAACGGAAAGGGGCAGAGATTTTTTTGCCGAGCGGATCATGTTTCCCATCACTGATCCCTTTGGAAATGTGATTGGATTTTCTGCGCGCAAGCTCAAAGAGGAAACTTTTGGGGGGAAATACATCAATACCCCCGAGACGCCTCTTTTCAAAAAATCGCACATTTTGTTTGGTCTCAGCTTTTGCAGACAGCGGATTGCCAAAGAACGAAAGGCGGTGATTGTGGAAGGACAGATGGATGCTCTTCGTCTCATCCATGCTGGATGTAATTTAGCCATTGCCGCGCAGGGGACAGCTTTTGGCGATGGGCATGTCAAACTGCTTTCGGATCTCGGCGTTTCCCAAATTTTTCTCGCCATGGATGGCGACGTTGCAGGAAAATCTGCAGCAAAAAAAATTGGTCATCTCTTTCAGAAAAAGGGCATCGAAGTTTCCGTCCTTTCTCTTCCAGAAGGAAGTGATCCCGACAGCTTTGTGAAAGAGCAGGGGATAGATTCTTTCCTCAAGCTGATGGAAAACCCAACGGATTATCTCACCTTTATCGTTGAGTCGGCATCCAGCGAGATTGATCTGAAAAACCCCGCCCAGAAAAACGAAATGCTGAGGAAATTGACCGAGCAGATCCGCTCTTGGGAAGAACCGGTTCTCATCCATGAGAGTTTGCGCAAAATTGCTCAGCTCACAGCCGTCCCGGAATCCGTTGTGGGAGTGGGAGCCTCACCTCAACCCCATTTCGTCAGGAGCATGGGCCTTGCAGGAAAACAAGTCGTCGATCCCGACCGGATTTTAGAAACAGATCTCTTGCGTTGGCTTCTCCTTCGCAAAGATGAGCGCCTTTTTGAAATTGCAAAACTCAATGTGGCTCCCGATCTCTTCCGCAATCCCCTTTGCAAGCGGATCTTTGGCAAGCTTGTCAATGGCGAGGGACCGCGTGATCTCATCTCCCTGGGAAGTGCCCTTGAAAAGGAGGACGAGCAAAAACTCCTCTCTGAAATCGTCCAGAAAAAAGTGAATCCCGATCGAGCCGAAGAAGGACTTGTCGAGGTGATTCACCGTCTTCTCATTCGCAAATGGATGGAAGAGCGCGAGGGAATCAAAACAAAAATCCAAAGCGGAACTTGCAATGAAGAAGAAGTGCTGAAACTGGCAAAAGCCTTTGATGAAATCAAAAAAAATCAACCAACCGTAGTCCTTCCATGAAAGAGCACCTCGTTTTCTTTGACGACACATGCCCTTTTTGCCAAAAGTGGGTGCAAAAGATTCAGGAGAAGGATGCTGAAAAGACCTTTGAATTTTTTCCACTTACTTGTGTTGAAGCTAAAGAACTTTTGCCAGAAAAATTGATCAAAGGGGATACATTGGTTCTAATAGAAAACCGCCAGCGCATATGGGCTTATGCGAAGGCGGTTTTCCGGATCCTAAAGCTCCTAGGGGGCAGATGGAGCTGGTTGGGATTTCTTTGTTACGTGCCCGGGGTGGACTTGTTTTATCAGCTGGTAGCGCACAATCGGCATCTCCTGAAATAATCTTTCCCATTGGCTAGGCCCAAAGCCCAAGTCAAAAAATGGATCAAATAATTGAAAACCTAAGTTCCAAAACGGATCGGAGAAGAAAAGATCAAGTGGATCGTACAAGTAGGGGCGTCTTGAGTCTAAAACGATCTGAGTTTTCGGATGAAAACCGCTTACTTTCCAGGTGCGGGCTTGCGGGGGTTCTCTCACGACGACTTTTTTCTCAGCGGTTGCAGTAGGTGCTTGCACAGCCGGTGGATGCGCGCGTGTCCAAAGAGCGTGCACAGCGAGCCCTGCGAGAAATGCTGCGGTCATAAAAGTAAGGTTCCCATTTATGATTGTACAAGGACTGGATTGAACAGCACTAAAAATAGCTGGCGGTAACGCCGAACTAGTTGCTTAAGCTAAAGAATTCATAATATTAAAAATTATTGTTGGTTAATGTTTGTTCTGTTTTAATGTAACGCTGTTTTCTTTTCTATTGAGAATAAATTTTTGAGCGTTTTTCGAGGCAATTGCGGCAAGCTGCTCTTCCGGAAGGGCCATTTCACGGCGGATTCCCTCGAGAATCGAGGGGTATTGGAAAGCATCAGACATTTCATCAAAAAAGCTAAATTCTCCAGGGAAGATCATTGATAAATCCTCCGTGCAGAAAAAATCGGCTCCAAAGGCAAGGGAATTTTCCCCGCCGAGCTTGAGTCCGTATTCGATTTGTTTATAGAGATTTTCTGGTTTTCCAAGAAATATTGGAACAAAAACCAGACCAATCAGTCCCTCCCGCTGAATGATTTCTTTGGCAATGTCATCAGGGAGGTTACGCATATGATCTTGCAAAGAGCGGAAGTTGCTGTGGCTTGCCATCACTCTTAATTGCAAATTATTCGCATCAATGAAATGGAGCGTCTCGCGGGCTAGGGCATCAGTGGCATGAGCAAAGTCGATGGCAATGCCTTTCCCAGAAAGGAATTTGAGAAGTTCCATGCCGTCTTCTTTAAGCCCGGCCTCACTTCCACAGCCTCCCCCAAAGCGGTTTTCTCCATTCCAAGTCATCCCAATATAGAGTGGGGAGATACGCGTGCAAATATCCTCCAAGCGATCGAAAACGTCTTGCAGCGGTTCTGTCTCGATGCAAAAGCTTGAGGCATTTTCAAATGCCGGTATGATACTTTCATTTGAAAAATACTCGGGATATTCTTTGGGAAGCTGCAAAAAGATTTCCAATTGGCGCAGACCAAAGCAAAGGGAATAAACGGTTGTTTCCGAAGAGATCGCAAGAGTTTGGATTTTTACATTGCCTGCTTTGAGTTGTGGACCAGAGCAACGGGGGGCAGGATTTAATGGATTGCGGCTGGGGCTCAGCGCTAAATAGGAAAGAAGGTCGCAATGTAGATCAATGACTTCCATATCAAATTCCTTGTATCTTGCTAAAATCTAAAAGTTCTTCAAAATGGGCAAAAACGCGGTGTAAAAGCGCGAGACGATTGGCTTGTAGAGCTGGATCTTCCGCCAAAATTTTCACTGTATCGAATAGATGAGCGAGGGGGTTTTGCAATTTGGCCATTTCAGTAAAAGCTTCCGCATATTTTTTCTGTTTCAATAAATTGGCCCAGGACTTTTCCATGGCGCTCAGTGCTGCCGTCAGTTCTTTTTCTGCAGGCTCTGTCGCTCTTGCAGGATCGAAGATGCCAGCCTTTCCTTTTTCGAGTTGTCCCTTTGCACGTTTATAAACTTCGTATAATTTGCCAAAACTCTCTTCTTGTCGGAAGGCATGAAGAGCCTCGATTTTGCAGTATTGATCATAAGGATTGCGGCAAAGCCCAGAAGCTTCGATGACATCTTTGGCAAAGCCATAGTCTTCAAAAACGACGCGGGCGCGAGCAGTAAAGTAGGTGAGGATTTCTTCACTCACAAATTCTTCCAAATCGAGAGAGAGTTTATTTTCGATCAGAATTTTTACAATGCCAATTGTTTGGCGCCTGAGTGCATAGGGATCTGAGGAGGAAGTCGGTTTCAAACCGATCCGAAAATAAGAGATGAGGTTATCGAGCTTGTCGGCCAAACTCAGTATGATTCCTGCGTGCGTTTGAGGAAGATTGCCTCCTTCAATGCGCGGCATCCAGTGCTCTTCGATGGCGGTTGCCACCTCTGTAGTTTCATTTTGTGCAAGGGCATAGTATTTCCCAATGGTCCCTTGCAACTCAGGAAATTCTTTTACCATTTCAGAGGCAAGATCAGCTTTGCAAAGAAGGGCAGCACGGCCAATTTTATTCGGATCGCCTAGCTGAAGAGAATCATTCAGTTTTTGGGAGAGCTCTACAACTCGCAGCACCTTTTCCTTCATCGAGCCTAGCTTTTTTTGGAAGAGGATGTTTTCGAGTTTTTGATTGAACGTATCTAAGGATGTTTTGAGGTCTTGCTCATAGAGAAAAACTCCATCAGAGAGACGGGCAGAGAGAACTTTTCGATTTCCAGCTCGAATGAGATCATTTGGCGTATTATCTGCGGTGATAATGAATTGGTTTTTGAGGTTTCCTTCTCGATCGACGATGGGGAAATATTTTTGGTGCTCAACCATTTCTGAGATGAGCACTTCTGGAGGGGCTTTTAAAAAATCGGGATTGAACTCGGCGCAGTCGAGCATCGGCCATTCCGTCAAATGCAAGACTTCCGCCAAAACTTTTTTCTGCTCGAGAACATTGGCTCCAAGAGTTTTTTCCAATTTGTGGAGCTGATCGAGAATGCATTGTCGTCTCTCGGCAACATCTGCCAGAACTTTGTGTTCTTTCAAAAGGGTGAAATAGCCATTTGCCTCTTTGAGAGGAATTTTCTTTGGATCGAGTTGTGCATGGCCGAATGAGTGGGTGTTGGAGGCGACATCTCCGACCACAAAAGGGATCAGTTCAGCATCATAGAGAGCAACGATCCAATGAATCGGACGAGGATAGGAGATATCGAGAGTTCCCCAACGCATTTTTTTCGGAAAATCAAGCCCTAAGATCAGTTTTGGCAATGCTTCAGAGAGAATCTGATAGATCGATTTGCCTGCAATTTTTACAGTAGCAAACAAATAGTCGCCACGAACTTCAAGACCTTTGGTACTACCGATATCTGCATGGGTAATCGATTCGAAACCCACAGACTTTAAAAAACCAGTCCCTTGTTTTGTCGGATTGCCGCCTGAGTCAAATGCATTTGCAATATTAGGCCCTTTTCGCTCGATTGTTTTGTCAGCAGTTCCTTCGACAAGACCGCGCACCACAGCTCCTAAACGACGAGGCGTGCCAAACACCTGTATTCCTTCAAAAGATAGGCCATGTTCTTTCAGAAGTGCACGCAGAGCATTTTCGAGATTTTGCATTCCGATAGGGACAAATGTTGCGGGCAATTCTTCCGATCCAATTTCCAGTAAGAATGTCTCTCGTCGATGCGTTTCGAAACTTTTTGGCAGACCTTTGATCTTTGGCTCTACAACTTTTTCTTGTGGGAGTTTTTCTAAAAGGGGAAAACCTTCTTTCTCACGCATGATGAGGTATCCCGCTCCGATCAGACGCGCCAGATCACGGATGCGCGCAATATAATCGGTTCTCTGTGTGACAGAGATGACCCCACGTGCTTCGAGCATGTTGAATGCATGCGAGGCTTTGATCACAAAGTCATACGCGGGGAGGGGAAGCTGCTTGGCGATGAGAGCCTTTGCCTCTTTTTCATAGTCATCGAAATGACGGAACCACATTTCCGTAGAGGCGTGCGTGAAATTATACGCACTCCATTCGATCTCATTTTTCTTAGAGATATCGCCATAGGTGTAAAACTCATTCCACTGCATATCAAAAACATTGTCCTTGTTTTGGACATACATACAGAGTCGTTCTAAGCCATAAGTAATTTCCACACTGATTGGCTTGAGAGGAAGACTTGCCACCGCTTGGAAATAGGTGAACTGGGTGACCTCCATTCCGTCGATCCATACCTCCCAACCAAGTCCGAAGGCACCCTGAGTGGGGGATTCCCAATCATCGTGGACAAAGCGCAAATCATGTTCTTTAAGATTCAGGCCGATAGCTTCAAGCGATTGCTTATAGAGCTCCATGATATTCGCTGGAGAGGGCTTGATGACCACTTGGAGTTGGTGAAAGAGCTGGAGCCGATTGGGATTTTCACCATAGCGGCCATCACTGGGGCGGCGAGAAGGCTCTACATAAGCCGTTTTATAAGGTTCTGGGCCAAGACACCGCAAAAACGTCGCTGGGTTGAAAGTCCCTGCTCCCGTCTCCAAATCGTGTCCCTGGTGGATGATGCATCCTTGTTTTTCCCAAAAGTCGGAGAGCTTGTGGATCATCTGCTGAAATGTGAGCATAAGGGTTAGCATAAATGGTAAGCCGTTATTTCTCAATAAGGTTGCAAAGGAGTTGCATTGGGGACAAGAAATCTGTTAAAATAAATGTATGACGGATGCAATTGAACCCATTTCACCCACAAATAAAAAGAAAAGGATCACCAATCCCTTTTTGGTGGTTCCGCCTCCTCCTGTCCCCATCAAATGGGAAGGAATATCTTTAATACATGAACTGACTAAAATAATGTTTACCAGTGTTAGTCGTGTTATTGATACAACGCTTGAAAATTTTCAGTGGGAGAAAAGAGAGAAAGAAAAACGGACCAAAGAAGATCGCAAAGTCGATCAGATGCGCCGTTTTCAAAAAGGACTTGATAAAAAAACCTTTTACAATTTGAAAGTGGCAGAAATTCACGGAGCCTGACTGAAAAAGTGAGGAAGCCAGTGCAGAAATTTGTGTGTGTTTTAACTGTCACCGGTATATACTAAGGCAAGCGGTTTCTCAGGGAGAAAATAGTTGAATTTAGCACTTTTATTAACCCTAGGGCGTATCCTCCTCAGCCCCATCTTTTTGATCATTTATGTGTACCATGTACAGTTGGGGATCAGCCTTTTCGCCCTGCCGTTCATCCTCATCGGCCTTGTAGCTCTTGCCGAATTAACAGATCTTTTTGACGGCATGGCCGCACGTCACTGGAATCAGGTGACAGACCTGGGAAAGCTCCTCGACCCGATGGCCGACAGCATTTTCCGCCTCTCGGTGTTTCTTGCTCTGACTCAAGGGTTTGTGAATTTACCTCTCTGGCTCGTCCTCTTTTTCTTCTATCGCGATTCGATCATTAGCCTTCTCCGCACCGTTTGTGCTCTTCGAGGCTTTACTCTCGCCGCCCGCTTTTCAGGCAAGGTCAAAGCCGTTGTACAAGGGATCGCAGCACTCACGATCCTATCCCTCATGATCCCCTATGCCCTTGGGGTTCTTAACCTGGGTCTCTTCCGCAGCATTTCTTTTTATATAGTCCTCGGAGCAGTCTCCTACACTGTTTTTTCTGGCGCAGAGTATCTCAAAGCCAACAAGAATTACATCAAGAAAGCCTTAGCAAAGTAATTTCTTTACTTCTTTAAATTTTTTTTCAAATCTGGTATAATCTACTCTTCATTACAAAAAGGAAGAAAAAATAATGGGTTATTTAACAGTAGATGATATTGGATTAGGATTAACAAAGGGCGCTTTAGTCTCTAGTATAGGTGCATTGACTACAGTTGCTATACGTGCTGCTCAAGAACAATTGCCGCAGGTATTAGAAAGAGAGAAAATAGATGGGACTGTTGGAGCTGTTTTTCAAAAAGGACTTTCTCTTCTTAATTCCATTCCTCGAGACAAACTTGAATTTGCGTTTAAAGTTTCAGTGTTTGTGACTGGTGTATTTCTGGTGGGTTCTTTGGTGGATTTGGCGCTTTTTTCGATAAAAGGTACAAAACCTACAATGGATCAACTTTTGAAAAAGGATGACCTCCAAGGATTGAAGAAGTACCTAAGTGAAAATCCTCACGCGATCAATAAAGTAGAATATGGGAAGCAACCCATCCATTTAGCTGCAGAAAAGGGTGCTTCGCGATGTTTACAATACCTGCTCGAACAAGGAGCTGATGTAAATGCTCTTGCATTTGAAAAAACAGCTTTAGAACTGGCTATGAAAGAGAAACATTCCGAAGTAGTCGAAATGTTAAAAAAAGACAGCAATTTAGATTTAACACAAACAATACGTGGAGACACAGTTTTGCATCGTAATGTTAGCCGGAATACGAAAATTGCACCCGAGATCATTGCTTTAGAGAACAATGGAATCGATCTTCCGAATAACATTGGAAATACTGCTCTACATATTGCAGTAGATGAAGGTTTTACAGATCTTGCAAGAGCGCTCCTCGAAAAAGGAGCAAGAATAGCATTACCAAATAATCGGGGTGATACTCCTATGCATCGGGCAGCTAGAAATGATAACAAAGAGATGATTCAACTCTTGCCGCCAAACGTAATCGGAATCGATCTTCCGAATAACATTGGAAATACTGCTCTACATATTGCAGTAGATGAAGGTTTTATCGATGTTGCAAGAGCGCTCCTCGAAAAAGGTGCAAGAGTAGCATTGCCAGATAAATATGGTAGAACTCCTATGCATCTGGCAGCAAAAAAAGCTAACAAAGGGATGATTCAACTCTTATGGGAATTTGGAGCAAGTTTCGATAAAAAAGATCGATATGGTAAAACACCGTTGGCCGTAGCTAGAAAAACCGCATCTGAAGAAATTACGAAGTTGCAAGCCTTAGATTTAAAAGAACCTTGGACGGAGGTGAAATTTTACCAGAGAGGAGAAAATGGGAAGGTGATGACTGATGGGAAGAAGATACCCATTGTTTTTCAATATATGCTGGATAAACAGACTTTTGACCTGTATGAAATAGAATCCTCTTGGAAACTACGCACGAAAGCTTTACTTACCTTTTTAGCAACTCCTTATTATTTGCCCATGAATCTTTGCAAACAACTGGCTGGTATCGTATTGGATATTCGAAACATTTCCGTTAACACGCTTTATTATGCAGTTGAACAGATCAAAATAGGAGGGAGATTTATTCAAGCCATTACGATAGATCCAATTAATGATCTTGTCTGTGCAATCGCTCTTCGCATATGGAAAATTGTCTCTTCTCCATTTTATGTGCTTAGCATGCTTTTTGCAGCCCTATATACGCAGATAAATCAGTTAAAGGGACGCAAGATGATGAACAAAATGGCCGATGACTGGAGCCAGAAGGGATTTTTGCGTTTCATGGGGCTGGCTAATGTTGGCAATGCAAGAGACGGTGAAAGAAAGAGGCTGGCTCAATTTATTACCGTTGATTTAACTCCAAAAAGGTAAAAAAAACTTTACCTGGATCGGTCTCCTACAGCGTTTTTTCTGGCGTAAGAATCTCAAAGCCAACAAAAACTATACTCAAACAAGTTGAAGAAATGGGAATTTGACAAAGAGGTTCCGCCGATTTTTTAAATATGACGAGCTGCAGTGTTTATAGACACGGAGTGAGGAATAGATGAAAAATCGGTGGAAAAACCGATGCAGTCAAAAACTAATTCTTCAATTTGTTTGAGTATACATCAAGAAAGCTTTGGTAAAGAAATTTTTTCATTAATGCCCATGTCAAAACATTTTTTTTATTAAGAGATTTTTTTAAGAATATTTCTTTTAAAGAAAAAGTCTTTCATGGTAAAATATTAATACATTTGTAAATTATTAACTCAATTAGGAGGAAATAATGCCTGGTATTAGTTCATTGCCTGGAATCTCTTGGTTTCGTTCAGAACCCCAAGATTCTTCTTCTGCAGTGAAAGGTTCTTTCGATTCAAGCACGGATCCAGTCGATGTGAATGCTCTTAACGAGGGCGGTATGACACTGCTCCATATAGCTGTAGAAGAAGGAGATGAGGCAGCTGTTGAAGATTTGGTTGCTAAAGGGGCTGAAGTGAATGCTCGTACCAAGGACGGTAGGACAGCGCTCCATATAGCTGCAGAAAAAGGACACGCGAAAAGTGTTAACTGTTTAGTTTCTCATGGAGCCGATGTTGATGCAAGAAATTCTAATCAGGAGACGGCTTTACATATAGCTTCGCGGGTTGGGGAAAGTAAAGTTGTTGCATATTTGATTTTTAGCAATGCAGATGTCAATGCAAGAGATTCTTCCGATTGGACACCACTACATAATGCATCATTCCATGGAAATGAACAAGCTGTTAAATATTTGATTCATAATGCCGATGTGAATGCTCGTACTAAGGGCCCGTAAAGAAATAACCTGACAATCCTCGAGCAGGAAAACGGTTCAGATCTTGAGGATTTTTCCGCAGTAGATATTCCTGCAA
>QIGB01000021.1 GCA_003228815.1 Chlamydiota bacterium | reverse complement strand
CGACATGCCTAGACATGGTCGCTCAAAATTCATTTACAAGTCAAAAAGATTTTTAGTGACAACCTTACCATGACTTATTGAGAAGTTACGACGTTTCACGTTGAGTTTTTCTAGTGGAGTCTTTACTCTTTTTCGAGAGGTTAACCGTCTCAAAAGAGAGATGTTAATGACACTATGTATTAGGAGATAAAAATGCGAATTCTTAAGTTGCCAATTTTCTTTTTTTTCCTTTTTTTTTACCTGTCTTGAAGCAAATCAAGAGCAAAATGCAAAAGACAAAATACATCATAGTTCTATTCCCTCATGGGTTCAGCAAGTAGATATACCAGAATCAGACGAAACAACTATTCATGATGGGAAATTCCGGCTTCTCGTTGATAAACAATATCACCATCCTTCAAGCGAATCCTATTGTCATATTGCTAAGAAATTTCTCACACAGAATGCATTACAAGAAAATGCCCAAATCGAAATTGAATTTTTTCCACAATATCAGGAAATTTTCTTTCACTTCATCAAAATTAATAGAAATGGAGAAATTATTGATATCAGCGAAAAGTGCAAGCACAAGATAGAAAATATGGGAAAATTTCATAGATTGATCTACTCCGACTTCTATCTCATGACTCTTTTTCCTGAAGATCTTCGCGTGGATGATGTATTAGAATATGCCTTCACTATAAAAGATCAGGATCCTATTTTCTCTCAATATATCCAAAAGAACTATCACCTGGATGGCTACGAGTTCACCCAGAAAGCTTTCTTTCGAATCGTTGCCAACCAAGATCTTTCCTTTAGCTATCAAACGCAAGGGATGAATTTAATTCCTCGGATGAATGATTTAGATCACGAAACAAAGGAGTGGATTTGGGAAGCTGAAAATCTCCCTCCTATTCCAAATGATTCCAATCTCCCCAGCTGGTTCTCTCCAAATATTTCACTTCAAATTTCCTCTTTTTCCAGTTGGAATGAGGTTGCTCGTCTTATGGGAAATTTATATCATGTTTCCCAAGAATTTTCTCAAAAGATACAAGAACAAGTGCTTACATGGGAGCTGATGTATGAATCCCTGGAAGATCGAATCCTTGCTGCGATTCGATTTGTGCAAGATGAAATCCGCTATCTCTCCTTACACGAAGGAAAGGATGAGTATTTTCCTCATCATCCTAATGAAGTATTTGATAGACGTTATGGAGATTGCAAAGATAAATCCATCCTCCTTTTATCTTTACTGAGACTGCTGGGTGTCGAAGCACATCCTGCATTTGTCCATACGCAATTGAAGCAAAAATATGTAGAAGAATTGCCCTCGACCTTTCCAGATCATGTCATTGTATACTTCGAATACGAAAATATGCCTTTCTTCATAGATGCAACGTATTCCTTCCAAGGAGGAAAATTGCATACTCTATCCCCTCCTCCGTTTTGTTACGCTCTGATTGCAAAAGAAGACACGGAAGAATTATCAGAAATTCCCCAAGAATTCGAAAACACGAAATTTCAACGTTCCCTCACCTTTCATATAAATCCATATGAAAACAAAGCCCGGGTCGATAGTAAAATCATCACAACAGGGCATTACGCCGACTTCTATCGGAACAAAAATAATGGAATCCCCCTTGAAAAATTGAAGGAGCAGTATCTTTCATATTTTCAACAATTTTATGATGATGTCTTCTTCTTAGAAGAAATAGATATCAATGATGATCGTGATCATAACTGCTGGAGCGTTTCTTACTCTTTTGAGATTGAAAATTTTGGAGAACAAGAACTAGATAACATAGAATTCGAACTCAAACCTCTGGCCATAAATACAGCAATCCCTTCCAAAATGAATATTTCACGAAAAAGTCCTTTTGCTATCCCCTTTCCTTTCCACCTCGAAGAAACTATTCATATTATTATTGACCCACATCCTTCCGACGAACAATCTATGCTAGCAAACTTTAAGGAAATAGATTTTTCAATCGAAAATGAATACTTTTCCATTCATTTAAACAAGAGTAAAGAAGAAATTAATCACTATCTAATTCACGTTAAAATGGATAATTTCGTAGATGCACTTGAGCCTGAAAAGTTGAAAGATTTAAAAATGATCCTTATGAAATTCAAGAAAAGTCTCAATACGATGTATGCAATTCCCATTCCAGAAAGCTCCTAATACTTGGGTTAGATAAGTTGTGAAAGAAAAGTTTTAGCGGGAACAATGACTGGTTTTTTCCCTGCAAAACAATTGCGATTGACATATGGCATATCGAGAACAACTTGAAATGCATGTTTAGTTTCGAGAATTTCATGAAAATGTTGTAAAGAAGGGGAAATTTTAGAAGAATTTCCACTTTTTACTTCTACGAGAAACCATGGATTATCATCTTTGGTGACAAGAAAGTCAATTTCTCGTTTCTGTTTATCTCGGATGAAATGAAGATCATAATTACCAAGACCAGAATCTGACCAAAAATGCACAGCTTTCAGAAGATGTGATGCAATAAAATTTTCTGCTAAAGCTCCTTTGTCATAGCAGAGCGCCCAATCCCATAAAAAATATTTAGGTTCCTTTATTAGAGACCGAGTGACGTTTTTTGTCCATGGACGAATTTCAAAAAGATAATAGAGAGCTTGAAGGGTTGTTATCCAATTGCGTACAGTTTTTCCATTCACTTGTAATTTTTTCGCTAAGCTCTCGTAACTAATAAAATGTCCAACTTGATGTCGTAGCAATTCAGCTAATATTTCTAATTGACGAACTTCTCGAATCCTTGTGAGATCACGAATATCATCTTCGAATAATTGTTTTATTCTCAATGAACGCCATTTTGTGACAAAGCGTTTATCTGCTTTGATAAAAGGATCGGGAAATCCTCCAAATTTGAGAAGTTTTTCAAAATCATGTTCATTGATTTTTGCTGGAATCTTGGCAATTTCGTTAGAATGTAATTGAGGATGAACAATTTCTCCTACCGATAAGGGATGAAGGCGATAAGGGAAATATCTTCCCATAAGACTTTCGCCTCCTTTGTTGAAAACTTCTAAACGAGCACTTCCCGTGACAACAATATGTGCCATATTTGGATATGAATCATAAAGTCCCTTTAAAAAGGTTTTCCAGTTAATGTATTTATGAATTTCATCAAAAATTAGTACCGGAGGTTCTTCTGTGAGAAATTCTAATCCAACATCTTCGGCTATTGCATCTGGTCCTGCAAGAATAAGTGCTCTATCCTTTTGGTTATCCCAGTTATAATAATAGACTGATTCCCAACCATTTTCTATTTCAAGGCTTAGAGTTGTTTTGCCTACCTGTCGAGGTCCCATGACGAAGACCATTTGTCTCCAAGACTTCAAGTGGTGGTGTAAAATATCAGAGTAGACCCTTTTCATACTCTGATTTTAGCCTTTTTCCAACTCGATAGTCAATGACCAAATCGGAGTCAACTCCGATTTGGTCATGACTATTTCGTAGTTGACTCCTATTTGGTAATATATTATTTCTTGATTATCAAAGATTTATGAAAAAGCCCCGTACAAAAATTTGTTTGAGGCTTAACACTCGGGAATGCCAACGGAGACGTGAATGGCAAGGCCACCCTCAGAGGTTTCTTTGTAGTGATGCTTCATATCCAGTCCGGTTTGGTACATGGTTTTAATCACCTGATCGAGAGAAACTCGATGCTCTCCGTCGCCATGCATGGCAAGACGACACGCATTGATTGCTTGAATGGCTCCCATAGTGTTCCGTTCGATGCAGGGAACTTGCACAAGTCCGGCAATGGGATCGCAGGTCAACCCGAGATTGTGCTCCATCCCAATTTCTGCAGCATTTTCGATTTGTTCATTCGTTGCACCAAGAGCCCCAGCAAGCGCACCAGCTGCCATCGAACAAGCAACGCCCACTTCTCCTTGACACCCCATCTCGGCAGCAGAAAAAGAAGCTCCTTCTTTGTAAAGAATGCCCATTGCTCCAGCTGTGAGAAAAAAGTCGATGATTCCATCTTGAGAAGGATTTTCACAGAATTGCATGTAGTAATGTAGGACGGCAGGAATGATGCCAGCAGCACCATTTGTGGGAGCTGTTACAATTCGCCCACCTGCGGCATTTTCTTCATTGACCGCAAGAGCAAAAAGACTCACCCAATCTAGAACAGAAGAAGGATTTTGGTCCGTTTCTTTGAGCCGACGTAAAAGAGCAGGGGCACGTCTTTTCACTTCCAGTCCTCCAGGAAGAATTCCTTCTGTCACACAGCCTCTCTCTACAGAGTCTTCCATCACATCCCAAATATTTAATATCCCTTCTCGGATTTCTTCTTCACTCCTCCAGATCTTCTCATTTTCCAACATGACTTGGGCGATCGTCTTATTTTCCCTGTTGCAATGAGCCAAAAGCTCTTCACATGTTGCAAAGGGAAAGGGAACTTCAGAGCCTTCTTTCACTTCTACAGGAGAAAAAATTTGCTCATGATCGATGATGAAGCCTCCCCCGACAGAATAAAAAATTTGCTTGTAGAGCTCAGCTCCATGCTCATCAAAAGCTTTGAAACGCATGGCGTTGGAGTGGTAGGGAAGGCGCCTTCCCTTATGAAAGATGAGATCAATCTCTTTATGAAATGAAATGGTCCGCTTAGAAAGAAGATTGATCGTGCAGTTTCTCAGGATAAATGCCACCCGAGGCTCAACGGAAGAAGGATCGCACTCTTCGGGCTTTTCCCCTTCAAGGCCAAGAAGGACAGCAATATCCGTTTGATGCCCTTCTCCCGTCATAGCAAGAGAACCAAAGAGCTCAATCCGGATGTTGGCCACCTCATCCAATCTCCCATTATTTTCAATATCAGAAATGAATTGAAGTGCGGCCCGCATCGGACCTACGGTATGAGAACTAGAGGGGCCGATGCCAATAGAAAATACTTGAAAAAGTGAGACGGTCATTTTTAGCGTCTAATTGCTTAAATTTAGGCATGAAGATTTGCATTTTTTCATTCGCCAGCGTACACTGTAAAACGGTAAATATGCAACCGAAATATATTTTTATCACAGGAGGAGTCGTCTCCTCACTCGGCAAGGGTCTTACCGCTGGGTCGATTGCCATGCTGCTCGAATCTCGAGGACTCAAAGTGGCGATGCTCAAGCTCGACCCCTACCTCAATGTCGATCCCGGAACCATGAATCCCTTCCAGCATGGAGAGGTCTATGTCACCGACGATGGCGCTGAAACAGATCTTGACCTCGGCCACTACTACCGCTACTCCAACTCCCCCATCTGCAGCCTCTCGAATGCGACATCTGGGCAGATCTACGAAACGGTGATCAAAAAAGAACGGCGAGGAGACTATCTCGGCAAAACAGTACAAGTAGTCCCCCACATCACCGATGAGATCAAACAGCGCATCCTCGACGCATCTGACCAAGATATAAATACGGAAGTGGTCCTAGTGGAAATTGGAGGAACGGCAGGCGATATTGAGTCCCTCCCTTTTCTAGAAGCCATCCGACAGTTTCGCCATGAACGCCCCCAATCTTGCATCAACATCCATCTCACTTACGTTCTCTATTTGAAAGCAGCAGGCGAGGTAAAAACCAAGCCCACACAACACTCTGTGATGGTTCTTCGGCAAATCGGAATCATCCCCGACTTTCTTCTCTGCCGCTGTGAAAACCCCCTATCGGAAGAACTCAAAGACAAGATCAGCATCCACTGTAGCGTTCCTAAAGAAGCGGTCATCGACGAAGTAGATGTCGACTTCAGCATTTATGAAGTTCCCCTATTCTTGCATAAACAAGAGCTCGACAGTAAAATTTGCGATCTACTCGGGCTCAAAAAAGACAAAGCCGATTTGACTGTGTGGAATGATATGCTCGACAGGATGCGTAATCCCAAAAAGACCATCAAAATTGGAATTGTCGGAAAATATCTTGAACACCAAGATGCCTACAAATCGGTCTTTGAAGCGCTTCAGCATGCTGCAACGGCCAATCAAGTCGCTCTTGAAATCGAGTCTTATGAGTCTGACAAGGTACTCACAAACGGAAAATTGGAAATCGGCAATTGCGATGGATATTTGGTCCCAGGAGGATTTGGCGAGCGAGGCTGGATGGGGAAAATTTTGACGGCTAAACACTGCCGTGAAAATAAAATCCCCTATTTTGGACTCTGTCTAGGGATGCAAGTCCTCTGTGTCGAATTTGCCCGTCATGTCATAGGCCTCAAAGACGCCAACAGCACCGAAATGGATGCCGACACTCCGCATCCTGTTATTTCCCTCCTCAGCGAACAACGCGATGTAAAAAATCTCGGTGGCTCCATGAGACTAGGCGCCTATAACTGCTTCCTTCGTAAGGATAGTAAAGCTTTTGCAGCTTACGGCAAAGAGGTCATTTCAGAGCGCCATCGTCATCGTTATGAATTCAACAACGACTTTAAGAAATCCTTTGAAGAAAATGGTCTTCTCCTCACCGGGGTGAAAGAAAACGATCAGCTCTGCGAAATTGCTGAGATTGAAGACCACCCTTGGATGTTGGGGGTGCAATACCATCCTGAATTCAAATCAAAACCCACCGCTCCTCATCCTCTTTTCCGCGATTTCATCGCAGCAGCAATGCAAGGATCCCAGTGAAACGCATTGTAGGCATCGACTACGGAAAAGTCCGCATTGGACTGGCCCTCTCCGATCCAAGTCAAATAATTGCATCTCCTCTCAAAGCAGTTATCGCCAAACCTTCTCTCAAAGAGACTGCGACGCTCCTTGTGCAAGAGATTTCAATGTACGAGCCCGTAGAAAAAATTGTCCTCGGCCTTCCCCTCATGATGAACGGCACGGAAAGCCCCTCATCCAAAGAAGTACGAGAGCTCGCCAAATTCCTTGAAGGAATGACCGATAAAACCATCGTCCTTTGGGATGAAAGACTGACAACAGCACAAGTGGAAAGAACTCTGAAAGAGGCAAAAATGCGGCGCAAAAAACGGACTCAATACATCGACGCAATGGCTGCTGCTGCGATTTTACAAAATTTTTTGGATAGCCCTTGCAACAAATAAAAAATATTGGTTTGATAGTCATATGAATGCACATCCTCTTGAAGAACCTGGCGTCTCTTCTCGTTTCATCGATCCATGCATCCTCGTTATTTTTGGTGCCACGGGGGATCTAACCGCCCGCAAGCTACTTCCAGCCATTTACAACCTCGCCCGAGAGGGACAGCTTCCCAGCCAATTTGCCGTTGTGGGATTTGCCCGCAGAGACAAAACCCATGAAATATTCCGCGCCGAAATGAAAGAGGCAATCAACGAGTTTTCTCGCGTCAAACCGGTCGACGAAGCCATTTGGAAAAATTTTGAGCAGCAAATTTTCTATCACCGCTCTGAATTCAATGATGATAGTGGCTACCAAACTCTCGACAGATTTCTCAAAGAACTCGATGGACGTTTTGGGACCAAAGGGAACCGGGTTTTTTACCTCTCTACTCAACCTAGTTTCTTCACCACCATCTGTGAGAAACTCCACACCTCGAGTCTGATCTATGATCAGAAAACAATCAAAGACAAGTGGTCACGCATCATCATCGAAAAGCCTTTTGGCCACGATCTCGACTCCGCACACGCACTCCAAAACGAACTCCTGCAATTTCTCTCTGAAAAGCAGATCTATCGGATCGACCACTACCTTGGAAAAGAGACCGTACAAAACCTCATGGTCTTCCGCTTTGCAAACTCCATCTTTGAATCGCTTTGGAACAACCGCTACATCGATCATGTGCAGATCACCGTCGCCGAAGAAATCGGCATCGGAAGGCGGGGCGCCTTCTTTGAGGAAGCTGGCCTTTTGCGCGATGTTTTGCAAAACCATATGATGCAACTCCTCTCTCTTGTCGCCATGGAGCCCCCTGTGACCCTCTCTGCTAACGCCATTCGCGATGAAAAAGTGAAAGTTTTGCAAGCCCTGCGCCCCTTCACGAAAGAAGACTTTAAAACATCGATCATCCGCGGTCAGTACGATAAGGGATTTGTGGAAGGCGAAACAGTCAAGGGATACCGTGAAGAAGACAAAGTGGATCCCAAATCCAATATCGAAACCTACGTCGCCATACGCCTTTTCATCGATAATTGGCGTTGGCATGGAACTCCCTTCTATTTACGCAGCGGCAAAAGATTGCCTAAGCGCGCCACAGAAATTGCCATCCAATTCAAACATCCTCCCGGAGTTCTCTTTCAAGAGAACGACAAACAACGGGAACCAAATATCCTTGCCATCCGGATCCAACCCGACGAGGGAACAGCTCTCAAAATCAACTGCAAAGTCCCCGGTCCTGCAAGCCCCATCCAGCCAGTCAAAATGGACTTTCGCTACGGCTCCTACTTCGGGATGTCACCTCCAGAAGCCTATGAAAGACTCATTTTGGACTGTATGATCGGCGACAACACCCTCTTTGCCCGTGAAGATGAGGTTTTCAGTTCTTGGACCTTGCTCACCCCTGTTTTAAAGCAGTGGAAAACGACCGAGCCCGATTGCTTCCCTAACTACTCCTCAGGCACCTGGGGGCCAGAGCTCGCCGAGGAAATGATGCACCGCGACGGAAGAAAATGGAGGATCTTGTAAATGACAACAGATATCATCCCTCCATCCGAGATCCAATCCGAGCTTTGCCGCATCTGGGATTCCCTTGAAGGGGCCAACAAAATGCGAGCCTCTCTTTTCAACCTCATTTTCTTCACCAAAAAAAAAGCCCGCGCACAATACATCCGTGAAGTTTCTCAAAAAGTGATCGAGAAGTTCCCCTCGCGAGTGATCTTCATCACAGCTGATACCGAAGGAGACTACCTCAATACCCGTGTTTCCGTTCTCCCTTCAAGCAAAGGAGAATACGACATCTCGTGTGATTTCATCCAAATTGACGTCGCAGGTGGGCATCAAGAAAGAGTCCCCTTTGTGATCCTCCCCCACCTCCTGCCCGATTTGCCCGTCTACGTCATCTGGGGCGAAAACCCTGAAGAAGAGACTGCACTTTTCACACAACTAGAAAAACTTGCAACCCGCTTTATCTTCGACTCCGAATCGATCACAGACCTCTCTGCTTTTGCAAAGCAACTGATCGACCTCAATCAACGCCCCCATCTTGACATTGCCGATCTCAATTGGGCCCGCATGGAAAGCTGGCGCGACCTACTTGCCTCCACATTTTATCGACCCGAAAGGTTAGAAAAATTGCGCAAAAGCTCCAAAATCCAAATCCTCTACAACGCCCAAGAAACCGCCTTCACCTGCCACACCCAAATCCAAGCAATCTACCTCCAGGGATGGCTCAGCACTCAACTCGGCTGGAAACTGGCAAAACTCACCAATGACAAAGGGAAATACACTTTCGAGTACTCTCGCGATGGAGGAAAAGTTGAAATTCTCCTCTATCCCGAATGGTACGAACATCTCAAAGCAGGAGATATCCTCTCCATCGACCTCGAAACCGAAGACCAAAACCACTTTTCCTTTGGCCGTAACCTCGACCTCCCCCATCACGTTAGCATGCGCTTCTCTACCCTAGAAAAATGCGATATGCCCCTCAAATACATCTTTGCCAAAGACGAGTCCGGCCAGGCCCTCGTGAAAGAAATCATCCACCGGGGCACAAGCCAGCATTTTCTCAACTTACTCGAGCAGATCCAAACCCGTAAGGAGTTCTCCATCTGTGAATATTGAAAACATCACAGTCAATTCCTTTGATGAAAGACGTGATCTCCTCATACCTGGTGATGAAACTGCAACACTAGACCTATGCATCCGCCATTTCGTCTCTTGCGCTCGTGGTGCCATCGAAAGCCATGGAGCCTTTTTTGTCGCTCTATCAGGTGGAAGCACGCCCAAAGCCCTCTATCAAAAAGTCACAACTTCTCCCTACAGTGAGCAAATCGATTGGGAAAAAGTCTATCTCTTCTGGGGGGATGAAAGGTCCGTTCCTCCTGACCACGCCGATAGCAACTTCAAAATGGCAATGGAAGCTGGCTTTGCCCAAATGCCCATTCCAAAAGAGCACATTTTTCGAATGATAGCCGAAGAAAATATCGAAGAAAATGCTTTAAAATATGAAGAAAAAATCCAAGAAAACCTTAAAGATCGTCCCTTTGACCTTGTGATACTCGGCATGGGAGAAGACGGCCATACCGCATCCCTCTTTCCCCAAACAGAAGGTTTAAAAGCTAAAGATCGACTCGTCATTGCCAACTTCATTCCTCAAAAAAACACTTGGCGCATGAGCCTCACCTACGAGGCCATCAACAGCTCCCTCAACATAGCCATCTACGTCATCGGAGCTGCTAAAAAAAACATTCTCGAAGAAGTGCTCACATCTGAGCTCCAACCCGAGCGGTATCCCATTCAATTGATCGGCACCAAGGAAAATAAAGCCCTTTGGATCATCGACAAGGCCGCCGCCCCTGAAATTACAAACAAATAATATAATTAATTTAATATCACGCATAAAAAATTTCTTATTCTTGATAAAAAAACAAGAAAGTCATTATAATGTCAGCCATGCTTCTTGCAAGCAATGTAATATAATTAAAATCACACAAGGAGTCATCAGATGACACAACCAGTATTTTCTCCAAGTCAGTGGGGAGTTCAAAAAGCAGAACAATTTTTTAAAGTTCAAGAAGACGATAAGATGGCTGTAAAAGGCCTGAAAGTAGCTGGAAGAGCACTTACAAACACAGCTCTTGCAGCAGCAGCTCTTGCTGAGACAGTTGTCTTTGCAGCTTTGACAGTTGTTCTTTCTGTAACGTATTTCGTTCACCACAACACTTTTGCTTCTTTAAAAGAACGCACAACTGTTGCAGCAAACACAGTAAAAGATGCTTTTAAAGGTATCGGCGGATACTACGATTCTGCTAAGGCTGCAGAAGCTAAAGCAGCAGCTGAAGCAAAAACAGAGCATGTCACCAAATTTGCTCCAGTTGCAGAAGAAGAAGCAAAAAAGGCAGAAGCTCAAGTAGAAGCTAGAGCAGATAAAGCAGAAGCTAAACTTGCCAAAGTAAAACGGCAACGTGATGAAGCATGGACTGCACTAGACAACCTTGACACTTGGAAAGGAGCGTTAGCGAATTTAGCAGGAAGAGCGTAATCATCTCTCCTCTTATGCATGAGGATAAAACCCTCATGCATTTTTTTTCATCAAGATTGTCAAATAAATTATTTATTCTTATTTACAAAATCACAACAAAAAGAATATAATATTCTCATTAAGCTACTAAAAAAAGGCATATAAATGAATACAGTACAATCCTATTCGCATAAACTTCTCGATCAAATGTCTTTTACCCAGATTCAGAAAGACGATTCTTATCTTACATGCGCATGGAAAGTGCCTGCTGGGCGCATTACGAGCGCGACAGTCACACTTACAGCTCTTGCTGAAACTATCTTTTTTACTTTCTTAACCGTGATCACATCCCCCCTCTACCTCATTGATAATGACCGATATTCAAAAGTGTTAGGAGATGCTATCGATGCTGCAAAAACCGTATATTTTTCCGCTGGACGATTTTTTGGAATAGGAACCACCGAAAAAGAAGCTCCTCCAAAAAACGAGCCACCTGCACCACCTCCTGCTCCTGTTGCTCCACCCCCTCCTGCTCCACCTGTAGATCCACCTCCACCCGCAGCTCCTCCTGCTCCACCTGTAGATCCACCTCCACCCGCGCCTCCCCAAAAGCAAAATTTCTCTCAAGCCTTGAAAGGTCGAATCAGCAATATAGGCATTTTCGCTCTTAAGCACCCCAATGCCAGCTTTACTGTTGTTTCTCTCGCCCTCGGACTGACCATAGCTGGAGTTGTGCGCCGCGTAGCTTTTCAAAATGGCTCATTGAAAATAATGAAGAAAATTTGTAAAATTTAACCTCAACAAAACTAAGGGGAAGAAACCTATGAGTTCTGCAGAAGCCTCTCCAAGCTATTCTCTTTCTCGATTTGCTTTAACATTAGAAAGAGCGTTTCAATATTCAGAAAGTGACACGATTTTTTCAAAATTAGGAAAATTCACAGTCGGTACTGCACTCACGACAACGGCTTGTATTGCAGCTATTGTAGAAACAACTCTTGCCGCTCTGCTTACAGTTCTCACAGCTCCCGCATATTTTTTGGCTCCAAATCGCTTTGCCTTCTTTGGACGACATACTGTAAATTCTGCTGGAACAATTATCCAAGCAGTAAAGCGGTCATTTGGTGCTGGAGTTGAGCACGCTAAACTCCCTGGTGATGCTGAAGTAAAACAAAAAACCCCTGTTTCCCCTGCACCTCCAGCTCCCCCAAGCATCCAATCAAAAAAGGTTGAACAACTCCCAGAACCTTCTCAGAATTTCGCTTCAAGAGCCCTACAATTTAGCAAAGAGCACAAAACCCTCATGATTGCCATCGCCCTCGGCACCGCAACTCTTGCTGCTACCGCCTTCTACTTCTATTACATGAAAACGACATCTCCCTCGAATCTTCCTATTCCTATCCTCTTCAAGAGCTCAGCTGATAACCCCTTTTTGGAAACGTGTCCTCTCGGTGAAAATATTTCCACATTTTCTTCAGTTGGAACTTCTCTTGAAGGAGCCTCTACTCCACAGCCCTCTTCCCTACCTGTGAGCTCAATTGACAGCAATACAACCACTTCCACAGAAACTGCATTAGCAATCATCCGGAATACTCCCAAGCAACGCCAAACTCTGACGGTTTCAACATGCCCTGTTCGATCTCTATTGAATAGTACTGTTGCGCAAGCATCATCAGTTGCTCGGGTCAGACTTGCAGAAGTCAACAATTTTCCTCGTGACACACAAATTTGTGAAAGAACGCAACAGATCGTTGCAAATAGCAACACGTGGACAAATAATGCAATTGCGGCATCATTTCTGTTGTTCTGCACCGGCGTCGCTATGGGAGTTTGTATTGGATTTGGGGTACAAAATTCACAGGCTCCGGAGAATAACCAAAAATAGGTAATACGATGAATCAAATGAATATCACTCCACAAGACAACAACAGTTCTTTTTCTCAGTTTGTTTTAACGCGAGAAGAAGCATTTCGATATTCTGAAAAAGACACTTTTTTTTCAAAAACAGGAAAATTCGCAGTCGGCACAGCACTCACTACAACGGCTTGCTTTGCAGCTATTGTAGAAACAGTACTTTCTTCACTCATAGCCATACTCACTTCTCCCATTTACCTGATTGCTCCAAAGAGCTATATCCAGATCACACAACACACACTTGATTCTGTTATAACAATTGTCGCTGCTGCAAAGCGGACATTTGGTGCTGAAATAGAAGCAGCCCCCCCCCCTGTTGAAGCTGAAGTAAAACAAAAAACCCCTGTTTCCCCTGCACCTCCAGCTCCCCCAAGCATCCAATCAAAAAAGGTTGAAAAACTCCCAGAACTTTCTCAGAATTTCGCCTCAAGAGCCCTGCAATTTAGCAAAGAGCACAAAACCCTCATGATTGCCATCGCCCTCGGAACGGCAACTATTGCTGCAACCGCCTTCTACTTCTATTACATGAAAACGCCCCCCCCCTCGAATCTTCCTATTCCCCTCCCTCCTACAAGTACAGCTACTTTGTCAACTGGATCCCCAGCTACTTCTATTTCATCGACCACTACAACCATAATTTCTCCAAGCAATACATGGGCAGACAACCTTAAAGCAATAGTCACAAAGACAAATCAACCATCCATCTCTTCATCAACCACTTCATTGTCCTCCACCTCATCAACTCCTACGACAATAACTCTTTCAGAAAGAGCGAAGACGGTTCTTACAGCTACCCAATCACTTTCTACTTCATTGCCTCCTTCAACTACATCGAATACAAACACCGTTGGCAAAACAATTGCAACCTTGACAAACCAACACACAGCTAGTTCTATCAGTTCGAGCACTGTAACAAGCACCTCTACTCCAGCGACAAATCGACTTTCATTTTCAAGTGCTAAAATGCTTATTCTATTCAGTTTGTCACTCGGAATCATCGGAATTATTCTGAAGCATTCTCGACTGAATAGAGCAGCTCAAGATACAGAAAAAGCTGCAACAGGCGAAAGTGGGGCAGGTGCAAAAAAGAAAGCGAAACGAGAAGATGACGGTTTAGAGTGTTTAAGAAGCGCAGCCGAAGGAGTTGCTCTTCCATCAGTTACTTCCGCTGAGCAAGATTCTCCGCCACCAGTTCGATCACCAGCTCCTCCAACTAAAGCAGCTACAGTAGCTCCAGCCTTTGCTCCTCCTCCTCCTCCTCCTCCAGCTCCTACTATTTCTCCAACAACAGGTCTAATATTAACTCCACTTCCAGCAGCTCGACCACCAGCTCCACCAATTAGAGCAGCAAAACCACTACTTACTCCTCTAACTAGAGCAGCTCCTGCAGCAGGTCGACCACCAGCTCCTCCAGCAGGACGTGTTCTCGCCGCTCCAAGGGATATTCTAGCACACCGAGCAGCAATGCTAGCTCGACCACCAGCTTCTCCAGCAGCAGGTCGACCACCAGCTCCTTCAACTAGATTAGCTTCTCCAGCAGCTCGACCACCAGCTCCTCCAACTAGATTAGCTTCTCCAGCAGCAGGTCGATCACCCCCTACTACTCCACCTCCTTTAGCAGCTCGACCACCAGCTCCACCAATTAGAGCAGCAAAACCACTACTTACTCCTACTTCTCAATCAGCTCCTCAAGGAGCTCGACCTCTACCTACACCTCCAACTAGAGCGACTACTTCAGCAGCCCGACCACCAGCTCCACCAATTAGAGCAAAACCACTACCTACTCCTACTCCTCGATCAACTCCTTCAGCAGCCCGATCACCAGCTCCTTCAGCAGCTAGGTTATCAGCTCCTCCTGCAGGACGAGCACTAGCTCTTCCAGCAGATCAAGCTCAAAATGCAAAAAAAGCTGCTGATTCCAGCGGGACTGGTGGGGCATCATCAAAAGCTGCTGATTCCAGCGGGACTGGTGGGGCATCATCAGGAGAATCGAAACTAACTTTCGCTGCACTGAGAGCACAAGCAAAAGCAAAAGGAGCAAAAAACCCTGACAGACCCTATAATCGAAGAGGCTTTCAACAAAGAGTCAGAAATAAAAATCCAACAGCTACTCCAACATTAGCTGCTCCCTCAGGTGGAAAAGGGAAATCTTTTGCCGCTCTTGCAGATCTCGTCGAAAAAGGCGGCCTTACAGACGCTTTAGGCAGGTTAGCTCCCGAAGGCATGGAGGAAGCAACCGCCCCTACTTCAGGTGACTCCTCTTTAGATAGTGCATCATCCTCAGAAGGATCTGGAAGTGAAGATAGTAGCAATGAGTTTGGTGATCTTGCGAGCCTCGCGGCTGAAGTTGAATACGAGTGATGATGTCTCTGGCGGAGCTGGCCCAAGCGAATTGCCAAGATCGGATGATCCAGATCCGGCTAGTATTCCTGGTGTTTGAAAGGCTGTGAACAAAACAAATGCTCGAGTAGAAGATCTGTCGGGAATCTAAGTCCAAGAGACTTCCTTTTGACAGATTTTTCTGCTATTATGTTTCCCTATGCTCGTACTTGGAATTGAATCAACTTGCGATGAAATGGCGGCGGCGGTGGTCGAGGATGGCCTCCACATCCGCTCCAATGTCATTGCTTCCCAAAGCGATTTCCATAAAAAATTTGGCGGTGTCTACCCCGAAATGGCAGCTCGGCAACATGTCGATTTGCTCATCCCTACTATTCAGGAAGCTCTTGAAGAGGCTGATGTAGGACCAGAGGAGATCGATTTGATTGCAGTGGCCAGGGGGCCTGGCTTGATTGGGCCCCTCATGATTGGTCTCAATGCGGCTAAAACACTGTCTTTAGCATGGGAAATCCCTTTTCTTGGGGTTAACCACGTGGAAGCCCATTTGTATGCTGCCATGATGTCGAATCAAAAATTTACTTTTCCAGCCTTAGGCGTAGTCGTCTCAGGAGGACACACTTTTTTGGTCCGCATTCTTGATGTTGGCCAATATGAAATGATTGGGACAACAGTAGATGACGCGGTGGGAGAAGCCTTTGATAAGGTGGCCGCCTTGCTCGATCTCCCCTATCCAGGAGGCCCCGAAATTGAAGCCCTGGCAAAACAGGGTGATCCGACAAGATATCCTTATAAGGCAGGGAGGGTTAAGGAGCATCCCTTCGATTTTTCCTTTAGCGGTCTCAAAACAAATGTACTCTATACGGTGAAGGGGCAAAATGGGGATAAGCGAGGAAAAACGGCTATTGCAAACGAGGAAAAACCTCACGTGGCAGCGAGTTTTCAAGAGGTGGCCCTTCGCGATGTGGCAACAAAAGCTTTGGCAGCAGCTAGATCTTTTGATTGCAAGGCGATCTACGTGGGAGGCGGTGTAAGCCATAATCAGCGCCTGCGTGAAATGCTTTTGGCTGATCTTCCAGTCTATTTTCCGGGAAAGGGGTTAAGCATGGACAATGCGGCAATGATTGCAGGCCTTGGAGCAAAACTCTATCAGGGAAAAGGGGATCCTCTCGACCTAGAGGCAAAGACTCGGCCTCAATTCTGTTGAGGATTCTTTTTGTGATCGGGCCCTTTAATGATCAGCTGTTTTTTGGAAGGAGTGGTTTTTGGAGAGGTATTTTTCTCTCTTTCAGCACCATCCTGTTGGCTAGCCGTTTCTTGTTGCTTGTCTTCTTTCGAAGGAACCACTCGAGGTTTTCCAAATAGGCTTCTTCTCTCTTCAGGAACTCTTTCAAAAGTGGGTTCAAAGACGTTGTCAGTTCCTCGAAAAGGAATTTCAAAGGCAAAGACGTCTTCAAATTCTTCTGTCACTTCTTTGGCTTTGCGATCGACATAGGAAGAAATATCTTCACCAGCAAATCCTTCTATGGCCCAAGGAAGGAGCGATTCATCTCTCTCATCAATCTCGAGTAGGGAAAGTCCTGAATCATATTCCTCTTCAATTTCAATCGATCCCATTGCTTCAGAAAGATTCTTCTCATAATCTTCCTCTGCATCAAAGCTAATATGGCTAACGATTTGATCCGATTCATCTGCAACATAGAATAAGTCTTCATCACACTCAGCACCTACTGCGGCAATTGGCAAAAGAGCGATTAATATCCAGATTATTTTCATTTCCTCCCCCCGAGCAGGTGATTCCCCTCTTATTCGCACTCTAGCGCTCCCCGGTTTTTTTGTTAAAATATTTTTTTACATTTATGGCGAACGTGGGATTTTCGAAGGAAAATGGTGAAAATGGTCTCGCACTCCCTTTTTTAGTAGTATTTTTCGTTGTTTCTGCTATTTTAAAGAACTATTCGGAGTATTATGTCCCAAAGCGTGGCCCCTTCTCATAGTCTTTCTAAATACCCATCAGCAAGTTTGCGAGAGCTCGTCTATCTCTCCCTGCCCATCATCCTGGGGCTTTTTTCTGCGAGTTTCATGGGACTTTGCGACCGAATCTTTCTTGCCCACTACTCCTTAGAAACAATGGAGGCTAGCGTAAGCGCAGGCTATTTGAGTATGCTGTTTCAACTGCCTGTGATGCGGATTGTCTCTATGGCTCAAGTATTTGTGGGGCTCTATTTTGGTTCTAAGCAATTTGAAAAGATTGGGTCCATTGTCTGGCAAATGATCTGGCTCTCGATTTTTTCTATGCTCTTCACCCTACCACTTAGCCAATTCACTGCACCGTTTTTCTTTGGCGGTACCCTTGTACAGGAAGATGCAACTATCTACTTCAAAGTTTTGATGATGGTCAACTTTCTCTTTCCTCTCGGGACCACTCTCGCATCCTACTTCATGGGACTGGGAAGAATGCGGATTATCTTTTTTACCACACTCCTCTCTCATGGGTTAAACATCGGCTTGGACTTTATTTGCATCTTTGGAATCGATGGATATTTCCCCTCATTGGGAATTTTAGGAGCTGCAATCGCTTCAGCTATTTCTCAAGCTTTGTTTTGTATCATCCTCTTCTTTTATTTCCTGAAAGAGGGAGACCGGAAACACTTCAGGACTGGAGATTATTCCTTGAATTGGGAGAATCTCTGGAAGCAGCTACGTGTAGGCCTTCCGCGCGCCATCGCCCGTATTATTATTTTGACTGCTTGGGTGTTGATTTCAAGACTCATGACTTTAAAAGGGGGTGATTACTTGATGGTCTTATCGATCGGTGGAACACTCATTCTTTTTTTTACTTTTATCAATGATGGACTGTTACAAGGGATGATCACAATCGCTTCGCATCTCATGGGATCCAAACACTACCAAAAGATTTGGAAACTCATTCGCTCCGGAGTCATACTCCTCTCGATTGCAAGTGTAATTTTAGCCATTCCTTACTTAGTCTTTCCCGACTTTACTCTCTCGGTTTTCTTTGCTTCTATGCCAAGTATCGAAACATATATGGTTTTGAAAAATTCGTGTATCTGGCTCTGGGTCTTTTTCTTCTGTAATGGGTTCAACGCAATCTGCGTGAGTCTGGTGACGGCTTCTAGGGATGTAAAGTTTTATATGTTTTCTGTTATGTTTGTTTGGCTCACTTCCTATCTCCCTATTTATCTAGGAATGAATGTGTTTAACTTTTCCCCAGATAAATTATGGCTCATCATGGCCTTTGATTCTTTGATTTTTGGGATCATTTTCCTCATCCGAGGCTCCAAAGAAAAGTGGAAAGAAAGGGAAAAAGATTTTGAGCTAGACAGCCTGTCAAATTAATTTTTTACCCTCTTGTTGTTTATGTGCTTTTTGGTTATGCTCTAGTCGGTCTGATTAATTCGTTATAGAGGAGCACACAGATGGCAAAGAAAGGGGGCCGAGAAAAGGTCAAGCTTAAGAGTTCTGAGAGTACAGAAGTCTACTGGACGATGAAAAACAAACGCAACACTCCTGATCGTATGGAAATTAAGAAATACGATAAGAAACTCAAGCGTCATGTCCCATTCAAAGAAGCCAAATAATATTCATTTTGTTTGAACTTTCTTTTATAAAAAAATACCTTACTCCTAAGAGAAAGCAATTATCTGTCTCTCTCATTGCTTTGCTATCCGTTGTCGTCATTACTCTTGTCGTCTGGCTCGTCGTGGTATTTTTGTCGGTCACTGAAGGAATCGAGCGCAATTGGATCCAAAAGCTGACAGCTCTCAATGCCCCTCTTCGCATGCAACCGACAAGTGAGTATTTTTCTTCCTACTACTACAATGTCGATCGCTACAGCGCTGCATCTCACTATATGTCGAAAACCCTCGGCCAAAAAGCGCGCGCACTCATCGCGGATCCCTATGACCCCGAATTTGATGAGAGTCTTCCCCCTTCCGTCACATGCGCCGATCACGCTGCGAGTGGAGAGCTCCGCGATCCCGTCAAGGAAACGATTGCTGCCCTGCAAGAAATGAAAGGATCTTTTCCAGGACTGGCCTTTCAAGATGTCGAAATGAGTGGAGCTCTTCTCAGGCTTGAGTTGATACGCCAAGAAAAAAATGGCCTCAATCCTGCAGAAGTTCACAGCCAACTCACGAGCGTTTCGTATTTGAACTCTTTTCCTGAAAAAAATCCCTCATTGCAAGATCTCCTCCTTCCTCCTACGGAAGAGGATCTCAATCACCTTCTCTTTTTGGCAAATCGCAGCCAGGATGAAGAAAAAAAAGAGGCTATCGAAACATTTGCCCACATCGAAAAACTAAAAACCCGGTCAGATCTTTGGAAAATACCTCTTGATCTTCTCCCGGAAAAAGTTTCTTTTCGCGCTCAGGCTTATCAACACAAGGGGCAGGTGACTCATCTACTTCTCCCAACAGAGAATACAGAGACCTCGTCACAAACTGTGGAACGAAGAGGACCCCACCTCTTTTATAAGGGAGAGGATGGGATAGAAATCCCTCTCGATAGCGAGATTCCTCTCTTTGTCCATGGGGTTATGGAACTTTTAGTACGAGAGAAAAATGGGGACTATTTTGCAATCGATGGCAAATTACAAAAACACCTCTTGCGCGGGACAGTGTCAATGGAAGGCTTGCAAGTCGCTAAAGCTTCTTTTGATACTGAATTATCATCTCCTAAAGCGATATCACCTCTTTGGCCATTTTTCTCTAAGGGAAAAAACCCAACACTCCCTTCCACAAAGAAAGAAACAGGGATACTCATTGCGAAAAATTTCAGAGAAAATGGGGTCCGGATTGGAGACACAGGCTATCTGGCTTATTCTTCCCCATCGATTTCAGGGACAAAAGAAATGCACCTCCCAATTTATGTCGCCGGTTTTTATGACCCAGGAATCATGGCTGTGGGGAACAAGTGCATTCTCGTCCCTCCCCATATCACAGAAACAATCAATGCTTCAGAAAGTGCTTTTACTCTAGAACAATCAGAGGCAAATCAGTTCTATGTCTGGTTTTCCAAACTATCTGATGCAAAATTGGTCAAAGAAACCCTACTGCAGAAATTGCAAAAGAGAGGGGTAGAAAAATATTGGAAGGTTGAGACCTATCAGGAATATGAATTCGCAAAAGATCTGATGCAACAATTCCAAAGCGACAAGTATCTCTTCTCGATGATCGGCATTCTGATCTTACTCGTTGCTTGCACCAATATCATCTCCCTTCTTGTCCTACTCGTTTCGGACAAGAAAAAAGAAATTGGCATCTTACGCGCCATGGGAGCAAAGCGAAGAAGCATTGCTTCGATCTTTGCCTTATGTGGAGCATCTTTAGGACTTTTCAGCTGCCTTTTGGGACTTTTTCTTGCGTTCATCACACTCAAAAATATCGACCATGTGGTCGGGCTTTTGAGCATGATTCAAGGACATGAGGCTTTCAATGCGCAATTCTTTGGGACTTCTCTTCCCCATGAAATCAGTCCGAGAGCTCTTTGGTTTGCAGCAATTGCCACGCCCCTGCTTGCACTTGTGGCTGGTCTGTTTCCTGCGATCAAAGCAGCAAGACTCAATCCTTGCGATACGCTGAGGTCCGAATGATTCTTGAGGCAAAAGAAATCCACAAAACCTTTCCGAATGTTCACATTCTGCAAGGAGTTTCTCTACAAGTGAAAAAAGGGGGGACTCTCGCCATAATGGGCAAATCAGGTGAAGGGAAGAGCACCCTCCTTCACATTCTAGGCACTCTCGATAGCCCGACAAGCGGAACCATTCGCATATGTGGAAAAACTCCAGAGCCAACGTCTGTTGCTTCTATTCGCAATCAACATATCGGATTTATTTTTCAGGCTTATCATCTCCTCGAAGATTTCACTCTGCTCGAGAATATCTTGATGCCGCTAAAAATTGGCCGGATCGCTTCGCTAGATGCGCAGAAGCATGCATCCACTCTTTTGCAAGCAGTCGGTCTAAAAGGCAAAGAAGAGATCCTTGCCAAATTCCTCTCTGGAGGAGAAAAACAACGGGTTGCAATTGCTAGAGCCCTGATCCACAAACCCGATCTCATTTTAGCTGATGAACCCACCGGCAATCTCGACCAGATGCACTCCCTCGAAATCCAAAGACTTCTCCTCTCTATGGCAAAAGAATCAAGCACTGCTCTCATCGTTGTGACGCATGATGAAGAATTTGCTCATCAGTGCGACCGTCTCCTTTTTTTAAAAGAGGGACAGCTCTATACTTCAAATCGATGAAAAAGATAACCATCATCGGAAGTGGATATGTCGGCCTTGTCACGGGGGCTTGTTTAGCCGAAATGGGGAATTTGGTTACCTGTCTCGATGTGGATCGAGAAAAAATCGAAGCTCTCAACACAGGAAAGATCCCCTTTTTTGAACCTGGGCTCGAAGAACTCGTAAAAAGAGGAATCGAAGCTAAACGACTTCAGTTTACGACCTCATATGAGAGAGCTCTAAGTGGAACTAAAATCTGTTTTCTAGCGCTTCCCACTCCTTCTCGCTCAGATGGGAGTTGTGACGATAGCTATGTCTTGGAAGCTGCCAAAGAATTGGCAAAGCATCTGCATGAGTATTTGATCGTCGTCAACAAATCTACGATCCCTGTCGGAACAACCGATCGAGTCCGAAACGTCATTCAGAAAGAGCTGGAAGATCGCAAAATAGAGGCTCCATTCGATGTGGTCTCCAATCCTGAATTTTTGCAAGAAGGTTCTGCCATCCACAATTGCATGCATCCCGATCGGATCATCCTCGGTGTCGAAAGCGTAAGAGCTCAAAAAGTTCTCGAAGAGCTCTATTCTCCTTTTCGCGAGGTCATTCAGGTGATGGACATCCCCTCTGCAGAACTTTCTAAATATGCTGCTAATGCCATGCTTGCAACGAGACTTTCGTTCATGAATCATCTCGCAGGTCTTTGCGAAAAAATCGGGGGAAACATCGACTGCGTCCGCAAAGCTATTGGTGCAGATCCTCGGATTGGGGAGCGCTATCTCCTTCCCGGGATTGGATTTGGAGGATCTTGTCTCCCGAAAGATGTCGATGCTCTTTGCGCCATTGCAGAAGAACATGATCATCCTTCTGATTTTTTCCGATTGATATTAGACATCAATGCATCCCAAAAACATAAGTTTTTTCAAAAAACCCTCTCCTATTTCGGAAGCCTTGAGGGAAAAACCCTTGCCATCTGGGGGCTTTCTTTCAAGCCAAACACCGATGACATGCGCGAGGCTCCTTCTCTCGATCTCATTCGCATGTGCAGTGAAAGTGGAGCTGCTTTACGCCTTTTTGATCCCGTTGCAATGCAAAAGGCAAAAAAACACCTCGCAGACAAGTCTAATCTCCAATTTTGCATGGATGAATACGATGCGGCAAAAGGAGCAGATGCCATCATTCTCGTAACCGAGTGGCCCGAATTTCAGTCAGTGGATTTCAATAAAGTGGGCATTTTGATGCACAACAAAGCTGTTTTCGATGGCCGGAATCTCTATGACATGCACGAAATGAAAACTTTAGGATTCGATTACTTCTGCATCGGAAAATCAGCAGAGCAGACAAAAGAACCAATTGTATGAGAGAACTCTTCGAACAAACTCTTGCTCACCTGTTGCCAAAAGAAGAGCACCTTTTGTATGAAGCTGCTCGCTATAGTTTGGAAGGAGGCAAGCGGCTCCGTCCTCTATTGACACTCACGGTTCTAGAAACTTTTGGACAGCCCATCGAAAAAGGGCTTTATCCCGCAGCGGCCATTGAAATGGTGCATACCTTTTCTCTCATTCACGATGACCTCCCCAGTATGGACGACGACGACCTGCGGCGAGGAAGGCCCACTCTTCACAAAGTCTATCCAGAAAGCCATGCCGTTCTGACAGGAGATTTTTTGTTCGCCTATGCCTTCGAAACGCTGGCTAGCGCCCCTGAGCTCACCGACTCAGAAAAAAATGCTCTCATCTCCACTCTTGCACTTCGGGCTGGAACAAAAGGAATGATTGGCGGACAAATTCTTGATTTGGACGGAAATCCCGAAGCTTGGGAGATGATGTCCCTCAAAAAGACCGGAGCTTTGATCTCAGCAGCTCTGGAATTCGGAGCCATTCTCGTCGGCGAAGCTTTAGTCCCTTTTCAGGAAATTGGGCAATATTTGGGCCTTGCTTTTCAATTGATCGATGATTGTTTGGATGGAGATGGAGCTGTCAAAATCTATGGACCCGAAATCGCAAAAGAAAAAGCAGAAACCCTTCTGGAAAAAGCCCAAGAGAGGATCAAGCTTTTCCCAAAGGGAGCACCCCAGTTGCAAGCTCTAGCAAACGAAATGGTCTTGCGCACTATTTGAGATATGCAACGCCAACTCAACCCCACTTTTTTAATTGACTTCTTTCAAATGAAATGAAAAAATTACTTTTTGTTTTTGAGGTAAAATATGTCAGTAAGCAATCTTTTCGATGAAACCACTTTTCTTTCTCCGGCCATTCCCTCC
>QIGB01000077.1 GCA_003228815.1 Chlamydiota bacterium | reverse complement strand
AAAAATGTTCTGGGAGTTGCTGTGCAAGTTTGGATTGATTGTGTGAGTCATCTCTCGCCACTTCGAGAAGACGGGGAAGGCGCTCACAAAGTTGCGTGTATTGCTTTTCATCATGATGAGGCAATAAGGTAAATAGATAGGTAAAAATCGTTTCTTTTTCATGCGTCAGATCTGTCTGCCCAAGAGAAAAAATGAGAAGATTTATAGCGCTAGAAAAATCAGCAGCCTCGATATGTTTGTCTAGTTTAGAAGCTAAATCTTTCGCAGGAGATTCTTCAGTCGAATCTCTAACGGAGCTACTGCTTTGCAACGAAACTGATGATGTAGATGTTGCCATAGGAAAAACCCCATTTTATTCATGTGCTTCTTGGTTTTTGCATTGAGACTCAAGACAGCTCCCAATGTTACCTAAACTTGTAGCAATATCTGGGTGATTGGGATCCAGAGATTTTTACCATATCTCCAAGGCCCTTTCAAGTTTTTCTTAATCGACAGCCTAAGATAGCCCCGTCATCTCCAATCTGCACATCCTTGTTTTGAAGATTAGATTTTCGCAAATTTTCTGCACTTTTTATAGACATTTTCATCAACAAAAGAGGAATCTCCTTAAAGCCTTCACCACAAGATTTTAAGTCGCGATCAAGTCCCGAGAGTTTTCTTTTGCGGAATCGCAGTCCATTGCTATATTTCCCCCCTTTCTCCTTATAAGAAAGAGTATCGTGAACACCATCGGTCATGAGGAAAATGGTCGAATCGCAAGGAAGGTACTCATCAAACACAATGATTTCTTCGGATCTATACGCACTTGGAAAAATTGCGGTCCCTGCTTCAGAGACACGGGCAGGAGCGAGCGTTTTCAGTTTGCGCTTTGTTATGTCCCAGTAGCAAAGCATCGTGTCACCAATGTTAAATCCGACAACGCGATAGCCTTTTTCAGCAAGAAAAACTCGGCAACATAGAAGAGTAGTCCCCTCGCCCCAAATTCTGTTTTGGATAGTAGTGTCAAGAACTGAAACGATGCTGGGGATGGCTTTTGTGAGCTCATTAGGATCCGTGTAGGAAGAAAAGATTTCAACGCTCCACTTTGTCGCTAAATGGGAGACCTTGGCAATCCGTTTATCTTGGCTGCTATCTCCAAAATGTCCTCCTGAGCCATCACCGATAGCAAGGGCATACCCTTGGAAAGATCTGTCCCGGGAGAGGCAGATCCCTGCGTGTGCGCTATCAAGAAGGTGATCACCACTAAGGTTGAGACGATGTGGTTTGTTTGTGGCAAATGTGCTTCCAAAGAGGGCGGTCATTTCCTCATCTTGAAATGTTTGGACTCGCTCTTCATACGTCAAGGGTTTTTCGAGATTATTATCGTAAGATTGAAAGGGGAAAACCACTTTGATCTTACGTTTAAAAACTGGATTGAGTAAGGCACTACGCCATGATTCAGCTAGGTTAATCTCCTTTAGTGCATGCTTAAATGTTGCAACAACTTGTTTGTTGCTTCCTTTCGATTGCAAAATCCCATCGATTTGGGCAATAATCTCAAATCTCTCTACAGGGGATCTTTGTTGTATGGATGAAACAGTTTCTTCAATCCTTTTTTGTGAGATTTCAATGTCTTCTTCGCTGAGACAGATTCTTCGAATCAATGCTATGAGAGGTGAAACAGAGGATGCCATAAAGCTATTTAGATTGGTTCAGCGATAAGAAAATAGTTGGAAAGAATCCCTCTTACCTCATCCGGCTTATAACGAATGTCCATAATAACAAGTTGTTTTAAATGGTTAATGTCGGATTCATTCTCAGGATTTTTCCATGAGGGGTGGGCCATGATCAGAGGAATTAGATCAACTAACCCATCTGCTACAGCATACCAAAGAGGTGTGCGACCTGCATCATCCCTGACTGTGACATCGAGTTTATTGCTCTTCAAGAGTTTTATTGCAATGACATCATCTCCATGGATGACAGCATCATGAAGAGGAGTTTTACCGTTTTCAGCTTGAATGTTTGGGTTGGCCCCTTTCTGAAGAAGCAATTCGCAGATTTGGGGGCGATGGTTAAAAGCAGCCATGTGGAGAGGAGTGCGTTTATATTCTCCTTCAGCTTTTACGTTGGCTCCTTTCCCAAGAAGGATTCTCACAGAAACTAGATCACCGGCTTTTGCTGCCCAATGGAGAGCTGTGTACCCGGCTTTATCTCGAATATTCGGCTCAGCGCCGTCGCCGAGCAGAAGCCCCACAAGCTTAGGAAAGGAGTGATAAGCGGCGAAATGAATGGGACAGAAGCCTTGTTCATTGGGTTGGTTGAAAAATTCAGCTCGATTCTTTGCGATGAAGAAAGATCGGGAGCTTTTTTCGACATATTCGAAGGCACCTATCTGGCACGCAATAAAAATATTATCGACCTTTTGTGCCACAATTCCTCTTCTCTTCTTTAAGAGTTCGATTTGCTCTTCCTCAAATTGAATTTTTTTATATGTATGAGGTCCTTTACTGTCCAGCAACTCAAAATAGGTCTCATTTCCTTTACTAACCTCTTCTTCTAATGCTTGGATCATTCTCTCATAGACAGTATCTTTATTGACTGCAAATTCCTCTTCATGTGCTTTTAATTTTTGTTGTAAATAGGAGCCAAATTCATTGTCAAGTTCTGTACGTTTTTCACTTGTCAGAGCAACAGTACGCCCTGCATCTAAATAATGGTCCCTAGCAGATAAGAGGGAATGAAAATTGATAGTTAAATCATAAAAAAGGCTTCTAAATTCTTGGTGTAAATCGTCTTGCAGTTGACTGAAATTTCGCTGACTGGGCTCAACCTCCAAATATTTCCGCAAGGTTTTTAATTTACAACCAGCGATTTCTGTAGTAAGACCAATCCTTTCTCGCATTTGTTGATCGATGAAATAAATCATCGAACAAACACGGTCAATTTCTCTATCCAGTGCTTCCATTTGAACACTGATTTGATTATATTTCTCAATATCTTCAATGACTGGTGGAATCATGCTAATACCCCTTTAGAAGTTTTTTTTTGTTCGATCATATTGTTCCTGTTTTTGAAAAAACGCAAGGAGATTTTTTTCCAGTTACTAATACCATTTATCAGAAAAAACGTTTAGTTTTGACGAGAGATTTTCGTGCTGAAGGAAGCGCGGAAAGTGAAGCTAACTTGAATAAAGTTAGCGAGATCGAGCGCAAACTTCCGCGCGCAAAGGTCCGAACAAAACTAAACGTTTTTTCTGATAATTGGTATAACTCGAGGGTCAAACAGGTGACTGCTCATAAAGGCGGCAGAAAATGTTCAGATCAAGGCGCCGCCAAGAGCGGGAACCTGATGCAGGCAAAAACTCAATTATTGAATTGAGATGTGTATGGTCTAAAGAGTATTCACATTCACTTCTATGAATAAGACCTTTGTCGGTTCAAGAGTTTGCATTTCCAGTCGATCACTTTGCGTGATCTGCGCCGAGTACCCCGATTTGAGGACATGATCCCCAAGCGCTAGCTGCCCATCGATCACAAAGATGTACTCTCCATGCCCCCGACTTTTCGGCATGTGCAAAATCGTCTGCTGAGCGTCAAATTGTCCGAGAAAAAAGGTGGCGTCTTGGTGAATAGAAAGGGTCGTCTCTGATGAGATTTCTGAAACAATTTTCTGGAGGCTATTTTTCTGAAGTGGGATGGTTTTTTGCTCATAGCCCGGCTGAAGATTGCGCTCTTTGGGATATACCCAAATCTGCAAAAAGCGAAGAGGCCTTTCTTGCGAGGCATTGTACTCGGAATGCTCGATGCCAGCGCCTGTGCCGTCATCCGCTGCACATCTCCCGGTTTGAGAATACCGTGGTTACCCTGACTGTCTTTGTGCTCAAGGGCTCCTTCAAGGACGATGGTCACGATTTCCATATTTTCATGCGCATGGGTCCCAAAGCCTTTACCGGGCTGGACGATGTCGTCGTTAAAGACGCGCAAGGTCCCAAAATTGAGGCGTTTTATATTGTGATAGCTTCCAAAACTAAAGCTGTGCTTGCTATCGAGCCACTCATTTTGGGTGATCCCCCGCTCCGCGGCCATAATCACATCTACATGCATGACATAACTCATAGTATTACCTAAACGTTGTAAGAGGAGGAGGTCACGTCGCCTCCTGTTCCTGTCCAATTCGTATGGAAAAATTTCCCGCGCGGCTGATCGACCCGCTCATAGGTATGGGCACCGAAAAGATCGCGTTGCGCTTGCAAGAGGCAAGCTGGGAGTCGCTCCGTCCGATAGCCATCGAAGAAGGCAAGTGCTGTGCTAAAGCAAGGAACGGGGATTCCATTTTCTACAGCGGTTGCCACAACTCTTCGCCAACTGGCCTGGGCAGTTGTGATTTCATTTTTGAAAAAGTCATCAAAGAGGAGATTTTCGAGTTTTGCATTTTTGTCATAAGCCTTTTTGATGTCATTGAGGAAACGGCTTCGAATGATACAACCCGCACGCCACATGAGGGCAATCGAGCCATAGTTGAGATCCCATTTGAACTCGTCTGCTGCTGCGCGCATAAGCATAAACCCTTGGGCGTAGCTGATGATTTTGGAAGCATAGAGAGCTTGCCTAACATCTTCGATGAATTGTCCTTTATCCCCTTTGAAAGAGATCTTAGGACCGGCATAAACTTTCGATGCTTCTACCCGTTCGTCTTTCAGGGCAGATAGGCATCTGGCAAAGACTGCCTCTCCAATCAGCGTAACGGGAAGTCCGATATCGAGAGCGCTGATACCTGTCCACTTTCCTGTCCCTTTTTGTCCGGCAACATCGAGAATCTTGTCGATCATTGGTGCACCATCTGTATCGCGATATCCCAAAATACTACTTGTGATCTCAATGAGGTAGCTGTGGAGCTGCCCTTTGTTCCATTCGGCAAAGATTTTTTGGAGCTCTGCATAATCGACTCCAAGAATACTGGTGAGCAGATGAAAGGCTTCGCAGATCAATTGCATATCGCCATATTCAATTCCATTATGGACCATTTTGACGTAATGGCCTGCCCCCCCGTTTCCGACCCAATCACAACAAGGAAGCCCATCTTCTTCTGCTTTGGCACTGATTGCTTGTAACATTTCTTTCACATGTGGCCACGCTTCGGGGTTTCCTCCTGGCATGATGGAAGGACCATGACGGGCACCTTCTTCTCCGCCAGATATTCCGGTCCCAATAAACAAGATTCCCTTTTCCTGTAGCATTTTGACACGCCTTTCAGTATCGGGGTAGTGGCTGTTGCCCCCGTCAATCACGATGTCCCCTTTTTCCAGGAAGGGAAGACACTCTTCAATGAGCATATCTACCGGCTTACCCGCTTTGACCATGAACATCACTTTGCGAGGCCTTTTGAGAGTTTTAATAAGTTCTTCCAATGAGTGTGTGCCGATCACCTGGGTATTTTTGGCAGGTCCTGTCAAAAAGTCATCCACTTTGGATACTGTCCGATTGAAGACGGCTACCTTCCAACCATGATCATTGATATTGAGGACCAAATTTTGCCCCATAACGGCCAGGCCGATCAGGCCAAAATCTGCTTCTTGTTCTGCCATTGACTTTCTCCCTTCTCTATTGATAATATCTTCATGCCTATTGTCCTCGTAGCTCAGTAGGATAGAGCGGTTGCCTCCTAAGCAACAGGTCGTGCGTTCGATTCGCGCCGGGGACGTTTCTTAGTATAATTTATTTTGCAAATTGGTGGATTCCTATAGCAATTCCTTTTGCAAGTTTGTCCAGATAGGTTTGTGTTGCCAAAAGTTCTCGTTCCTCTCTATTCGTCAGAAAACCCGCCTCGATCAAAATGCCCGGCATTGTTGTCTCGCGAATGACTTGGTAATTTCCTTGCTTGATCCCTCGCGATTTTGCTTTCGTTTGGCCAATCGTTTGATTCAATACCGATATGGCCAACTGTTTCGATTTTTCTCTCCTCTGCTGCTTTCCTTTGCCGTAGTAATACACCTCGATCCCTTTTGCTATGGGACTTGCTGCTGAATTATAATGAATACTGACAAAAATGGAAGTGTCTCTGCGATTGGCAAGACCTACTCGTGTCCCCAGAGGCAAAAAAATGTCCTTTGCTCTTGTGAGAATCACCCGATAGCCCAATTCTTCAAGATGTTTTTTTGTGAGATATGAAGTGCGCAGCGTGAGTATTTTTTCTTCGAGATTTCGCACCCGTGCACCTTGATCTTTTCCCCCATGTCCCGGATCGAGGATTATGATGGGCTTTTCTTTGGCAAAAGCACATAAGGGAAGGAAAAGCAGTAGCCAAAAAAATCTTTTTAATAGGCGCATGCTCCCTCATAGAGCTTTCTCACCACCTCTGCATCGTCAAAGGGGAGAACATGATGCGCAAAAATTTGCTCCTTTTCATGTCCTTTCCCTGCAATGAGAACAAGATCTTCTGGCTTTTTTATCGCAATAGCAAAGCGGATCGCCTCCTCCCGATCAAGTTGCACAGAAACGGATTTGTCGCATCCTCTTAAAATGTCTTCAATAATCTCCTCCGGGTCTTCGCTCCTTGGATTATCACTTGTGACAATCGCCATGTCAGACAGCTCTGAGGCGACCTTTCCCATTTTGGGTCGTTTTTCACGATCTCGATCTCCCCCACAGCCAAATACGGTGATGAGCCGCCCTTTTTTGATTTCATTAAGTGTTTGTAAGACGTTGGAAAGTGCATCTTCGGTATGGGCATAATCGACAAAAACCCCCTCCTTGACTTTCTCGAGGCGGCCCGGCACTTTTTTGAAACTCTTCAGCGCCTGCAAACAGGTTTCAAGAGAAAGGCCATAGCAAAGCCCCGCAGAAATTGCCGCAAGAAAGTTATAGACATTGAATTTTCCCACTAATTGCGACCGGTACTCGAGTTCTTGCCCTTGGTAACAAACTAAGAATTGAGTTTTCTTATCGCTGAGCCGAATCTCTTTTGCCTGTAGATCTGCATCCGCGTCGATCCCATAGGTAAATACGTTTGCTTTAGTGGCAAAGCGCATGAAGTCATCGGCATTGAGAATGGCCCATTTATCCCGCGTTAGGCCTGCAAAGAGTTTTTCCTTGGCCTCGCGGTAGGCATCCATATCCTGATGGTAATCGAGATGATCCTGTGTCAAATTGGTGAAGACGGCTAGATCAAAATCGATTTCCCCAACTCTTCCTTGGTCGAGCCCATGCGATGTCACTTCCATTACGGCTGCACTGCACCCTGCTTGCACCATATCGCGCAAAAGTTTTTGATTGGTGATCACATCAGGCGTTGTCATCGATCCTGGGAAGCGATGATCCCCAACGATCCATTCGATTGTTCCAATCATCCCTGTGCGAATTTCTGCTTTGCTGAAGAGAGACTCAAGTAAAAAACTCACTGTTGTCTTTCCATTGGTTCCGGTCACTCCAACGACTCGCAAAGCGTGAGAGGGATTTTGGTAGTAGCATGCTGCCAATTTCGCTTCAATGGAGGAAATATCGGGATGAATCAATTGCACTGCAGAAACAAAAGGATCATACATATCTGTGAGAATCGCGGATGCTCCAGAAGCAATGGCATCGGGAATAAATAGGGCGCCATCATGTGTCCGACCCTTTTTGGCAATGAAAAGATTACCTGGCGCAACCCTTTTTGAGTGGGCGGTCAGCCCTGTTATTTCAATTTCTTTTGAACCTTTGACTTCAAGTCCATCGATTTGCTGTATCAAACGTTTCAATCTCATCAACGATTCCAGGTTTCATAAAGTTTTTTCAATGCATCTACCTCTTTCAGCCAATCTGCTTTCGTCCCATCCCGCCTGGGGTCACCGACAGGATATCCATATGGATCATCTCGTTCAACCCCTAAATATTCCAAACAGCGCCGTCCAATTCTCTCGAAAGCTGGGGCCGCACAATTCCCACCGTATTGATTGCCCCCAATTCCAGGAATGTATTTGTAGGCGGGTTCATCCATCACAACCATCAGAACAAAGCGGGGGTGATCAGCAGGAGCAAAACCAATGAACGTCGAGATGTGATCTTTTTTTGAATATTTTCCATCGATGATTTTCTCGGAGGTCGATGTTTTTCCCGCTTCCGTATAGCCGTGGATATCCGCTTTCCTTGCAGCTCCCCCAATTTTTGTCACATATTTCAACGCACAGGTGAGCTGGCGTACAATTTCGGGATCGAGAAGGCGTCTTTGTTTTTTTTCACCAAACGTATTGCAGAGAAGAATTTGCTCTGATCCATCGGGCATACGCCTAGAAATCTTACGAACCAGGGTCGGCTTCACATCATAGCCTCCATTGGCAATGATGGCAAAATTGCGCACTATCTGAAAACTATTTGCTAAAATATTGTGCCCCATTGCCAAGGAATAGGGCGTCGGTTTTGACCATTCAAGGGTTCCATTGGGATGGACCTTTCCTGGGGTAGGAAGCAGCCCTGGACTCTCACCGGGAAGCTCAACTCCTGTCTTTTGCCCAAACCCAAAAACATTTTCCAAAACACTGCGGTACCACCCCTCCCCAAGTTCTTCGATCACCCGATGCAAAATGGTCGACATGTAGACATTTGAAGACTTTTGGATCGCCATATACATATTCACATAGCGATGCGCTTGGAGATCTCGAAGCGGCTTACTTCTTCCTGGAAACATGGTCGGCAAAACCGAAACTTTTTCCATCGGATCAAAGATGGGTGGTTTTCCTTGCTTTTTCATCTCTTCATTTGCCATCAGACAAATCGCCATGGTGATCATCTTCACTGTTGAACCTGGCTCATATGGGTCTGTGAGTGCCTTGACCTGCGTTTCTTCCAAAAGCTCTTCGTCATTGAAGTATTCGCGATAGGAAGAAGGATAAAAGAAAGGGTATTGGGCCAAAGCCAAAACTTCGCCCGTATAAGGATCGAGCATGATCCCCCAGCCGCGCTTGGCTTCTGCGATTTGCACCTGTTTTTCGATCTCTTCTTCGACAATCGCCTGCAAACAATGATTGATCGTCAAATAGACATCGGCCCCATCTAGAGGAGCTTCGATCACTGTCCCCACATCCATAGAATGCCTGGGAGAGCGATAAAAAAAACGTTTGCCACTGCGCCCCTGTAAATACTTATCAAAGACATATTCAAGACCGCCTGTCGGAATGCACTGCTCTGTCACCTCATCGCGGAGTTCTCGCACCGTATGCAGCACATGTCCCAGTAGTTTTCCAAAGGGATACGATCTCTGATAATCCTTCTCGAAAAAAATCGCATTACGGGCAATCTTGTTTTTTCTCGATAGTCTTTGCCACCACTGCTGAATTTCCTCTTTCTTTTCCCCGGAAAGCCACATGGCAATTTTGCGACTGCGCGACTCTTTTTCAAACTGCGCACGAACGTAGGTTTTTTGCTCATTATCATCGAGCTGTAAAAGTTGATTGAGCGAGCTCGCAATTTCTTCTCTATCTTTTTCCGGAATGCTTTTTGGATCGATATAGAGATGAAATTTCGGAACATCAATGACAAAAGCCTGTTGAGCTGTAGGATGAGCCGATTTGATCGACGTATTGGAGTAAAACACCCCTCTCCGAAAAGGCTCTTTCACCACCACCGTATGCTGGGCATAGGCCTGTTTTTCCCACTTTTCATGTTGCACAATCTGAATGCGGAAGAATTGGATAATCAAAAGAGAAAATAGAACTAGCAAGAAAAGAGCGACTCCAAGGAGTCGCTGCTGGTCTTTGGAAGTGGAAGAGAATGTTTTTTTCTTAGAGGGTATTTGCGAATTCATTTGGACGACAGGATTTTGTCTTTTTCATCTCAATTTTTTGGCTCTAATTCGCTGAATGAATCCATTCAGCTCCATTTTCCGCCAAAAACTGAGTCAAAAAATCCTAAAATCTTCGTCTCAAAGCAATTCACATACACCCTCTTACGGGCTACCACCGGTCGCAAACGTGATGCTAGGTTGTTTTTTCAGCGGAACGTTTCTGTTTTCTTGCTGCGGCTCTAAAGGATCAGCTTGCCTCATTGTGATCACTTCATTGCAAATCGGAAATTTCATATGGGAAAATTCCTTAGCCATTGCCAAATTCATCAAATTTTCCGGATTTTCGAATGTTTCAATTTCATATTGATAATGGGTATTTTCCTCTTGGATGCGACGGACCTCGCTCATCAGCGCCGGAATGCGGATGCGAAGTTCTGTGATCTCATTTTGCACATTGAGATAGGAATAGAGACAATATCCCAAACTGACAATGCAGACAAAAATCCGAAAAAACATCCCCTTATTCATTGCATAACCTTTTCTGCAAAGCGGAGTTTGGCACTCCTCGCACGAGGATTCCTTCGAACCTCCTCGAGGGAGGCTTGCAATGGCTTTTTGTTCAAAAGCTTGAGCATGGGCTTTTGGACATATTCTTTATATTTGTTCTGTGCAGGGACAGTAGCCCCTTCTTTAAAAATCGCTTTTGCAATCCGATCTTCTAATCGATGAAAACTCATCACCCCAATGCGCCCACCAAAGCTCAGCACCTCTAACGCCTTGGGAAGAGCCTTTTGGATAGCTTCGAGTTCTCGATTCACACAAATTCTAAGCGCTTGAAAAATCAGCGTGGCAGGATGCAACTTCTTCTTAAATCCCCTGCCAAGTTGTTCTGCAATGAGATCGGCCAATTCCTTTGTCGTTTCAATCGACTGCGATCTTCTCGATTCAACAATCGTTTTTGCCGCTCTTCTCCATCTCGGTTCTTCGCCAAACTCACGGAAAATTTCTCCGAGTTTTTCTTCAGACCATTCATTAACAATTTCGCGCGCGGTCAAATGTTCACCTGGATCCATCCGCATATCGAGCGGTCCTTCCTTTCTGAAGCTAAAACCTTTTTCACGTTTATCGAGTTGCATAGAGGAAACTCCTAAGTCAAAAAAAAACCATCTACTGTGCCGAGCCCTCTCTCATGAAGATGCAGGTCGAGATCGGCAAAGTTGCCCTGAATCAGCTCTACCTTTTCTTTCCAAGGTAGAAGCGTCTTTTCAGCAATTTCCAAAGCCTCTGGATCTTTGTCACACCCGATATAGCGCTCGATTTCTGGGTGCGCCTGTAAAATGGCTTTGGCATGTCCCCCTGCGCCAAGGGTTCCTTCATAAAAAATCTTGAGGTTTGCTCCCTTAAACCCCTCAAGTACCTCGCTAATCATGATCGAGATATGGGGCGGTTTTTCATTCGAAGACGGGGATGTGTGTTTCATCCTCTACCTCCAATAAGGCAAAAGCCTCTTCCGTCATTTTCGCAAGATCTGAATTGGACCCGAGATCAGAGAGCTGGGCCACATATTTTTCTTTCGGCCAAATCTCAATCTTATCGAGGACGCCGGCAATCACAATTTCACTTTTAATTCCCGCTGCTTTCTTGAGCAAAGAAGGCATCAAAACCCTTCCAATCTTGTCGCACCCCAACTGATGCAAATTGGAAAAGAAGAGGGTGAAAAACTTTTGATATTTTCCCACATGTTGCTTTGATTGAAACTTGGCCACAATTTTCTCAATATCGCTCCTTCGATAGATCGCAAGACATCCACCAAGACCAAGGCCCAAACTGAACTCGAGCACACCATTTTCCACCAACCCAAAACGCATCGCCTGAGGTAGTACGAAACGGTTTTTGCCGTCGAGTTTTGTCTCCTGTGATCCACTAAAAAAGAAACGATTCATCACCAAATTTCCACCTTTTCCCACACTTTAACAACGGACCCCAAACTACGCAATCTTTTTTGCTCAATCCGGCCCCAATCATTGGCCTTTCGACCCTCTCAAACCATTCATTTCAAAGAGGATCAAAAAAATTTATAAAATGTGGGAATTCGTGGGAATCAAAAAAAACCTTGATAATTTCGCCCGACCCGATTAAATGAAAGGTATGGCCCGTACGATTGACAATCTAGGCGTGGAGATCTCCACCCGCTATGCAGAAGATCGCGAACTCTATGATGAAAGCCTCATCAAAGAGGCACGACTCATCCCTGCGCAAACTCGGATCACAACCACAGTCCCCTCCTATACATCTGAATTCGAACTTCTTTTTGAACTGGGAAAACGAAGAGCCCTTTGGGCCCTGTTTCGCGCTCCCCCCAACTATTATGTTTACCGGCGCCGACTCTTTGCTGAGCAAATCATTCCAGATCTCGGCAGTCCTGACCTCCAAGAATCCCAACTCGAGCGATTGGAAGCCATTGGAGAAGAAGAAAAAGAGCACCACAAAGAGCACCGCGATGAAGAAGAAATCGAAAAAGAGAAAAAAATCCTAAAAAAACTTTTGCAAAACGTCCTTCTCTTCGACCAGCTCCTCATTGACATCAATTCCCGCAGATCCCAATATCAGAAGGGATGAGTGACGTAAATTGGCTAGAAGTCCTTGACTGGGGCGAAAACGAATTAGAAGACCTGCGCTTTGTGGGATATTCCTATCTCAAGCAGGGCAAGTATGACATTGCCCTCACCTTTTTTGAAGCCTTAGTGGTTCTCACCCTGGGCAACCCCTACGACCTCCAGACCCTCGGCGCAATCCACCTCCAACAAAACAACAACCTCCAAGCTCTCAACTACATTGAAAGAGCACTCAAGATTGACCCCGACCACCTTCCCACCAAGCTCAATCGCGCCAAAGCCCTCCTCGCTCTTGGCTACAAGCGCCAGGGCATCCGCCAAGCCGAAGAGCTTTCCAAAGAGGAAAGCCTCGACATCGCCGACCAGGCCTCAGCTCTCTTGATTGCTTATGCGTAAATTTTTTTGAAAAAAACATAATATCTCAAGGGAGTCCTTCAGAACAAAAGTCGATAAACGGCAATATCTAGATATTTATCAAGGAAAATGCCAAATATAAGGCAAATTCGGCATTTTCTCATGATTTTTCCTAAGGATAGGGAAACAAAAAGAAGATTTTACTGTAAATCGTTAATCTCCCAAAGCCCAAAACCCCCTACATTTAGTAAGGGATATTTTTTTCAAAAAAAATGAACAACGTTCATTCCAGGCTTAATTTTTTTGCAGCCCTTCATACAAAGAATCCCGGATGAGCATTACAGGCAAACTGATGATATACAGAGGACATAAACAAAAAAACAATGAAGCCTCAACAACAAACTTTTGCAGCGTCGAAGGAGCCGAATCGCATCTTTGCATTCTTCGCACTCTGTATTGCAAATCATAAACCGATTGCCTCAACTGACGATTTTCTTGCTCTAGCCGATGTCGGTTTTCCCCATGCCATTTTCGGTCTTGTGTTGAACTTCGCATCTCGCGCTGCAAATCACCAATGGATTGCTTCAACCCGTGATTTTCCTGTTCTAGACGACGACATTTTGCGGCAGTCCATTGTAGATCTTGGATAGAGATTGTATCTTCAATACAAAAAATTCGCTTGAAAACGCTCACTACGGCTGATGCAACACGTGTGAAATATTCCGTCACTTGCTGCGTAAAGCCAAGTTGTCTTTCGTATTCTCTTGCATAAGCATCTACTCTTACCATGATTCTTCTCCTTATTTTTCATTTTGCGTGTTTCATTTCTACTACTAAAAAAAGGTTGCAATAGATACTGATTTTATTTTCTTATGGCTATTACTATGTAACCAGTAACGAGTCGGGGCATTTCCACCCAGCCCTCGCCTCTCTCTTGCAACCTCGCTTATTATAAATTCAACTTGCCCCCTATCCCTTTCTGGAGCTACCTGCACGAATAATCTGCTGCGCTTTGATCGTCGGAAAGGCGTATTCCCACCTTCCCTTCCTCACAAATCTTGCAGCTCCTCCGTTCGTTAACGCTCCAAAAATCGATAGGTGACAAGTTGAATTAAAATTATTATTAAAACCTCGTGATGAACAGCGTTCATCTTAACCTAAAAAAAATCTTATATGAGCTGATAAATCCCTCTCAAACAATGCTGAACATACCCCTGAACAAATTCATCGGAGTGATTCGTTGCTGTCCTGTTGAGGACAATGGAACTCACTCCATGAATGGCAAACCAAAAATAGCTAATCAAACGGTTCGCTTTCTCTTCAGTAATTTGAAAATTTATTTGGATAAATTCTTCAGCTAATTGAAAATGCCGATTGACTTCTTTCCGATACCAAGCAGGCTGCTCTTTAGGAGGTGCTTGTTCAAAAAGGGCCTTCCAACAATGAGTCTCATCCTTTGCAAAGGCAATGTATTCCCAACCGATCTTTGGCAAAATTTCTTCTAGCGTAGTTTTTGCCTCCACGCCATCTTTCAAAGTGGTCATTAGGCGATTGTAAAGCCGTTTGAACGTGCGTAAATTGAGGTGGTAGTGGATATCGTCAAAAGTTTCGAAAATATTGTAGATGGTTCCCACAGCGCATCGGCTGGATTTGGCAAGATCGCGCATCCGGATCGCAGAAACTCCTTGCTTATTCATGGTTTTGTAGAAGTGGTCGAGGATGGTCTGTTTGAGGTCTTTAGTTGTCATATTCCTGAACGCCGTTCAACTTTCCAACAAGACTAAAAAATCGCGGGATTTTTGCACAACAAAAAAGTTTTTTTTCTTGAATGGGTGAAATGGCTTGCGCGATTTTGGATCGCGTGATAATACTGGCTTCATCGAAAGGGTCTGAGAATACTTTGTGGAAAGATTGTTAATAACTCAACTTGCTTTCTATCGATTTTTGGAGCGTTAACGAACGGAGGAGCTGCAAGTTTTGTGAGGAAGGGAAGGTGGAAATTCACCTTTCCGACGAGAAAAACGCAGCAGATTCTTCGTGCAGGTAGCTCCAGAAAGGGATAGGGAGCAAGTTGAGTTATAAATAAATTGAGGAAAAAGATGCTGACAAAAACGCCAAAGCAATGTTGGGAAGAGTTTGTCCACTTCATGGAAGATTGTTGCACTGCCACTGAATTCCAAAATTGGATTGCTCCCATCAAGGTTCATAATGATTCCAAAGAGGAATTGATCCTCGAGGTGCCCAACATCTTTGTCCAAGAATATTTGCTCGAAAATTTCAAAAAGCAATTGGAAAATTTCTTGCCCACAAAGACAAATGGTGAACTCGCCCTTTCTTTTGCTATAGCTGCTCCAAAGAAAAAGACAACTGCCCCAAACCTCATACGCCAAGCTGCGCAACCAGCAAGTGAAAAAAACAAGGCTTTGCTCAATCCCGCTTATACATTTGAGCATTTCATCGAAGGTCCATCCAACCAATTTGTCAAGTCGGCGGCATTTGGGATTAGCATGCGCCCTGGCAAATCGTATAACCCTCTTTTCATCCATGGAGGAGTAGGCCTTGGGAAAACGCACCTCTTACATGCAATAGGCCACTACGTGCAGCAGCAGCACAAACGGTTGAAAGTGCATTGCATCACCACTGAGCAATTCATCAATGATTTGGTCGACAATTTACGCAGCAAATCAGTGGATAAGATGAAACGCTTCTATCGCTCGCTTGATGTGCTTCTGGTCGATGACATCCAATTCTTGCAAAGTCGTCTCAATTTTGAAGAGGAGTTTTGCAATACATTTGAAGCCCTGATCAATCAAAGCAAACAGATTGTGATCACAAGTGATAAACCCCCAGGCCAATTGAAGCTCTCCGAGCGGATGATTGCACGGATGGAGTGGGGTCTTGTCGCCAATGTAGGTGTTCCTGATCTCGAAACTCGCGTTGCCATTTTGCAACATAAAGCCGAGCTCAAAGGGATCAAAATTTCACATAAGGTCGCTTTTTTCATTGCTGAGAGGATTTTTCACAATGTCCGTCAACTGGAAGGGGCCCTCAACCGCCTTGCAGCCTATAGTCGAATGATGGGGCTCGATGTGACGGAAGAGATTGTGGAAAACACAATGAGCGAACTTTTCCAAAAGGCTCCTCACAAACGGATTTCGGTCGACAATATCTTAAAGAGCGTCGCTGTAATGTTTGGGGTACGAGTCAGTGATATCTGCAGCAAATCACGGGCAAAAAATGTCGCCTTCCCTCGCCAAGTGGCAATGTATCTAGCCAAAGAATTGATCAATGACTCTCTCATGAAGTTGGCAGCTTCCTTCGGTGGCAAAACTCATTCGACACTTCTCCATGCATGGAAAAAGATCTCTCGGCAGATCGGCAGTGATGAAATGCTCCGCCGTCAAATCCAAATGGCAAGGCGCAATCTAGAAAGTTAGAGGCTTTTTCGGGTGGATCTCCAATAAAAATTCATCCACTGGACAACAGAGAATCTTTCTTTCGATATACTTGCGCTTACCTCGATACAGAAGAATTCCTTTTGCCTGGGGATAATCTTCTAAAAAATTTTCCAAACCCCGTAAATCTTGTGGATGAACAGTTTTTCCGTTCTTTACTTCGATGGCAAGAAAACAGTCAGGTCCAGATACGATAAAATCAACCTCTACTTTTGAAGTAGTACGCCAGAAGTTTAATTGATAATTTTCTAGTTGAACATCTATCCAGGCCTTGAGATGCTGAGCAACCAAGCCTTCTAAGGCTGCCCCCTCTTTTTCACTTTCAATTTCTAAAAAGTTTTTTGGGCGAATCGAATAATATACCCCGGAATCAAAAAAATAAAATTTCGAATGGCTCACTACACTTCGTTTTGCTTTTCTTCGAAAAACGGAGAGTTGAAAAGAGAGAAGTAGATCATTGAGGATGAATAGATAGCTCTCTACAGTTTTCCGTGCGATTTCACACTCACGAGCAATATTTGAAGTGTTGATGAAAGACCCATGAGAAAAACTCATTGTCTCTAAAAATCGAGCAAAATCTCCCACATGGCGAACTATTCCTTCTTCTTGGACTTCTTCTTTCAAATAAATACCCACATAAGCCTTTAGCACTTCTTTTGGATTTGTAGAATCTAATACAAGAGGCAACATTCCAAGTTTCAAATTTTTTGATAAATCGAAAATATCTTTTATTTCTGAAGCAAAAAAGGGTGGCATATATTTGAGTAGAGCTCTTCCACCAAGAAGATTGACGCCTTCTCTTCTCAATTTTCGCGCACTAGAACCTGTTAAGATAAATTGATATCCTTTCTTTTCTTCTATCATACTGTGGACAACATTCAGCAAGTCAGGCAACTTTTGCACTTCATCAATCACAATCATTCGTTGACCTGGATGAGCCTTTAATGCCGCCTGCAATCTTTCTGGATTGGCCGCAAAAAACCGAAAAGTTTCGGGCTCTAGCAAATCGATCCAATAGGCACGGGGATATTTCTTTTTCAGCCAAGTGGTTTTTCCTGTACCTCTCGGTCCAAAAAGAAAATAGGACTGCTTTGGAGGAGTAAAAAATCGCTGATACATTCTTTTCTTCATCTGCTACCTATTATGCCAAATTTGTATTATAAATGGCAACGATAGTTGCATTTTTCACAAATGATTAGAAGTCAAAGACCTACAAATGGAAATTATTGTTGTTTTGCAAGAAGCCCTTTTTGGATCTTGTTGAAGAAGTCGGTATAGACTTCTTCTTCCAGGACTTGATGGACGTCGACGATTCGGCCTAAATTGTCGAAGATGCGGATGAGATAATTGATCCGAACTTTTGTTTTCCCCGTCTCTTCTGTGATATTAGTGGTGAGCTCAATGACCGAATGCTTTTTCCAGCGAGCCTGCCTTCCAGAAACAAGAGAAGACCAGAATTTCGATGCAAATTTTTCAATATTTGTGTCTTTCTCTGCTGTGAGAAGGCCCACATCGCCACTGACATTTTTGACCATATATCCCTGATCTTGCAAAACAGTAATGATCTCTTTTGTGACGGTTTTTGCATCGTGTCCCACAAAGCTGCGCGTCTGCATCCCTCGCATGCGCATCTGCGTGACAATGGGATCTTCAGCGCGGCGTGCGCAACTGGAAAAAAGAAAAAGGATTATTAGTAAAGTGTAGCGCAAAACGTCATTCCATAAATGATTTCGGGCAATCCTTCCTGAAGAGCCCATCCGGCAGTGCGCATATCTATGCGTTCTGTCATTTCACTATCGAGCAATAATACGCGCTTGTGAATAATGTTGCACTTTTTTTTCAGAGTAAATTGGGGTTTGGGAGAAAAACACCTCTTTAATATGGGCACGAGGGGGATCTCGAGCATCTTTGTCATCTCTTTTGCGACAAGAGCAAAGGGGGTTTGAAAACTCTTGGGAAGGACAACAATGGCGGTTAAATCGGTAAACGCGAGCTGATGGAGCTGCACAATCATATAGGAGGCGATATTTTTGGCTAAATGGATCGATCTTTCCTGTAAAAATGTTTGCAAGAGTTTTTTGCCAGGACCATAGGAGTCAAAACATCCAGCAAGTTTTCGAAAAGGGTGCGCAATTTTTCGGCATGGTTTGCAAGTGCCGCGGATCATGGGAATGTCAGCAAAACATTTCACGCAATGCCCTTCTTCGGGAAGAAGGGCAAATTCTTCCATGCATTGCAGACAAAAGTGGGCATTTTTGGGTAGCATTGCCTGGCAGGCAATGCAAGTTGGAGGATAGAGAAGATCTAGGACGGTCATTTAATTGCAAGCTGCGGGTCTTCCCATGTTCCCCGAACTTTGAGAGAAAGGGGCGAAGAGATCGAGCGGACAGCTTTTTGTTTCACGAGCAGATCGATGAAGAGATTTCCATCAAAGTCGAGATAGCCCATCACTCCATTTTTGGGAGGCAGAAATTCGGATAGATTTTTTGCACTGACTACATTGCGGATGGATCTGAGATAGATGCGTCCGTTTTGGATGGCATATTCCATTTCCCCTGACGCTGGAACAAAGAGCTCTCCATCCAATCCCAATTGATTAAGTACTTGGATGGGTAGATTGTTGGGCAGTTTGCTCTCCCCTTTTTTGGAGACGTTAGTAAAGCGCAGGTCCCCACCACCAGAAATCGATCTGGGATCATCGAGCCGACCGCGAACATCGCGAAGGGTTGCCGATTTTAAGACGAGAGGTGTAATGGAGGATTCTGCCCCTGCAATTTTTCGCATAAAACTAGGCTGAAAACCTCGAATTTCTACGAGGGGAAAGGAAAAGATCCAGTGGCCGGGATGTCCGGCTTTCATAAGAGCCCCTTCTCCAATCCACAGCTTGCCTGCATCATCGGTGAGGTCGAGATTTTCAATCGTGATTTGTCCGGGCTCAATCTCGACTTTTGCATCTAGTGAGCGGAATTGATAGCCACCACACTCAAAGCCTTGCCCTTTGACTTTTCCTTTGAATCCCCAATCAAAAAGGCGGCTAGCTGGCGTAAAAACCCCATCGAAATGATATCCACTGCCCGCTTTCCACAAATGGACAAAGCGATTGATGGGGAGATCAAACAATTCATCAAAAAGGGAAAAATCGAGGTTGACGACTCCTTTGAGTTTTTGCTTGTTTGTCTTTTTTAAATCGGCGCTGAGACGTCCAAAGGATCCTTTAATGGCATCAAATTGCAATTGATCGTCTGCTAGATGGGCCTGAAAGGTGAGTTTTTCTTCCGTTCCAAGAGAGAGCTCTCCCTTTTTACCATCCCACTCTACATCAATATCGAGTTCCCCACGATTGCTTTTAAGCGTTCCATGAAGGGTGCTCACGTTTTTTTCTCTTTCCAGATTTGCCACGCCAGAAAGGCCTTTGCAAATGTGAAAATCTTGCAAGAAAGACGGAAGGGATCCTGCTGCAAAAATTTGATCCACTAACTCTTTGGAGACATTAAATTGGATCTGATGTGCAGCAAGTTTCCCACTTGAGAGAATGTGCTCAAGACAATCGACTTTCAGCTGACACGCACTTGATGCCACATCAATTCCGGAAGCACAAAAACCCATCTTTGGAGAAAACGCCCATTTGAGAGGCTCTCTTGCTTCCAGTTGCAGGGGAACGGGGGCTTGCGTTTTGCAACTGTACTCTAAGATCCCATAGAGGCCAAAATCATCATCTTCTTTGGGGAGTTGCAAAAACAGATTGCCAAAACCTTCTAGAGAGGCCTTTGGTGAATGGATGTGCAAATTCGATAGCAACATTCCCTCTTTTCCAGGGGAGAATTCTGCGTATCCTTCCACCTCGCCAATCTTAAGGCTTTCGAGGGTGTACTGCTCATTTTCTTTCTTTATTTTGAGCGCAAAATCTTGTCGCATCATTTCTAAGGCGGCAGAATTTGCTAGTGGATCCCATGAAAAGGTTGTGGGGAAACTCTCATCATATCCAGGGAAGTAAACACTCCCCTTCCAATCATCTTCGAAATTTCCCTTGAAATGAGCCAGCTCTTTTTTATCATCAAAGAGGTGAAGATCACAGATAGATTTGTTGAATTTGGGAAGATAGAGATTGTATCGATGTGTTGTAGGAAGGACAAGATCTGCGCGCACTTCATGAAAATCAAATGTGTCCTCGTAGGCAAAATAAAACCCGAGATTCTTTATGATATCCATCGAATCAAAGGAGACATCGGCATGTGCGATGTGGCCTGTGAATCTTTTTGGAGCAATTTGCAAATCTCCTTCAAGATTTTCGAAATAAAATCCATATTGTCGTTCATAGATCTCTGCACCCCGCAAAGGTATGGTTCCCTCAAAGGAATTTTCCATCGGATGATAGCGAAGCTTGATTCGACCAACAGTTTTTTCCTTTTCTCCAATTTCCTTGGCTTTTAAATCGAGCAGGGGGTGCTTTGCTAAAAACCCATCGACCTGAAGAGCACAATCGACAATTTTTCCATCGTAGGAAGCCAAAAAATCGACATCTCCATAGACTTTGAGATCTTCGCAGGCCAAGTTGACAAAGGGGCCGTAGAATTGGTGCGTAAGTTTTTCTGAGCGGGCCCACCCCTCTGTTACATCTTGTAATGAGCTAGGAAAGGGCTGTTTGCTTTTGAAGCCAAATTGGAGTGACTGTTTGAGATCTAAAAATTCGACGGAAGCGGAGGTTTCGACTCCATTTTCTTCAAAGTGGATGGTAGTGCTCACCTTAACAAAATCATCAGGTCGGAAATCGGCAAAAGACTCCTTAAGCTTTGGAGAAATGAATCCAAAAAAATGAGCGGCAGGGAGGTCCATTTCGAAATTGAGATTGGAAAAGAGACGCCCCTCCCCTTTTACACTAGCTAAATACAGGGGATCGCCACCAGAAGATAGCGAGACATTCTCTCCAACGAAGTTTTGCATCTCAAAGTGAGAGAGGTTTCCCTTTTCGAAAAGGGCAACAAGTGTTCCTCCAAAACTTCCTTGCAAAACGTGCCAGGTTTTTAACCTGGGCATCGAACGGCTCAAATACCCTTTTAGCATTTCGACTTGTTGGGGCAGAAGATTGCTCGCTTCCAGCTGGACAACGAGTGATTCATTTTCTGGACGACAGACGGATAAAAAGGCCTCACACTCTGTTCCGGCAAGGTCATTGAGTCCAAGTCCAAATTCCAACCAATAGGCATGGTCTTCGTGGATCGCTCCTTTTCCGACTAGTTCTAGAAAAAGGGGTTTTTCCTGGCTTGCCAGCTCTCCCGTCAAAGTCAAATAGGGATTTTCTCTTGTATCTAAGGCGAGATTTCCCTGCATTCTCGACAGATAAAACTGATCGCCAACACGTATACTTCCATTGCTCAATGAAAGACCGCATTGCATCCTCTTCCATACGGGAAGGTCAGGCTCTTCGATTCCTTCGGGAAAATTCAGATCACCGGAAAGTTCATCCATTTTTACTGTGAGATTCTTTTCGGGATAGCACACTTCAAAATTCTCAGATCGAAAACGGGACGAGAGTTCATCGACTGAGCCGTTTTCTTCGAAAATGACACTGGCCTGAAGCTGCACTTTTCCACTTGCTTGAGAAAAACCGGCAAAATATTTTGGCATCGCAAAAGCAGCCAAGTGGAGGAACCTTTCTGCAGGGACCTCTTCGACTGTGAGCTGCGAGATGAGCTGATCTCCGCGGATGTGAAATTTCATGATCAGAAAGGGATGATCGATCAGTCTTGGATCATGAGAAACAAAAAGCGTTCCAATTTCGTGTTTTTTTTCCCCATGTTTGAATTGGAAATAGTAGCATTGCGAGCCAAGAGTGAGAATGCCTGTTTGGATATTGAGATCAAGACCATATTGCTTGATCGGGATGAGGAAATCATTCCAGCTGGAAACGCCCATTCGAAAAAGAGAAATCAGACGTTTGGGATGTTGAAAAACTTCCTGAAAACTCAAACCAAATTCGACCTCATCGAGGGAAATTTCCATTTCATCTTGTGAAAATTGCATACCCTGAATGAAGACTTTTTGATCCGTTGCCCGAACTTCCCCGCAAACGAGGCTATTGGGAAGAGCTTTCCCAAGTGCTGTCTTTACGAAGGCGCCGAGCAGTTGATAACGGAAAACATAGAGACTCCCACAGAGGAGTACGAGAAAAAAGAAGAAGAAAAAAACTTTGCGCTTCATGTAAGGATCCAGTTTACAAAATTAACCCAAGATATTGCTGATGATCGAGCAAAGTGTCAAGTTCTGATGCATCAGAAAGTGCAATTTTACAAAGCCACCCCTCACTTTCCGGAGCCACGTTGAGAAGACTGGGATCTTCCTTCACCTTCTCGTTGACTGCAATCACTGTTCCAGACACGGGGGTGTAGATATCACTAGCAGCTTTTGTCGATTCGACAACAATCACTTCTTGGTTGGCGTTTACTTTTTGTCCCACCTGCGGAAGCTGAACAAAAACCACTTCTCCCAATTCTTTTTGGGCATAATTGGTAATCCCAATCGTGGCCGTATCGCCTTCTCTTAAAACCCATTCATGTGTATCAGAAAATCGCATCGCCCCCTCATTTTTGCTTAACTAAGGATAAACTTGCCCACCTGCTTGGGATGTTTTCGATCGCAAGATATTCAGAAGAAAGGGCAAAATGCTGCGGATCTCTTCCCACTCCATTGATTCGATAAGCAAATCCCAATCGATCAAATGCACTTGGATCATACCCATGTAAACATTCTGAGGGAAGAACTATTTGCAAGCGATAGCTCCTCCGTCCAAACTCTCCTTTTACGCCAATTTTTTCTGGATCGCAGATTTCATGCTGATCTTCACTGCGAAATGCCGTTACCTCTTGTGCATGCACCTCATCAATGGGTGTGGGAAGGATCACAAAATGATGGCAAAAACGGGTCAAAAACCCTGCAGATTTGAGATCGCGCGTGTCGATAAAAAGCTCGATGCTATCTCCTTTGCGAAAGTCGGGGAAAAAGCACTCTTCAAAAGGCTTTGTGACGCTTACTTCAAAAAGCAATCCTTTCTGATTCCATCCTAAAAGAACTTTTGCAAAGGGATCTTCAAAAAGGAGCTCAGAAAATTCCGGCAGAGTATGTTTTTTCTTTAAAGGCTTTTTCCACTCCCCCTCATGCACATCACATGTGAATGCAAAGAAATCGATCGGAAGGATCGGAGATATTTGATCAAGTGTCTCTTCCACTTTATAATCTCTGAAGCAACCTGCGCATCAATTTTTGCTGAGCATCCCGATTGAGATGTTCTTTGACCACAGCAATTTCTGTTTGACTTGCAGACACTTCTTCTTTTTCTATCAATTGATAAAATTGGTTGTTGAAAATGGGAGAAAATTCTCCGACTCCAATGGACATCCCCTCATCTGGAAGCATTTCTGTCCGTTGTTCCAAGGCCCAAAGAGAATCCTCTTGGAGATTAGCAAAACCTTCCGGATCATTGATGGCAAGCGTCCGCATCTGTTTCAAGAAGCCATCAAATCGATACCGAGCATACCCATCAAAATCCTCAAAATTTTCTTCGTCGAATTCTAATGCGATCAATCTCAAAAGGTCCTTATAGATCTTTGCTCCCATCTCATCACGCATCTCTTCATAAGGCTCTTCAAACTCGAGTTCTGCATAAGCCGTTATCAAAAGAGTATCGAGCATCTCTTCCAAGGTATCATCCCGGTTGGCTTCTTCAAATGTGAGCAAGTGCCATCCCTGTCCTTTTTCGACGACATGAATGGAGCAGTAGGTCTCTTCATCTGTGGAATACTTCACAAGGGAAGGATCCTCTGTCTCTAAAAGGGCAAGAAAATGCTCCCCCGAAAAAGGCATTTCTCCCCCTTGCAAGCGAACCTTCAGCGTCCGCTCTTCAATTGCTGCTCTTGCAAGAGCTTCGTCGATCCATTCGGGATGGATGCGAACCAAAGCTCTTCTCGCAAATTGGTCGACTTGAAACCGGGTCCGCTCATCCAGATCATCCAATGCTTTCATCCGCTCTTCCATCGAATCGCTATTTGCAAGCGCTGGAAATTCCTCTTGCAGACGAGCAAAGTTTTCTTCTTCCCCTTCCCAGTCCCAGGTCTGTTTGAGACTAACACCTGCAGCCACACCGTCTACCGTTACGCTTACGATTTCCACTTTAAAAGGCTTATAGCAAAGCTGTGGAAATGCATCTCGCACCGCCTCTGGATCCCGCCTGTCTTTCGGCAAGTCCAGAATCGAATCTCCCTCGAAAGCGACCTCGATATACCGTTGGAATTTGAGCATTTCACGAAAGTCGATAAACATTAAATCTCTTGGAAGCTGATAGCGGGAAATCTGCTGAGAAGGCGTTGCAAAGCGTTTAAATTGGTCAAGTGCCAAGCGATCGAGGAAGACACTTTCTCCCACTTCGTGGAACAGACGTCGAAATAACAAAACCTCGCTCCAATAATTCACTGCGCCACCCTCACTGAGGCCCAAATGGCGAGTTTGACTCACAAAGGCATTGTGGGTTTCTTCATTTGTAGCGGTTTTTTCCTGCTGAAACATCTTGAGCGCAAAATAGACATTGCGCATGAGATCAACCTGAGCCTCTTCCTTTTTCACGACATAGCCCTCTTCGCGGGCAATGCAAGCGGCATTGAGGATAAATTTTCCGATCCCCTCTACAAACTTTTGCCCAAACCAATC
>QIGB01000094.1 GCA_003228815.1 Chlamydiota bacterium | reverse complement strand
AATTTAAGCCGCGACAATTTTGAAGACTTTTGTAAGTGCTTGATAATCAATGCAGGCTGAATGTCAAATCTTATTCATAAGATCGCCCTGGGGGATAAGGTAGCAGTTACGGGTCATAATAAGATTACAAATTCTTTTCTTTGGATTTTTTTTCTAGCTTGGCTTTGACGCGATCAATATATTCAGGAACAGCGTCTATGGAATCATAGGTTTCTTCTTCAATCGTAATTTCTCCCAATTCTTTCACTAATAGTATTGCCAGATCCAACTTCTCTGAATAATGTGCTGTTGCCCATGCTTCTTTATCATTAACGTCCGCTGGAGCATAAGTGATGACATCTTCAAAAAAAAGCATTTTGCGGACATCTAAATCTAGAGAATTAAAAGATTTTTTCCACCAAGATTGTAACGAGGCACGATCTCCCTGACTCTTTTGCACAAATAATCTTCGAAGAGAATCAAGCTCAGCGATCGCTTTTTGGTATTTCCCAATCGTCGGCTCTTCCGAGCTATTACAAAAAAAAATCTTCGTAAAAAAATTCCGCACATGGAGATAGATCCAGCTTAGGAAAGTTTGTATCTTTGTTGTAAAGCTTGAAAAAAAAGTTTCTTCATCTGCCCCGGATCGAATGGAATCACTCCTATTCGGGACAGCATTACGTTGAACGGGATGACTATCCTGCTGAAAAGATCCCAATTGCACAGAATCACTTGATCTTGAATCGATAGTCAGCGCCATGAAACCTCCATCAAAAATTGCTGTTTTGCCATATTTGTTTGGAGGGAGAATAGATTCCCTCCAAACCTTGATCTCATCAAAGCTATTGCTATTCATCTCCACCTAAACTTTCAAACTTCGCTTGCAAAATGATAGGTGGAGAATTCTTGCGTCAAGACTTTTCATTTGCATCATCTAGAGCAGAAATTTGCTGATTTATGGTAGCTACTATTGCCTTTAAATATTGTGGAATACAGCGATCAGAAATTGGATCAAGGTTACACTTACCATCATCCCATTCTGCTTTGCTAAGACTTCTGACAAATTTTTTAGAGTCCTCTCTTCTTGCTTTGCTTTCATACATAGCGTTTGCACCCTTAAGAACCTGTTCCTCTAACGGCTTGTCCCCAACATTCTCTGTCTTATGACTGACTATGCTTTTCAGGTCTTCCAATATAAGCGATTTTTGTGCTTCAGGGGATAGAGCATCAAATTGTGCCTTCCACCATTTTTTAAATTCTGCACGTTTTTCTGGGCTTTCTGGTCTTTTTGAACTAAAATTCTTCCCAAGGGACACAAATTGATCCCTAAGCTCGGTCAGCGCTTTCAGCTCGGTATTGTCTTTTTTCTCCTCTAGTTGTTCTGAATAATCAAAACAAAAGAAAATGGTTTGAAAAACAGACTTCATTGATTCCCAGACCCATGAAAATGCACTGCCGATTTTACCAAAAACACTTCCGCAACAACTTTGCTCATCCTCACCAGATGTAATTCTACTCGTATAATCTGCACTAACGGCCTTCGCACTACTTTCTAATGGTCTGAATACTCCACCTACAGGTTTACTACCTGTTGCATCTACATTATGAACCATGGATACCTCCAAAAAAATTTCATTTTAACTAAGACTTGTATTGACATTACTTTCCGTCTGCCAACACGCATAAACTTGGAAAGAAATTATATGGAATGCTGAAAATTAAAGAAAGGAAATTTTGGCATCTGAAGAGCAATCCTTAGGAAGGTGTTATACCAATACCGAGAAATAAATGTACAAAAGCACGAGAGATTTTTGAGAAAAAAATGCATTTGGAAATCGCAGCTAACTTTTGTAAGTTAGCAAGATAGAAAATGCATTTTTGGCCAAAAAGATCCGTAGATTTTGTACATTTATTTCTCGGTATTGGTATTACATCAACTACCGAGGCTGTGAAAAAAAGAAGGAAAGTGCACAAGGCACTTTCCTTGGTTCGAAAAAAGCAGAAGTTTTACTTTGCAGGTGGCTGATCTTCAGGCAAAGTGCTCAAAAAACTTCCAACAAGACCGGAGTTTCCTTCATCAAAAAGCTGTTCAGCGTGTTTCTGAGTGCTTTCTCTAAATTTTTCATCCCATGATGACCTATCAGCCTTTTTACCTTTAGGGCCAACGGCAGCACTTTGTTGCACGGTGACATATTCTTCTACCATTTCATGTTTAGCATCAGGACATTTTTCACAGAATTCTGTCCATGCTTTTTCTTTATCTTCTTTGGTAGCCTCGGGGCTTTTGCAAAGAGTTTGATAGCTCTCTAATTCTTTTTTCATGTCTACGACTAAAGGTTCCTGAGCTGGCTTGTCGGCACAATACAATCCACATGATAACACACATATGACTGCTTTCACACACATCCACATCAGATTGGGAACAATCAATAGATATCCAGTTCCACATTCTCCCCAGCTTTCTTTTTGTTGATCAGGTGGGGCGATTGTATCTTTGCCTTTCTTGCCTAGTTCTCTTCTCTGACAAGCTGTTTGGCCTGAAAATAATCGACGTGGATCAACGGGCTGTACATCACTACTGATTCGCATATGTTACTCCTTTAAAGTTTATCGCAATGTCTTATAAGGCAATGCTCTGATTTATAGACTGGAGGTAGTATAGCATAAAGAAAAATTAAAGAAAGAGGAATTTGACAGCATTTCGAATTTATCTTGGAGAATCATCTGAATGAAGAAAGGTCTCGCTCCAAACCTTGTTTTACCCGTAACTGCTACCTTATGGGAATAGTAAGGTCTTTGTAGACTTGGAGATAAGCGAATGCAACTCCAAAACTGCCTCCTTAAAAGAACTTCTTATGCGGAGATTAGATGGCCATCACGGATATTACTTAGTCTTCTCTTCCAGTTCTTGAGAATAGGCTTCAACGGCATCCTTAAGAACTTGACTGTCCATATTGCCGAAATAGTCGTCGTGGAATTTGATCTTTGTCCGATTCTCTTTATACCACTGAATTTGCTGAGCTCTTTCCGTAATACCTTTTCTCTCAGCAAGGACAAAACCAATATGCTCCCGAAATCTCTCTTGAGCTGCTGGTGAGAGTTCTCGAAAGCCATTTCCAAAACCCTTCTGACGATCGGTTGGAAAATTTGCACCTTCTTCAGGAAAAACAGCAGTATACATTTCTTCAAAGGTATCTTTTGTTTCTTGCCAGTCAAGAGAATCACTATCATAAAATTTACAACAGCAAAAAAGATGGTTTTGCAGAAACAGTCCAACTTTAGAAAAGATCCAAATGACAAATCGAAATGGAGCAGTAATCACACGAGAAATTTTGCTTTTTGCCCAATCTTCATTTCCTGAGGTAATAGAAGAGTGGCAATAGGAAGAATCAGCCACTTGTACACGAGGAGGGCGACCCTCAGTAGACTGAGAAGAAATTGCCGTTTCACCGACTCGATAAATAAGAACCATTGATTAACTCCTTAAAGGAAAACCTTTCAATTTATCTTCTGCACGGCAGAGGGCAAATCCAAATATAAAGATTTTTTGGTCTTTTTCGGATTTTGTTTTATCTACCAATTGCCTAAAGGGCTGCGCAAGAAAGATTTTCATATACTCATTGACTTTTTGTATTGAAATCTTGGGCCTCGTTTCCCTGAGAATCTCCGCAATCGATTCCTCAACTACCTTTTTTATCTGGGAAGGGAGTTCATTATAACTCTCTACCATTTCACGTTGCTTTTTTTTAGTAGGGACAGAGGCCCTGTCATAAAACACCCCAATATATTCTTTGATTTCTTCTGTGAATTGTTTCTGATCCTCTTCTTTCTCGTCAAAAAAACAAAAGAAAATATTGAATTGGATCCATGACCAAACAGTCTGAAAGATATTTTTTAGAGATTCAAAAAATTTTGAAGAATCATTTTTGCCAAAACTCATGGTGTCATGAGTGAGATCATATTTGGGTACAGCCTTAGCGACCGAAAACACAACAAAAGCCTGTTCTCTTGCCCCGGAGGGGCCTGGTACTGGATCAATCATGCGAAATAGCATAGCCTATAAGCGAAATTTTTAAAAGGAAAAAACCCCACTTGCCAGCTCTTTTTCATTTTTTCTGGAGATCTATCCAAGAGATTGTTATCAAGATAGCATGAGCGTTTGTCGATCCATGCATTCCTCCGGCAAAAGGAATCATCTTTTCCCATACAAAAAATTCTGCAGCCTTCTAGGAGGCATATTTAAGAGAAAAATTTTGAAAAAAAGATCCCGACGCATAGCTCATATGAGACAACTCTTGAGATTGCGAATTTGTCTATACTCAAACAAACTGAAAAATTGGGAATTTGATAAAGAGGTTCCACCGATTTTTCAAATACGACGAGCTTCAGTGGTCATAGACACGGAGCGAGGAATAGATGGAAAAGCGGTGGAAAAACTGATGCGGTCAAAAATCAATTTTTCAGTTTGTTTGAGTATAATTGCTTTTCTGATCATTCCCTTCTCTTTAAGTGGGGCCATCAATAAAAATCAGATCACTTATTTGATGCAAGCTGGAGAAGTAGAAAAATCGACTTCTCTGTATTTTCGCTATAAGAATGAACTGGGAAAACATGATTTCGAAATTTTGCAACAGATGGCTTTTATCCTTCTCGAGCAAGGTGCGCGAAGTCAGGACCAACAGACACAACTTCTTTCCATCTATGGATCTGGGATTGCCAACGCCTCTTACTCTCTCGATATTTTGGAAGCGGGAATTAAAAGTTCTCATGCAGAAACTCAGGTGGCCTCGATCCAATTTTTAGGAGGCATGCAAGACGATCGTAGTGATGAATTGCTCGTCAAAGCTATGTCTTCAGAATTCTTTTTTGCGCGGATGGAAGCAGCCCTTCATCTTGCGAGCCGAAAACACAAAACATCTGTGGGGCAGATCGAATCGCTCATGTATAGAGTACCACCTCCAGCGCGCTTCTTTTTTCCTCAATTTTTTGCTCTCATTGGCACTTCTGATGCGATCGCCATTTTGCTCACGTTGATGGAAGATAAAGTACCCGCGGTGCGTGTCGAAGCGCTGCTCAGTGCTGCCCGTTTTGGAAGAGATGATCTTTTACCCACTATTCGGATGAATATCACCCATCTCAATGTTGCCGAGCAAGAAGCCGCCGCCCATGCAGTGGGAATGTTGAAAGATTCCAAATCGGTTAAAAAATTAAAGCGACTCTTTGACTCAGCCCCCATCAACGTACAAATTGCTGCGGCCCGATCGCTCTATCAATTGGGAGAAGGCGACGGAAAGAATTTTATTATTCGAAAAGCAAGTGCTGGAGATCCTTTTGCCATCGTGGCACTTGCAGACATTCCTGAAGGCAAGGATACACTCGCGCTTCTCTGCCAACATCCTGACCTTGCAATTCGACTCAATGCGGCTCTTTCTCTTCTCAAGCATCGTGATCCTCGCTGCAAGAGGGCTCTTGTCGAAATTTTAGTGCGGGACATAAGAGATATGGGTTTTATGCCACAGATTTCTCTTGGAAAAACTCTTTTAGCTTTCAAACCTGTCTTTTCCACAGCACAACAAGACACTACGTTTTTCGATGTACGAGGGGCAACACTTTCGATCCGTCAGCAAGTTCTTCTTGACGCATTGCATCTCTCTGAAGAGACGTTTTTATCACTTGCTGAAGTGATTTTTGAAAGTGGTCAGACAGACCTCATCCCAACACTTGTGATTCTCCTCGAAAATTTACAAACACCCGAAGCCACAAATCTCCTCATGCGCAAAAGCAGTCAAGCGGGGATGCCACTCATAAGGGCTTATTGCAACCTTGCTTTATATCGAATGGGAAAAGAAGGGCCTTATGGGGCCTATCTCAAGGAATGGATCGATCGCAATAAAAATAGTGAAATGATCCGTTTCCGCCCCATGGTACCCATGGATAAAAGACTCGGTGATTCCCCTCATGAGCTCACCCCAGAAGACAGCTCTCGTCTTTTGATTGAAACTTATCAAACTCTTGCAGAAAAGCAGCAAGGATATAGTATCGAAATCCTTTTGGAAGCTATTCGCGATGGAAATCCCAAAAATCGCTACGTCTTAGCAGGTCTTTTGCTGAGAACGCTTCAATAATTTCTCCTCATTCGTTATACTCGATCCCTTATGAAATTCCGACTCCTTACCATAGCTGCTTCTCTTGCCCTCTCTACTCCGATTTTTGCTGAAAAAGCAGATGAATTTGTCATCAACCTAAAAGACCCCGAATATGCGGATGGGATTGTCAAAACAGAAAATGGCGGGGTCATTACCGCTCCTTGTCTTCGCATCCAGGCGCAAGCAATCACCTATATCAACACAAAGAAAGAGCAAGAGATCACAGCAGAAGGTGATCTCATGATGGAATATCATGGTCGTATCTTTGTGGGAGAAAAACTTCAGTTCGATCTCCTTTCAAAAACGGGATATCTCACCAAGGGTCGGACAAAAGAGGGGGGGTGGTACACTGGAGGCGATCGGATGGAACTCCTCCCCGATGGGAATTTTATTATTTATGGCGCCTATCTCACAACCAGTGTGAGCCGCCAAAGCACGTGGGAGATTCGAGCCGATACAGCTAAAATCACAGATGGGCATCTTCTTTCAGCAAAAGATGTTCAATTCAAAGTGATGGATTTTCCTCTGCTATGGCTTCCCGCATACAAAACAAACTTAACGGAATTTAAAGACTCCCCGATCCGATATCGCCTTTTGTGGGATAAGGGTCTGGGGCCAAGACTTTCAATGCGCTACCGCTTCTTTTCCACGGAAACGTTTGGAGCTTTTGCCCGCTTTGATTATCGTCTCAAAAGGGGTCCTGGTGGAGCACTTGAAGCCGATTATCTTTCTAAAGATAAACGGACTGTTTTCCAGACCAAAAATTATGGTGCTCTGGATAAAATTTTTCCCGATGAGAATGGAAGTACGCGCTATCGATTCCAGGGAATCTATAAAACGAAAAGTGAAGATGAGTATACTCGCTTCCATGTCCAATGGGACCGCCTCAGCGATAATCGGATGATCAGCGATTTCAAAGATCCCGATTTCGAAATCAACACCCAAAAAACAACATATCTGGAATTTTCGCATTACCGAGATTGGAATTTCACAAACTTAAGTGTGCGCCCTCGCATCAATCCCTTTCAGAGTTTGGCCCAGGAGCTTCCTTATGGAGTTTTCGGAATCCGTCCGATAGAAATTTTGCAGACGGGAATCATTATGGAAAATTATGCGAGTGGCTCGTATCTCGACTATACTTTTGCCAACACACTCGACAAGGAGCTAAAAGACCGCAAAGCCGGGCGGCTCGAAACGCTCAATTCCATTTATCGTCCTTTTTCTCTTGGAGGATTGAGCGTCACTCCCAAAGCTGGACTCGTTGGTATCTATTATAGCAATGGTCCCGATCGCAATGCAGTTGGGCAATTTCTCTATACTTATGGCGGCGATGCCAATATCCGGTTTTCAAAAGTTTTTCCCCAGTTTAAGCACACAGTCATCCCTTACGCGGAATATTTGGGCTATTCAAAACCAAGAGCTCGCGTCAACGACTACTTTGTGTTTGATATTCACGATGGATATGATCGATTGGATCAGGTCCGTTTTGGTCTAAAACAGCTATTCTTTACAAAAGAAAATGCGATTTTCCTTCCAGGAGTTGTTCTCGATCTCTATGGTTATAGTTTCTGGGGAGCAAAGTCCTTCGACCAAAGGATCCCCAAACTCTTTGCCGATCTCGAATTCAATCGACAAAGCTATGCTATCCTCGGTGGACTCGGATGGAACCTTCAAGAAAGAGTCCTTGACTACGGAAATGCGGAATTTCTTTGGACAGTCAGTTCAGCCCTAGCTTTCGGGGTTGAATTCCGACATAGAAGCAAATTTTGGTGGAGAAAATCGATCCAAGATAACTTCGTTGTGGACTTCGCTCGCCCCCTAGATGAATTGCTCGTCTCTCCCCTTTCAGATCGGCGCAATACCTTTCTCACCAAAGCCCATTTTCGCTTCTCCCCCCGTTGGAATATGCAACTCCAAACATTTCATGGTTGGGGGCGCGAAAATGAACCCACCTATCATGGGGCAAAGGTCGATTTCTACACGATGCTTACAGGAAGTTGGCAGATGAAGCTCACTTATGAGTATATGCCCAATGATCCCTATCGATTTTCATACAGCTTTAAGCTGATCAAATAAAGATTTACAGAGGCCCTCGCGCTAAATCAACTATCAAAATTGGCACGCATATATTAAAAGCCCATTGAGCGATCGGTTGAGTTACTCTACGCATTTTTGAAGCAATCTCTCGCACTGGTTGCCATCGAGCATCTGCTGCTCTATAGATGTCTCTCACCTTTTTGGCATTTTCTACCATCCTTGCCCATGTAGACAAACCAGGATTTTCAGATGAAAGCATGGGATTTGGGACTTCAAATGCTTTCGCACTTGGAAACGTTGAAGAATGATTCACAGTTAGATTCGAGATCATGGAACAATTTGGAGGTACAGAGACAGAGGGAGAAACAGGGGGAGGTGAAAGCATGAGAACTTCACGAAGGGGACGGGTTGGCTTTGGAAGTACGAGGGGTTGAAATGTTGGTATTCTGGGTGGACTAGGCCAGAATGGTTTATCGGAAAGCATTAGCCTCGGTGGACATGTGGGTTGGAATGTTTGCATGCTGGATGAACTAGACCAGTTTATAGGACTAATGGGAGAAACGAATGATTGATCCAGAATATCAGAACTAATCTTCAATCTAGGATCGTGAGGCAAAGAATGAGGGAAAAGACTAGGGAAATGTTCAAAAAGCCCAAAGTAATAAGCCCCAACAACAGCAGCTCCAAACGTAATGGCAAAAAAAATTGTCTTGGGCCGTTCATGTGCAAAATGGGCGACATCTGATGCCCGAGCTTTCAAAAACTGAAGAGCTTTTTGCCATGAAGCCTCTGACTTCTCAGGGAGACTCGCTGGCTTCGTATGTAAACTTGATGGCTTCGCGGGGAGACTCGCAGGCTTCGCAGGGAGATTCGCTGACATAGGAGGCTGGGTTGCTGTTGGTTTTTCGATTCTTTCAAATCCAAAAAAACGTTTTACAGAAAGTCCCACTAGCATAGCTGCGTCAACAGCTTCTCCCTTTATTGTATGAAAGCTATCTCTACGAATGAAATAAAGGGGAGAAAAAAGAATTGTAGCCAAGGAGGCAAGAAGACTTTCTGCAACTGCAGCAAGTATCACCGTAGCGCTTAAAACGCGCCCAGCAGGTAATTTCCAGGAACAGCCCCAATAGCTATCGCCTTCTTGAATCAGGCTAAAAGCCGTAAGGTTATGTAGGGAATGAGAATACGATGCTGTTTTCATAATAAAACCATTTTATTTATCATATTATATCAAACTTCCAAAAATAATTAAACAGTAGTTTTTACAATAGCGAATGCAAAAAAATTATTTACTATATTGTTTTTTGATTTCTTGGAGCTTAGGCTCAATATCTTTGCGCACACGAGGGGGCAATCGATCGATATAGAGGACACCATTGAGGTGATCATTTTCATGGAAAGCGACTCGAGCATTGAGCCCTTCCCTTTCCTCTGTGAAGCGATTTCCCTCTAAATCGGTGGCTTCGATTTGGATTTTCAGAGGTCTTTCTATGGGTCCTATCTGAAGATTCGGGAAGGATAAACACCCTTCGGTATCGAGTTCTGTCTCCTTGCTCTTCCAAATGATTTTGGGATTGATGAAAACCTTGGGGGCTGAAAGGGTCCATTTCCCATCGGGCAAGATGACATAATCACGCAGAGTAAAGAGTCGAATCGGAACTCCTACTTGTACGGCAGAAAGACCAATCCCATTATTGTTGTCAGCATAGTCAATCATGAAATGGGCCAGTTCTTTGATCTCGTCTGTGATTTCCTCGATAGGCTTACTATGCTCACGCAAAACGGGATCACCAAAGTAGCGCAAGGACCACTTCATCTATTGCTCTATCTCCTCAACTGGAACAGCAGGACGACTTGTTGTTTTCCCGATCGTACCTGTCCAAATAGAAAGGAGAATACAAGACACCATAAAGATGATGGCTAAATAGGCGGTGAACTTTTTCAAAACGTCAGCAGTTGAGGTTCCGAAAAGAGATTCTCCAGGATCTCCTCCAAAGGAAGCGCCAAGACCCATGCTCTTGCTTTCTTGTACGAGAATCACAAGTGTGAGGAGAATACAAATGCTAATAAAGATAAAAATTCCAAGATAAAAAATGACTGTCATCGCAAAACCATTTGGGTAAAGGATTCAACATCGAGAGAGGCGCCTCCTATGAGGGCTCCATCAATGTCAGGTTGCAAAAGGATACTGGTGATATTGGCCGGTTTAACCGATCCTCCATAGAGGATAGGAAGATTTTCGGCGATTGAATCTGAAAAATACTCTGCGATATGCCTACGGATCATTCGATGTGTCTCTTGTGCAATCTCAGGGGTAGCAGTTTTTCCTGTTCCTATTGCCCAAACGGGTTCATACGCAATGACGAGATCCTTAAACTCTTCGCTTTTTAGACCATTTAACGCCCCGTCTAACTGCTTTTTGAGGACTTGCTCCGATTGTCCCATTGAACGTTCTTTTTCGCTTTCTCCAATGCACAAAATCGGCGGGATGTTTTCCACAATAGCGCGCTTGATTTTGTGATGGATATGTTCGTCTGTCTCCTTAAAATGGCTCCGCCGCTCCGAATGACCCAAAATCACAAATTGAGCCCCAGCATCTTTGAGCATCCAGGCAGAAACTTCACCTGTAAAAGCCCCTTCATCCACATCGCTCATGTTTTGCCCACCAATCAATACATTACTCCCCTTAGCAGCAGTTGCTGCACTGGCAATAACTGTAAAGGATGGAGCAATCAGGATCTTGCAGGAAGCTTCTTTTACTTTGGGGATCAGATCCTGAATAAATTGCACTGCTTCGCCAATTGTCTTGTACATCTTCCAATTGCCCGCAATGATAATGGGTCTCGCCATAATTCTTAACCTTATTTCTTGCTTTTGCGCTTCATAATGAATAAGATCATATTCGTTTTTTTCAAGAAAATCAAGGACTTTAAGTTGTTGAATCAAGAGATTTTTTCGGTCTCCAGTCTCACCGCTGCTATTAAGAAAAAACTTGAAACTTGCTTCACATTCGTTTCTGTACGAGGAGAAGTGAGCAATTTACGTAAAACAGCTTCTGGACACATTTATTTTACTCTGAAAGACCAAGAAGCCCAAATCTCTGCCGTCCTCTTTCGAGGCAACGCAATGCATCAAAAAAAACTTCCAAAAGATGGGGATCAAATTCTCCTTAAGGGTGAACTCAGCGTCTACCCTCCTCGAGGAGGTTACCAAATCATTGTCCGAGAGGTCGAATTTTCTGGAGAAGGTGAGCTCCTCAAAAGGCTCCAATTTTTAAAAAATAAACTAGAGAAATTAGGGTGGTTTGATACCCACCGGAAAAAACCTCTGCCCAAACTACCAAAAACAATTGGAGTGGTCACCAGCCCTACTGGCTCGGTCATTAAAGACATCATCCATGTCCTACAGAGACGTTTTTCGGGTTTTCATCTCATCCTAAATCCTGTACGGGTCCAAGGAATGGGAGCAGCAAGTGAAATTGCGAGAGCCATTGCGGATTTCAATCGGTATGAAATGGTTGATGTCTTGATTATCGGTCGCGGCGGAGGGAGTTTAGAGGATTTGTGGCCCTTCAATGAAGAAATCGTAGCCCAAGCAATCGTAGATTCAAATATTCCCATTATTTCTGCAGTAGGACATGAAACCGACTTTACCATTTCCGATTTTGTGGCAGATGTGCGCGCCCCCACTCCATCGGCTGCTGCTGAAATTGTCTCTGCAGAAAAGAAACAAATGCTTCTCGACCTCTCCAATGCACAAACGCGTGTTTTGCAAACACTAGCGTCTCTTTTGCGCAATCATCGCCGCATGTTGGAAGCACTTGCAAGGCGCCCTCCCCTTTCGTCCCCCTACACCCTTTTGGGCCCATTTTTACAAAAACTTGATCTCATGCGAGACGATTTACAAATGGGGATGGAGCAAAAGCTCGCCACTGTGAAGCTACGCCTTAAAGCCGTAGTAAAGCAAAAGGAGATGCTCCGGCCCCAAACGCAAATTGCCCAGCTCAAGGAAAATTTTACCAAAAGAGCACGGGGGCTTTCTTGGGTCATGCAACAACATATTTCTCAAAGAAAGATTCGTCTCGAGCAGCTTTCTGCCCACCTCAAGGCGATCGATCCCCGCAATCTCCTCAGCAAAGGGTACAGCATTGTCTTTCGAGAAAAATCCGATTCGGTTATTCTCTCCACTCAAGAGGCTGCACAAGATGAAATTTTACGGGTACAGCTCACAGATGGTCAGCTCAAAGTGAAGGTACAGGATGAAAGAAGGAAAAACATTTGAAGCAGCCTACGAAAGGCTCGAGCAAATCTTAGAGAAAATGAATGCTGAGCAAGTATCCCTTGACGAAGCTCTAGCCCTCTATGAAGAAGCCGATATCTTGATTGGCACCTGTCAAAAAAAATTGAGTGAGGCCGAGCAGAAGATCGAAATTCTTTTGAAAAATCGCGATGGTTCCGTCCGTGTGAATGAAAAGGAGCTACCCCAAACAGAAGACTTTGTCTCTTCGAATGAATCCATTTTACACGAATGATAAAAAAACTCATTTTTACGGTAAAAAAAAACGAATGGTCGCTTTTTGGGCTGATGTTTTTGATCGTTTCTCTGATCAATATCAACTTCAATATCCTTCGCAGTGCTCGCAATGCCCTTGTTGTCGCAAGTGAAGGCGGCAGCGCCTCTTTTATCCCCTATTTCGAACTATTTGGGACATTCCCTGCTTCCATTCTGTTGACATGGGGAATTTCCCGTCTAATGCGGTTCTTTTCTTTTCGATCGATTTTTTCGCTGACAATGATTTTTTTTCTCTCCTTTTTTGTCATTTTTCCCATTTGGATCCTTCCCCATCGAGAAGTCATTCATACTCTCTTGGAAAAACCTTTTGGCCTCTTCTTTGATTTTTCACGTCTCAAGGCAGCCTTGAACCATTGGCCCAATCTGATTTTCTATATTATGGCAGAACTTTGGAAAGTCGCCCTTCTTTCTGTCCTCTTTTGGGGGTTTATCAATCAACGCCTTTCCTTAGAGGTGGCAAAACGTTTCTATCCCCCTTTGATGCTCGGAAGTAGCATAGGGGCGATCTTAGCAGGTCCGATCACTGTATTTTGTACCTCAGAAAGATGCTGGAAGCTTTTTTCTCTTTCTCCAGAAAGATGGCAACATTCTCTGTATTTCCTCACCTTTTATCTCGTTCTTTTTGGACTCCTCACTCTTTTTGCCTTCAACGCACTCTATAAAAAATTGAAGGTCCAAGAGGTTTCTTTTGAAGAAGAAGCAAAAGAAAAAACCCCATTTAAGCTACGTCTTTTATCTCTCTCCTCAAGCTTTCAGTACTTACTCAAATCTCCCTATCTGTTAAGTCTTCTATTCATCGTCATTGCAGAATACGTCTCTTATGCACTAGGAGAACTCATTTTCTTAGAAACGCTTAAAGAGAGATTTCCAGCGCCTTCAGATTATTGCCAATATTTGGGAAGCCTTACGCTTTGGACAGGAATTCTCACTGCTTTTTGCGCTGTGATTCTCACTCCTTATCTCTTGCAAAAATTCCGTTGGAGCTATTCAGCCATGCTCACCCCCGTCTTAATGGTTCTGATGACTTTTGCTTTTTTCACCGCGATTTATTTAGGGAAAAAAAATGTATTTGGCAGCTCGCCGCTCCCCTTCATCGTATTTTTAGGAAGCCTGCATTTTTGTATTGGACGCTCCATCAAATACACCGTTTTCGATACAACGAAAGAATTGGCTTTTATTCCCCTGAGTCAAGAAGCGCAAGTTAAAGGGAAATTGGTGATTGATGGTATTGGCTCGAGACTGGGACGAGGCACTTCATCTCTCTTAAGCATCACTCTTTTCCTCCTTGTTGGAGGTCCTGGAGAAAGTGCCATTTTTGCAGGAATCATTGCGACAAGTTTTGCCCTTCTCTCACTTCCAGCAGCAAAGCTCATCAGTCGTGAATTTGAAAAAACACAGACTCAAGAATCAATAGCTGATGTATAATCCATATAACCCTGATAGCGACAAATATTCTATGATCTTAAAGCCATCGCCACATAGCCAAGCGATGCAACTACAAAATAGAACTTAGGATTTGAACAAATCACATTTGCAACTTTATCCATAACTCAAAACGTGACAGGTACATAACCGACTTCCGGCTCTGCAAGTGCTTGAGAAGCAATCAAAAACGACAGAGCATATCCCCCAAGCATTGCACTACCTGCAATCGGTCTAAAATAACCTAGGGCAGCTATTGATCCAAAAGCTATAAAATTTAATTGAGTCCTATTGACGGAAGATACCATCTGACTGCCTAGACTGGATAACATATTTTTTTACCTCAATATTATATTTAATTTTTTAATATTACGCGTTTTATTTACAAAATTCGCAGATATAACAATGATTATATAGGAAACATTATTTTTATTCAATGAATATTTATACCCGAGATTGCCATCTAATCACCGCATAAGAAGATTTTTCAGAATCGAAGCGCCTTTAGGCCCACATAGCCAATCGCTGAAGTCGCAAAATATAGTCTGGGATGAGAAGTGATCACATCGGCTATCTTTGCAACTATTCCTAAGATTCCTGTAGGCTCATCATCATCTGAATGCAATATTTTTGTTACTTGATCAGTTAACATACCACCACCCCAAATTGTCAGAACCTGTCTGACTCCAATTGGTTTTAATGAACCTACCAACACAACTGTCCCTAAGGTAAGTAAAGATTGAACTTCCGAAGAAGACAATCGATTGGGGCTTAATGGCAATGACATTGTTCTTCTTCCTATCAATTTTAAAAGTTAAGAATTTTGAAGGTCCAAGTCTTGGAATTTTGAGTGTCCATCAAAGGCCTTTTGACAAATGATCTAGAGCTGAGACAATAAAAAAGAGCTTGGGATTACCAGCTATTAAGTCGAAAAATTTGCTCACGTTTTTTCTGAGTAGGGAAGGTTCTTCTTCTCCATCTTCATCATTGTTGAAAAATCGGGATCCAAATAGCGCCGCTGAATAACTTCCCACAATTTCAAAAACAGCTCGATTTGGAAGTGAATTTAATAAAGATGCGACTACAAATTTTCCCGATACATCAAGTACATTTCGACCAATTCGAGGACCGACAATCTGTGCGTAGTCTAATAACCACTGTGGGTTCTCACCATCACCTACCATTGCTGAACCAGATGTCTTTTATTTACCTCCTGGTAATCCTTTATCTATTCCGTTCTGACCTAGATATGGCAAAAAGAATGAGGGAAATCATTTCTTTTTTCAAGAAAATTTCTTGTTGCGCTTTGGCCTTCAATGAATTCTTGCTCTTGAAAGAATAAATGCATATGCTATTGGGTGAAATGATCATTGCAATTTTTCCACATAGCAAAAAAAAAGAATCCAAGAACCTGGCCATCGGGATTCAGGAATATTTGACTTCTCGAGGAGCCACTGTTGTGGCTGAAGATGAGGTAGCCGAAGAAATCGGAGCTATACCCATTTCCACAGTTGACGAAGAGCAGATCCAATTTCTCCTCTCCATGGGAGGAGATGGAACGATTTTAGGCCTTGTGCACAAGTATATCCATCTCGACGCTGCAATTGTAGGGATCAACTTAGGCCACTTGGGCTTTATGGCAGATATCCCCGTCTCAGAGATCTATCCAAGCCTTCAAGATCTGATTGTGGGCAACTATACGATCGATGAAAGGATCACCCTCGAAGGATTCCTGCCAGACGGAGAGGAAATTTTTGCTGTTAATGACATAGTGATCCATCGGGGGAAAAATGCCAGCCTCATTGAATTGGCCATTCATGTGGATGGCACCTATCTCAATACTTTTGAAGCAGATGGACTCATTCTTTCTACGCCCAATGGCTCCACAGCATATTCTCTGGCTGCTGGAGGCCCCATCGTCACCCCTGATGTCAATGTTCTTCTCCTCACACCAATCAGCCCTCACACAATTTCGAATCGCCCCGTTGTGCTCAGTGCAGAAAATGAGATTCAGATCCAATATTTAAGCAATTATGACCCGATAGAAGTGAGTGCAGATGGAATCACCCAGCATGAGCTGCATGCAGGCGATGTTTTGAAAATGAAGCTAAGTGAAAAAATCTTCCGTCTTGTCAATCTGACAAGGCATGACTACTTTTCTACCTTGCGTTCTAAACTGGGTTGGGCAGGAAAGTTACGCTAACAAATGTTGCAGGGTGTTGTGGGCGAGAGTGTATTGTTTGGAAGCCTGGATCATTCCCACTCGTCCAGTCCATGGACTGCGAAGAGCTTTAGCAATGCGAAAAATGTTCCAACTTTTCGTTCGAAAGGCTTCATAGGTAGCTAAAAAAGTTCCTGTGCGACCAATGCCTGCGCTACAGTGGACAAGCATTTTGCCCTCTCTTTTACTTACGATGCTCACGAGCTCGGCAAGTGTTTCTGGGTCGACTACTCCATGGTCAGGCCAATTTTGCAAGTGGTATTGCACAATCTTTTTGCCGCTAGGGCTCTGGAGCTCGCGGCGAACGATCTTTTCGCTGCCATTTTCAAAAAGGGTCTCCTCACGAGTTCGATAAGCTGACCAAAAATCGGAGCATTTTGGACGACCGCTTTCTATGATGTTTGCAAGGGAAACGATTGTTTCTACGCCACTTTCGTCTACCATCTCCCAAAATTCTTTGATTTCAGTTGATATTGGACCTTGGCAGGCAATCGCTTTTTTTCCTAAAACCCAATTGGCATTGAAATATCCCTCTTCTCCAAATTGCACCCTGGTGGGTTCATTAGGGAGAACATTGCTATATCGATTGCGATAAGCATTTTTTCTTGCAACACGATAATGACTGGGATCTTCGGGTTCATCTTGAGCTTCGAGAATGGCAAATTCTTTTTGTATCCGATCTTTGCGAGAATAATAAAGATAATGAAATGTCCACCTCAAGGGAATGAGAACTTCCGTGGACAAGGTAGCAATTGCAAGCAAGGGCGCCGTAACGACACGTGTGGCAAGTTCACAGGCGTTGTTGGGGTGCAAAAGCGGTTTCCACTGGGCATAACACCAGTTACGAATGGGATCTAATTGAATATCCATGGAGGATATTTTACCATTTTGGGGAATATTCTAACAGGAGGTTCAGGTAGATGGTGCGCGGTTTTACGTTGTGCTGGAGCGCTTTTTGTGCACTCAATATTTTACTTGATAACTTCTCGAATGCAGTGGGGTCTTTTTCGGCAGTCAAAAAGCCGTGCAATACGGCTTTTGGGTCTTCTTCCTCAAGACTCGGAAGAAGGTCAAGGAGCTCATCCCAAGCACCTTTTTTCGCAAGAGCCAGGTAGGGTGTCATATCGAGAGGGGGGATTTCCTGAATTTGGAAAGAAAGGGGGTACAGGCGAGAAAGAATCGTAGACAAAAGTAGATCCGGGTAATCGGATAATAGGAGAAAATAGGCCCCTTCAGGGGGCTCTTCCAGGGTTTTTAGGAGGGCATTGCTGCTAGAAGGGAGCATTTTTTCTGCTTCTTCTATAAGAAAGATTTTTCTATTAGCTTCAAAGGGAGGAAGGGCTGTTTCGCGAATGAGCCTTTGCATATTGGCCATGGGATGCAGGCCGCTTTTGCCCTCAGGAATGTAGTGGTGCAAATCGGGGTGATTGCCAGAATCAATTTTGGAGATATGCGTGGGGCCTAGAAGTTGCTTGCACAAATCGAGGGCATCCTGTTTCTTGGCGCCAATCAAAAGAAGAGATTGAGGGACTTTAAGGATTTGTGGCAAAACAGTGGTCATCAATGAGCTTCAACGCTTCTTCAAAAACTTCTTCCTTAGATTTTGTCCCATCTACGATTTGAAAGCGAGCGGGATTTTTTCTTCCAATTTCTAAGAAAGTCTCGCGGATTTGTTTGTGCAATTCAATGTTGGCGGCTTCGATTTGATCTTTTCGCCCTGTCGCTTCTTTGATTCGTTGCAGTCCAATCTCGGGGTCGATATCGAGATAGATTGTGAGATCGGGAATGAGGTTATTGGTTGCAAATTGGCACAACTCTGTTACTTTTTCTATACCAAAACCGCGAGCTCTCCCCTGATAAGCAATTGTCGAATCGTTGTATCGATCGCAGAGAACAACTTTTCCTTCTTCGAGGGCAGGACGGATTACTTTTTCCACCTGATGGGCCCGATCGGCAAGAAAAAGAAAAAGCTCGGCTTTGGGAGTAACAGGTTCATGGGGATGAAGAACAAGTTCTCGAATGATTTGTCCCGGTTCTGTGCCACCAGGATGTAGAGTCTGCAGGACTGCATGTCCCCTTTCAATTAACGCAGCATGGAGTCCGATGATGAGCGAGGATTTGCCTGCTCCGTCTCCCCCTTCAAATGTGACGAAATGTCCTTTCATTTTGCCTCTATGTATTCAAGTTTTTGAATTCCCACAAGGTAGTCACTTTTCTTTAATTGCACGAGGCGCACTCCTTGGGTCGATCTTCCCATGACTCGTACATCCGTCATGGAAATGCGCACGGTCTGTCCGCCTTTCGACATCATCAGAACACTGTCTTGGTCGGTGACGGAAATCGCTCCAACAACCATTCCATTTCGAGTGCTTGTAATGATAGAGCGAACGCCAACGCCTCCCCGTTTTGTTTGACGGAAATTATCCACTTTTGAGCGTTTGCCAAATCCTTTTTCACAGACGATGAGAAGGCTTTCATCGCCTTTGACTACCTCACAAGAAACAACATAGTCGTCTTGTCCTTTCTTGAGCATTGCACCACGCACTCCGCGTGCCACACGCCCAATGGGGCGGATTTCGGATTGATCAAAGCGAACAGCCATCCCCGCACGGGTAAAGAGCATGATCTGCTCTTCGGCATGAGTCAGATGTCCGGAAATCACTTCGTCGTCTTCGTCGATATTGATCGCATACACTCCTTTACGGCGAGGGGAACTGAAGGCGCTGAGGGCAGTCTTCTTCACGACACCATTGCGCGTTGCAAGAAGGATGAAAGCCTCTTCTTCAAAGTTTTTTACGCACAGAATGGCTGCCACTCGTTCTCCACTTCGCAGGTCTTCGAGCATATTGATGAGAGGTTTGCCCTTGGAGCGACGGCCAGTTTCAGGAATCTGCCACGCTTTGAGCCAATAGCATCTTCCCAAATTGGTAAAGAACATGAGATGATCATGGGTCGAAGCAACATAGACATCTTTGAGGATGTCCCCTTCTTTTTTCATGTCCATGCCAACAACACCTTGACCGCCACGACGCTGTTCGCGGAAAGTGCTTGTGGGCATCCGCTTGATATAGTCATCTTCAGAAATGGTGATGATGACCTGTTCATCAGCAATCAGGTCTTCAATATTGAACTCGCCCTCTGCCGCAGTGATTTGAGTTCTGCGATCTTGTGGATGTTTTTTTGCCACTTCTCCAAGCTCATTCTTAATGATGTCGCGGACCATCAGATCTGAGATTAAAATCGCACGAAGATGGGCGATTTTTTCGAGCAGGTCTTTGTATTCGTTTTCGATTTTCTCTTTTTCAAGTCCTGTCAATTGGTAGAGGCGAAGATCGAGAACAGCATTGGCTTGCTTTTCTGTCAGTTTATATTTTTCAATGAGGCTGTTTCTTGCTTCGTCACGACTTATGCTCTTGCGGATCAACTTGACTACTTCGTCGAGGTGATCAAGAGCTTTGAGATAGCCTTCAAGGATGTGGGCTCTGGCTTCCGCCTTGAAAAGTTCGAAGCGGGTGCGGCGACGCACCACTTCTATTCGGTGATCAATCCATGCTCGAATCATTTGTTTGACGTTCATGGTGCGTGGAAGGCCCTTATCAAGGGCGAGCATATTGCAGCCGAAAGTGACCTGCATCTCGGTGTATTTGTAGAGCTGATTGATGATCACATCGGGAATTTCACCTCTCTTAAGGTCAAGAGAAATGCGCATTCCATCTTTGTCTGATTCATCACGGATATCGGAAATTCCTGTAATGGCCTTGTCATTGACAAGGTCCGCAATCTTTTTGATGAGAGTCGATTTATTGACGTTGTAAGGGATCTCATCAACGATAATGCGCTGACGATCGCCTCCTTTTTCTTGGTCTTCAACGTGCACAATTGCACGGAGCATGAGCTTGCCTCTTCCGGTGTGATAGGCCTCTTTGATCCCTCGATAACCGCAGATCATCCCACCAGTTGGGAAATCGGGGCCAGGCATCACTTCTTGGATCTCTTCGATCGAAACTTTGGGATCGTCGATCACAAGCTCGGTCGCACGAATGAGTTCTTTGAGATTGTGGGGAGGGATATTGGTCGCCATTCCCACAGCAATTCCAGAAGAACCGTTACAGAGGAGGTTGGGGAATTTTGAAGGAAAAACGATGGGCTCTGTTTTGGTCTCCTCATAGTTCGGGACAAGTTCAACGGTATCTTTTTCAAGATCTTCCATGAGTGCAATCGAAGCATTGGTGAGACGCGCTTCTGTATAGCGCATCGCAGCAGGGGGATCGCCATCAACGGAACCAAAATTTCCTTGCCCATTGATGAGGGGATATCCCATTGCCCAAGGTTGCGCCATTCGGACAAGAGTGGGATAAATCACTGTCTCCCCATGTGGGTGGTAGTCACCTGAGGTATCACCTGAAATCTTGGCACACTTACGATGTTTGCCACCAGGAGTCAAATTGAGCTGACGCATCGCATAGAGAATCCGTCTTTGCGAGGGTTTGAGTCCGTCGCGCACATCGGGAAGTGCCCGAGAGATGATCACCGACATGGAATAGCGGAGGTAACTTTCTTTGACCTCGTCTTCTACGTTGCGGGGTAGGATGATTTCGTCCTTAGTATAACTCATATAAAATCCCTTAGATATCTAGATTTTTAACGGAAAGAGCATGTTGTTCAATAAAAGCCCTCCTTGGGGGAACTTCTTCGCCCATCAACATGGTGAACATGTGATCGGCGGCAATCGCATCGGGAATGGCGACCCGAATGAGGGTTCGCTTAGCAGGATCCATTGTCGTCTCCCACAGCTGATCTGCATTCATTTCACCCAAACCCTTGTAACGTTGGATTTCAATTCCTTTGCGTCCATTTGCGCGCAAGAGTTCGATCCCCTCCTTGAGAGTAAAAACAGCTGTTTCCTCTTCATCATCCTGGATGATATCAAATAGCTTTCCATCGGCGACGAGATAGCTATCCAGTGAGAAGTCGAAATCGGCGAGTTGCTCTTTCATCTTATGGAGATCGTCGGCTTCATACAATTCGACAAAGGAAAGCCCTTTGGGAGTGAATTTTAGCATTTCCTCGGTCCGCTCCTCTTCGGGAATAGCAGCAAGGGTCCGATCGTGCTCTTCACGCTGGATCTCTTCGTATTCTTTTTTCAACTCAACAAATTCTTCTTCGGAATAGACAAATTTTTCTTCATCAACCACTTTGACTTGAAACTGGGGCAATCTCCCCTTTTCGTCTTTCATTGCGATGAATTCGCGGAATGGGATTCCTTTGCGCTCAAGAGCGGAAATGAAGATTTCCACTTTCCGAATCACTTTGATCAGAAGAGAGATCTGATCATCCTGCAAACTTTCTTTATGGCCGCCCAGGCGAATAGAGATATCGCTTGATCCCAGTTTCATGAGGTAATCATCCATCTCTTTTTCGCTATGGATATAGCGCTTCACTTTTTTGCGGGTCACCCGATAAAGAGGGGGGCGGGCAATATAGACGTAGTTGTTTTCAATCAGTGCTGGCAAATGTCGATAGAAGAAGGTGAGCAAAAGAGTGCGAATATGCGAACCATCAACGTCAGCATCTGTCATGATGATGATTTTGTGATAACGGAGTTTGGTGATATCGAAATTGTCCTTGCCAATTCCGCAACCAAACGCCGCGATCATCGCGCCCACTTCGGTATTTTGCAGAATTTTTTGTAGGCGAGCTTTTTCCACGTTGAGAATCTTTCCTCGGATGGGAAGGATCGCCTGAAAACGTCTGTCGCGTCCTGATTTGGCAGATCCCCCCGCAGAATCACCCTCAACAATGTAGATTTCACAAAGTTCGGGGTTGCGTTCTTGACAGTCGGTCAGCTTCCCTGGCAGGCGGGCGCTATCGAGAGCTGTTTTTCGCAAAGTGAGCTCTCGAGCTTTTCGCGCTGCTTCTCTTGCTTGCGCTGCGAGAGCTGCTTTTTCAACGATCGTCTTGGCAATGCCAGGATTTTCTCCAAGATAAATGGCAAATTCTTCTCCAGTAACCTGCTGCGAAATGGATCCCACGTCTCGATTACCGAGTTTTCGTTTCGTCTGTCCTTCAAATTGAGGATTGGGAACTTTGAGCGAAATGACAGCAGTGAGTCCCTCGCGCAGATCGTCCCCTGAAATGGAAATTTTTTCTGCTTTCGGGAACTGTCCACTTTTGATGTATTGATTGAGTACGCGGGTCAGTGCAGTGGAAAAGCCGCTGACATGGGTGCCCCCTTGGTGAGTGCAGATGTTGTTGACATAGGAGTAAAGATTTTCAGAATAGGAATCGTTCCATTGCATCGATACTTCGAATACGATAGGGCCATCATCCCCTTCCTTTGTCCCTTCAATAAAAATAGGCGGTTGGAAAAGGGGGTTTTTGTTTTCATTGAGGTACTCGACAAAAGAGACGATTCCTCCATCAGATGAAAATTCGATCTCTTTGTGCTCAATCGAGCGTTCATCCACAAAGATAATCTTGATCCCTTTGTTCAAAAAGGAAAGTTCGCGAAGGCGCTTGATCAATATGTCATATTCAAACTCTGTCGCAGAGAAAATCGAATCATCCGGCCAAAAGGTCACTTTTGTGCCCGTAATGTCTGTCTCACCAATCTCTTTGAGTTGCTGCTTTACTTTTCCCTTGGAAAACTGCATTTGATGGATTTTTCCTTCTTGATGCACTTCAGCAATAAGAAGTTTGGAAAGAGCATTCACACAAGAAACTCCTACCCCGTGCAATCCTCCAGAAACTTTATAGAGACGCTTATCGAATTTTCCCCCAGCATGAAGGATGGTCATGACTACTTCTAAAGCTGAGACATCACGCTTTTGCTTTTTGGATTCAGATTCATGACGCCCAACAGGAATTCCTCTTCCATTGTCGAAAACAGAAACGCTGCCATCTTTGTGAAGAGAGACTCTGATTTCATTGCAGAATCCCGCCATGGCTTCGTCGATACTGTTATCGACTACTTCATAAACGAGTTGATGCAAGCCGCTGGTATGGGTGTCCCCGATGTACATTCCGGGGCGCTCGCGAACTGCCTGAAGTCCTTCTAGAACTGTAATCGCACTCGCATCATATTCTTTTTCCTTAGCCATTGTAGTCATACCTTAAAAACCTTACCGTATTTAACCTTTATTATCCGATACAAAATCGGATATTGCGAATCTTCGCATTGGGAAATTTAGCCCTAAGCTCTCGTAGCAATCGTTTGCGCTCATGTTGGGCTAACAAACTCAATAGGGAAGAGTTTCTCACTTTAATTGTCAAGACCCCGTCGACAAAAGAATCTGCTTTGGACATGGACGCAATTCGTGCGCCTACGAGAAGGGGCCAAGAGGCAAGGATCAAATCAGGTCGATCTTCGTACCTCTTGCTAATTTTTCTCAAAACTGAAGGGATCAATTGACGAATACTTTTGCTTGTGGGTGCAGTGGAAACTCTATAGGCCATACCCACAAATATACAGTATTTAGGAGTTATTGTTCAACAATTTTTGCTGGATGCTCGACATACATTTTTTCATAAAAATAGGATCCTAGACCAAATGCCAAAAACAAACTAGAAAAGGTTAACACAACAACATTAGCAATGATGTCTCCTGCCATAAAAGTCACCATTCCAAAGAAACAGACGCTCGCAAGACATGTTTTTGCCATGATCCGCAAAAGTGATAATTTAAATTCACGACTTCCTATCTCATAATGGATGAATTTGTGCACTTCTTTCTTGAGACCCTTCATCGTTACTATAAATAATGCTGTACATCCAAGGAATCCAAGAACATCTAGAATCACGACCTGCGTAGGAGAAAGAGAAATGATCTTGGATTTCTCAAGAATTTCTATGCTCCCAGCAACTGTGTCCACGATCAAAGCACCTCGAAGAAAAGTTTTTTGAGACTTTACAGAAATGTCCCAAAGGGAACCTTTAAGAAAACTTTTTTTCAAACAAACAGCTGCTTTTTTGAATCTTCTGATTTCATTAGGTAAATCAAAACAGTACAGCCATTGATTGGTGACTCCTAAAAATTTCTTTCCCTCTCTTCCCGTTTTTGAGAGTCCTGACAATCCCCATTCAATCCATTTCAGGGACCTCAAAGCAGGTTGCACGACCATTTTTTGCACCCCTTTGGGCTTGCGAACATAGGCACCCGCAACCGACAAGAAGGGCTGGTTTGGCTCACTTGAAACAGAATAAGGATTATGTGCTATAGTACTCATATTAATATTATAAC
>QIGB01000092.1 GCA_003228815.1 Chlamydiota bacterium | reverse complement strand
AAAACTCTAAGAAACACGTTTTTGTAGTGCCTTTAGGGGAGGATATGCTGATTGTCAGCAACTTAAGTCAAAAAGTGCGCAACTTGGGCTAGAGGAGTCAACTCATTTGTATTTTCAACCCCTACCAACTTTTCTAAGTATACGAGAAAGGGATCTGCCACATGGCTTTGGTATGCCGGATCTAGGTTTTTTCGATCATTTTGAAGAGAAGTCACAACCTCTGAAAAGTCGCTAGGTAAGGAAGATGTGTCTATGGGTTGAAAAACCACTGTTGCTGACATGTTAGCCTCTGAAAAAAAAAAGCCCGGCTTAAGACCGGGCTTTGATTATTCGCTAAAAGCAAATTCCAGTTCTTCTTCGCCTTCTCGGCCAATGTGGCGCTTCATCCGCTCGCTAAATGCTTTAAAGCCGGTCCCTCCGGGGATCATGTGTCCCATAATGAGGTTGGACTTAAAGTCGAGTAAGTAGTCGGTCTTGGCTTCGCAGGCTGCATCGGTGAGAACGCGGGTGGTCTCTTGGAACGAGGCCGCAGATACCCACGACTCTGTCGAGAGTGAGGCTTTGGTGATTCCAAGGAGTACGGGCGTCGCTTGTGCGGCCCTTCCCCCTTCGCTGATCACTTTGCGGTTCTGGTTGTGGAATTCTTTTTTGTCCACATCTTCGCCGTAGAGGAATGTAGTATCACCCGGATCGATCACGCGAACTTTTTGCAGCATCTGGCGGACGATGATCTCAATGTGCTTGTCATTGATGTCGACCCCTTGCAGGCGATACACTTCTTGGACTTGGTTGACGAGGTATTTTTGGAGTTCGCGGACCCCACAGATATCGAGAATCTCATGCGGAACGACAAGTCCATCGGTGATCTGTTGCCCTTTCACCACGTTATCTCCTTTCTGGATGATCAAGTGTTTGGTGAGAGGGATGAGGTGTTCTTCTTCCATGCCCGAATCTTCGTCACGTACAACGAGAATGCGCTTGTTCTTCTGCACGCCGCGGAAATCGACAACACCGTCGATTTTGGCAATCTCGGCGGCATCTTTTGGTTTGCGTGCCTCAAAGAGTTCTGCAACGCGAGGAAGACCCCCGGTGATGTCTTTGGTTTTGATGGCGCCACGAGGGAGGCGTGCTAAAAGCATACCCGCCTGTACATATTCTCCTTCTTCAACAGAGATAAAGGCTCCGGACGGAATCGCATAGGTTCCTACCAGTTCGCTATATTCCTGATCGGCATAGATCACGATTTGTGGATGGAGTTCCCCGCGGTGTTGTTTCACGATGGTTTCGGTTTGCCCAGTCTGTTTATTGACTTCGCGCTGGGTAGAAATTCCCTCGACGAGATCTTCGTACTTCACGTATCCAGGGCGTTCACAGATAATGGGGATATTGTGTTGCTCCCAGACAGCGATCTGCTGATCTTTTTTCACTTTTGCTCCATCAGCAAGAAGAATGCGTGTTCCCAATTCAACATTGAAGCTATGAAGCGGCTCGAGGGACTTGGTGCTGAGGAGTTTTTTCACTTCTTCGAGGCTGCGTCCTTCGTCTTGTATGACATGGAGCATCCCGTTCTTATTAAGGGCAAGCCATTCTCCTTCTTGATTCTGCACGGTCCGTAGATCCATATAGACGAGAATCCCTTCTTCATCAGTGATGAGTTCAGGGCTGAGATGGGCGGCGGCAATTCCTCCTAAGTGGAATGTTCTCATCGTCAACTGTGTTCCCGGCTCCCCGATCGACTGGGCGGCGATGATTCCAACCGCTTCTCCATGACCGACAACGCGACCATTGGCGAGGTTGATGCCGTAGCATTTGCAACAGACTCCCCTTTCTGTTTCACAGGTGAGGGCTGAGCGGATGCGGATTGTTTCAACTCCGGCGTCATCGATCGCTTCTGCTTGGAGAAGGGTCAAAATGGTTCCCGATTTGGCGAGGATCTTGGTTTGATCCCCACGTTGGTAAATGTCTTCTACAACGGTGCGACCATAGATCCGATCTTTCAGGGGGAGGAGTTCTTCCTGTCCTTGTTTGATTGCACTCACTTCGATCCCATTTAGGGTTCCGCAATCGTCTTCGACGACGATCACATCTTGGGCAACGTCGACGAGACGGCGGGTCAAATATCCTGAGTCCGCAGTTTTTAGGGCTGTGTCAGCAAGACCTTTACGAGCACCGTGTGTAGAAATCGAATACTCGAGGACGCTTAAGCCCTCTCGGAAGTTGGCTGTAATGGGCGATTCAATAATCTCTCCGGACGGTTTCGCCATGAGTCCTCGCATCGCACCCAGCTGCTTGACTTGAGAGCGAGTTCCCCGTGCTCCAGAATCCATCATGAGAAAGATGGGATTCAGCTCGTGGTCTTTGGGCTTACTCATCAGTTTGAAAAGCTCTTCAGAAAGATCGTCCGAGACTTCTGTCCAAATGCTAATGATCTTGGATTTACGCTCCCCATCAGTGATGATTCCGTCTTCATATTGTTTTTGGACCACTTCAATTCGTTTGTGCGCCTCGTCCAAGACTTCTTGCTTGTTATCCGGAATGCGCACATCACAGATTCCAATCGAGAGGGCCGATTTTGTCGCTTCAGCGAAGCCTAGGTTTTTCAAACTATCGAGGAATTTAACCGTCGCCTCAAGTCCAACTTTTTTGTAGGTTTCTAAAACGAGCTCACTCATTTTTTTCTTTCTAAGAGCATAATTCTGGAAACCGAGCTCTTCGGGAACAATGGTATTGAAAATGACGCGTCCAGGTGTAGTGGTGATGATTCCCTCAGGGAGCTTGAGCTTGATTTTTTCGTGGATATGTAATCCCCTTCCCAATTCATCGCGGCGGACACCTTCTTCGAGGTTTTCTTCCCAATTGTAGCTTCCTGCAGCTTGCATGGCGAGAAGAACTTCTTCTGGGTCGGAAAAGATTTTTGTTTTCTTGCCCAGATCTTCAGGAATATAAATGGGATCATGCATGAGGTAGTAGAGTCCCAAAATCATATCTTGCGAGGGGACGGCTGAAGGTTTTCCAGAGGAAGGCAAGAAGATGTTATCGGGTGCCATCATGAGGAGTTTTGCTTCTAATTGTGCCTCGATCGAAAGGGGAATGTGGACAGCCATTTGGTCTCCGTCGAAGTCGGCGTTGAAGGCTGAACAAACGAGGGGGTGGATCCGGATCGCTTTCCCTTCAATCAAGATCGGTTCAAAAGCCTGAATCCCAAGCCTGTGCAAAGTCGGTGCACGATTGAGAAGAACAGGGTGGCCTTTAATGATTTCTTCAAGGACATCCCACACTTCGGTTGATTGGCGCTGGATCATTTTCTTCGCCGAGCGAATGGTATACACGTATCCAAGATCTTTGAGTTTTTTCACAATGAAGGGCTCAAAGAGTTCTAGGGCCATTTTCTTGGGGAGTCCGCATTGGTTGAATTTGAGTTCAGGACCGACAATGATCACGCTACGCCCCGAGTAGTCGACTCGTTTTCCGAGAAGGTTTTGACGGAAGCGTCCCGTTTTGCCTTTTAGCATTTCTGAGAGGGCTTTGAGAGGGCGATTGCCTGCACCCATCACAGGATGGCCATGACGACCGTTGTCAAAGAGCGCATCAACAGCTTCTTGAAGCATCCGCTTTTCATTCCGAATGATGACATCGGGAGTTTTGAGTCGCAAGATGGCTTTCAAACGGTTATTTCGGTTGATGACACGACGATACAAGTCGTTCAAATCTGAAGTAGCAAAACGTCCTCCATCCAGAGGGACAAGGGGGCGAAGATCGGGAGGGATGACGGGAACGCAAGACATCACCATCCAGTCAGGGCGATTGGGTGAAAAGGCAAAGCTCTCAACAATTTTGAGCCGCTTGGCAAGTTTCATCCGCGCCTGCATCGACTTTGTTTTGCGCAATTTTTCTTTCAATTCGGTGACGAGAAGGGATAAATCTTCTTTTTCAAGGAGTTCACTGATCGCCTCCCCCCCCATCTTGGCGGTGAAGTTTTCAGGACCCCATTTTTCTTGCGCTTCGCGAAATTCGGTATCATTGAGCAGTTGCTTGGGCTCTAGGGTTGAACGACCTGGATCTGTGACGACATATTCTTCGTAGTAGATTACCCGCTCCAATTCATTGGCAGACATTCCGAGAATGTTTCCAATGCGTGAAGGCAGCGATTTGAAAAACCAGATATGCACCACTGGAACGGCAAGTTCAAGGTGCGCCATTCTTTCGCGTCGCACTTTGGAAAGAGTTACCTCAACACCGCAACGATCACAAACAATTCCCTTGTGTTTGATTTTTTTGTACTTCCCACAAGCACATTCCCAGTCTCTTGTAGGACCAAAGATTTTTTCACAGAACAATCCCCCTTTTTCGGGTTTGAACGTCCGGTAGTTGATGGTCTCAGGTTTTTTGATTTCCCCCCTTGACCAATCATTGCGAATCACATCATCCGATGCAATCTGAATGACCAATTTGTCAAAAGATTCTTGACTTTCTTGTTCTACCATCGAAAATTTCTCCCTAGGGTTAGTAGAAGTTTATTCTTCTGCTCTTTCAGCGCGCACATCGAGACACAATCCCTGCATCTCTTTTACAAGTACGTTGAATGATTCTGGCGTTCCGGCTTTTAGGGTGTTTTCCCCTTTCACAATCGATTCGTAAATACGAGTGCGTCCGGCCACATCATCTGATTTAACGGTTAACATTTCTTGCAAGAGGTGGGCTGCGCCATAGGCTTCTAAGGCCCACACTTCCATCTCACCGAAACGCTGTCCTCCCATCTGCGCTTTACCACCAAGCGGCTGTTGCGTGACAAGAGAGTAAGGACCAATGGATCGAGCATGAATCTTATCGGCAACGAGGTGCCCCAGTTTCATCATGTAGATATAGCCGACCACTACGCGGTTATCGAATCGCTCCCCTGTTCTTCCATCATAAAGAAACATTTTTCCGTCAGAAGAAAGATTTTGCTCTGCCATCATTTTCCAAATGCGCTCTTCCGGGAAGCCTTCGAAGACAGGTGTTTTGACGAAGATTCCAGCTTTTCGGGCTGCATATCCCAAGTGAGTCTCGAGGAGCTGTCCCATGTTCATACGAGAAGGAACCCCGAGCGGATTGAGGATGATTTCAACAGATTCTCCCTCTTCGAGATAGGGCATGTCGGCTTCCGGAACAAGTTGTGAGACGACGCCCTTATTTCCGTGGCGCCCTGCCATCTTATCTCCCACTTCGAGTTTGCGCTTTGTTGCAATGTAGACTTTCACTTGGCGGATGACGCCAGGATCGAGTTCGATATCCCCCTTGCGAGTGAATTCCACATCGGTCTTATGAAGGGTCTGAAGAGCTTGCATTGCGTGATCAAACTCGCGCAAGATCTCCTTCATCGCGTTATAAGTTTCATTTTCCGTCATCAAGAGATCTTCTGCTTTCTCGTTTTCAAGCATTTCGAGCATATCTTGGGTGATTATTTCGCTTTCTCTGATCAGGATATCTCCCGTTTTGCGGTGCATAATCGGGCCAGGTGCTGGCTCGCCAAGCAGTAATGCTCCCAATTTTTCGTGGAACTCGATAATTATCTCTGTTTCTTTATTCTTATATTCTTGATGAATATCTTTGACGCGTGACGCCTCTTCGACGAGTTCATCATCGGTCTTTGAAAGGCGATCACGGCGACTAAAGACTTTGACATCCATGACGACCCCTTCGGTTCCTGGAGGAACGGTGAGGGAGGCGTCTTTGACATCGGCCGCTTTTTCTCCAAAGATCGCACGAAGAAGTCGCTCTTCTGGGGCGAGTTCGGTTTCTGATTTGGGAGTGATTTTTCCGACTAAGATATCGCCAGGTTTTACTTCAGCGCCAACGCGGATAATCCCATCTTCTCCCAAATTGGCAAGAGCTTCTTCGGAGACGTTGGGAATATCTTTTGTGATTTCTTCTTTTCCCAGTTTAGTGTCACGTGCCGTTACATCATACTCCTCGAGATAGATGGATGTATACGCATCTTCCTTAACGAGTTTTTCAGAGATGATGATCGCATCCTCGTAGTTGTAACCACACCAAGGCATGAAAGCAACAAGGACGTTTTTCCCAAGGGCTGTCTCCCCTTTATCGGTTGCTGGACCATCCGCAATCACATCGCCCAGTTTCACCTCATCCCCGATACTACAAAGTGGGGTCTGATTGATGCTAGTGCCTTGATTCGAGATCATGAACTTGTTGAGTTCATACGTTTTTTTCTGAGTAGGATTGTCTTTCGCCGCAACGACAATTTTAAATCCATCGACATATTCAACTTTCCCGTTTTCCTCGGCAAGAACAACCGCTCCGGAGTCGCGTGCAGCACGCATCTCAAGACCCGTGCCCACAATGGGGGCTTCGGTTTTGAGCAAGGGAACTCCTTGCCGCTGCATATTCGACCCCATCAAAGCACGGTTAGCATCATCATGCTCTAAGAATGGAATCAAACCGGCAACAATCGAAACGAATTGCTTGGAAGAGACGTCCATATGCGTCACTTTTTCTGTCTCAATTTTGAGTGATTCTCCACCATAACGAGCCCAACACGTCGGGTGGACAAACATGTTGTGAGAGTCCAATTCTGCGGAGGCTTGGGCAATCACATTGGTTTCTTCTTGGTCGGCGGTCATGTATTCGATCTCATCGGTGACGATCCCTTCGCGAACAATGCGATAAGGGGTCTCGATGAATCCAAACTCATTGATTTTTGCATAAGAACAGAGCGAGGTGATCAAACCAATGTTGGGACCTTCAGGTGTTTCAATCGGACAAATGCGCCCATAGTGGCTGGGGTGTACGTCACGCACCTCAAAACCGGCACGTTCACGATTGAGTCCTCCTGGTCCTAGGGATGAAAGACGCCGTTTGTGTGTGAGCTCAGCAACAGGGTTGGTCTGATCCATGAATTGCGAGAGCTGTGAACGTCCAAAGAAATCTTTCAAAACGCCTGCTAGTCCCTTAGCTGAGACGATCTTTCCAGGAGTTAGTGTATCGGAAGAAAAATCAAATAGATTCATCCGCTCTCGGATGATTTTTTCCATCCGTGAGAGGCCGATACGACATTGGTTTTGGACGAGTTCCCCAACGGAACGAACACGACGATTTCCTAGGTGATCGATGTCATCAATATTGACAGAAGGGTCTCCGCTTTTCAGGCGAATCAAATATTTGATGGCACCAATGACGTCTTCTTTCTTAAGAGTGACAGAATTGAGCTCTTCATCCGTGAGATCAAACCCGAGCTTGCGATTGAGTTTATAGCGTCCCACTCGACCCAAGTTGTAACGTTTGGGATCGAAGAAGAGGCGCATAATCGCTGAGCGGGCATTAGACAATGTCGCAGGCTCACCAGGTCGGATCTTGCGATAGAAATCTTTCAATGCAGATTCATACGAATCGGTCGGATCTTTTGCGAGCATTTTGATAATGGGATTGGTCTCGTCGGCATCTTCTGCAACACGCACAGCAGGAATCTTTGCATCGAGCATCCGCTTGAGCATAGCCGTTGTGAGTTTCTCTGAGGACTTTCCGAATATCACACCTGTTTGTTCATCCACTACATCTTCAGCCAAGATTTTTCCAACCAGTTTAGAAAAGTCTTTGTCAGAGCGGATTTTGACACGGACGGTACTGAAGAATTCTTCGATGATATCGGAATCGGTGGAAAATCCAAGAGTTCGGATAAACGCAGTCGCCAAGAGTTTGCGACGCCGCTTTTTTCGATCGATGTAGATATAGATCAAATCATTGATGTCAAAAGCACCTTCAAGCCAACTGCCTCGGTAAGGAATGATACGGCAAGAATAAAGGACGTTTCCTTTCGGATGGCGTTCTTGTTCAAATGAAATGCCAGGAGAGCGGTGAAGCTGAGAAACGATGACTCTTTCTGAACCATTGAAGATGAATGTTCCATTTTCTGTCATCACGGGAATGGTTCCCATGTAGACTTCTTCTTCCTTGATCCCGGTCTCGTCAGTGAGGCGAAATTTCACCTTCAATGTTACATTGAATGTAATTCCCCTACGAATGCATTCCTCAGGAGTATATTTGGGAACGCCCAAATTGTAAGAGAGAAATTCTAAAACAGTCTTTTCATCGTAGGATTTGATGGGGAATATCTCACTGAAAACTTCTTGAAGCCCAACATTCTTCCGCTCATGAGGCATCAGATCGGCCTGAAGAAATTGGCGATACGATTTGATTTGAATTTCAATGAGATTAGGAAGAGCGAGAATCTCTTTCTTTTCTTGAAAACTCACCCGTTTAGGTGGTCGCTTTAGCATCTACTTGGCTCCTAGGATAAAGGGTTATTTTGTTCTTGCAGCACTTTTGCTTTTTCGAAACGACAACGAGCAGAAGCCAATTATTGGTTTCTGCTCAAAAAAATAGGGCTTTTTTTGTTCTCGTTTAGAGACCAGCAAGCGTCACCTTTCCGCCAGCATCGGCAACCTTTTTGGAGATTTCATCGGCTTCAGCTTTAGGAGCGCTGTCTTTCAAGACTTTTGGAGCTCCCTCTACAAGATCTTTAGCTTCTTTCAAACCAAGACCAGTCACTTCTCGAACAATCTTAATGACTCCGATCTTTTTGTCTGCAGGAGCTTCTTGCAAAGTTACTTTAAAGTCTGTCGCTTCTTTCGCTTCAGCTTCTCCTCCGGCAGGAGCAGCAGCCATCATCATAGGAGCTGCGGCAGCAGCTTTGACTCCCCATTTTTCTTCAAGTGTAGCTTTTAATTTCGACATGTCGAGAACGCTAAGCTCGCTCAAAGTTTCTACGAGTTTTTCCAGGTCTTTTTCTTGGGTACTCACGTCTTTACCTCACAAAAGTTAAATAAATTTATTTTGAACCTTCTTCTTGGCTCTTATTTTCCAAACAATATACGATACTTGTTAGCAGGGCTTCCATAACTGATAGAGTCTGTGACATTGGCGCTTCGAAAAGGCCAAGCAGTTGGGCTCGCATTTCATCCTGTGATGGGAGCTCTGAAATCGTTTTTACTTCCTGCGCACTGCAAAGGCGTCCTTCGAATTGCCCAGAGAGAACTTCTAGGGTCACTTCTTTTTCTTTAGCAAATGCAAAGAGTGCCTTCATAGTGGATATAGGATCTTCTGTTGCAAACACCACGCCGATATGCCCCTGAAGCATCGCGGAATCGAGTGCGAGGCCACTGGCCTCAGCTGCTTTTAGTAAGATGCGCTTTCTCACAACAGAAAAGGATCCTCCTGCATCTCGCAGTGAATTTCGAAATTCTGCGGAAAGATCAGGTGTTAAGCTGTTGTAACGGGTCAGAACAAGTGCTGTAGATCCGTCTATTTGGTCTTTGATCTCATCGAGTAGTAATTGTTTTTCTTCTCTCATCGCTCACATCCCTTCAACAGAGTTTAGATCAATTTTGAGTCCAGGGCCCATTGAGGAGGAAATAACCAGTGACTGCATATAATTGCCCTTTGCAGACGAAGGCCTTGCTTTCCCAACGGCGGACAAAAAAGCCTCGATATTTTCTCTTAGTTTCTCCTTATCAAAGGATAGCTTTCCAACGAGGTTGTTGATCATCCCACTTTTGTCATTTTTAAATTCCACTTTACCTGCTTTTAATTCTCCGACTGCTTTAGCAACCTCAAGAGTGACTGTTCCTGTTTTAGGCGTAGGCATCAGCCCCCTTGGACCTAGGATTTTCCCAAGTTTTCCCACTTCGCGCATCATATCGGGAGTGGCAACAATCGCATCAAAATCGGTCCAACCCCCTTTCACTTTTTCAACAAGGTCATCATTGCCTGCATAATCGGCACCCGCGCTTTCCGCTTCCTTCACTTTGTCTCCACGAGCAAAAACAAGGACTCTAATCTTTTTTCCAAGCCCATGGGGCAACGAAACCGTTCCACGAACCTGCTGATCGGACTTTTTTACATCGATTCCCGACTTGAGTGAAACTTCAATGGACTGGTCAAATTTCACAGGAGGACACTTCTGCAAAACTTCAACGGCTTCGTCTAGAGAATACATCCGATCGGGAGAAAACAGCTGATCGATTTCTTTAAATCTCTTACTTCTTTTTGTCATAATTATTCCTCTACAATATCAACACCCATTGAGCGCGCGGTTCCTTTGACAACTAGGATCGCAGCATCTTCGGAATTGACTCTCAAATCTTGGTATTTTTTCTTCGCAATCTCTAATACTTGTGCCAATGTCAATTTGCCCACTTTGTCTCGATTCGGAACACCAGACCCTTTTTCGATTCCAAGTGCTTTCAGGATCATCCGCGAAACAGGTGGTTGTTTCGTGATAAAAGTAAAAGACTTGTCATGATAGACCGAAATGACAACAGGGAGGATGTCACCAGCCTGACTTTGTGTCTTGGCATTGAATTCTTTACAAAAGGCCATAATATTGACTTGTGCCGCACCAAGAGCCGGTCCAATCGGAGGTGCAGGGTTAGCCTTTCCAGCCGGAATTTGCAGTTTGATTTGTTTGACTAACTTTTTTGCCATTTTTGGTTTTTCCTTTAACTAATTTCTGATTCAGCGGAAACTTGTTCTACTTGCCAAAATTCCAAATCGTCCACTCGGGTGTCTCGTCCAAAAATAGAGACCATCACCGAGAGCCTTCCCTTATCATAAAATACTTCAATGACATCTCCGATAAAGTTGACAAAGACGCCATCGGTGATTTTCACCCGATCGCCAACATTGATTCTGTGCTTCTGAACCACATCGCCTTTTTTGTCTGCGAGCTCACTCAGAATTTCTTCAATTTCTTTATCAGAAAGCGGTGTAGGAGGATCTCCCCCCAGAAATCCGAGAACTCCAATGGTGTTTTTGACATACATCCAAGAGTCATCGGTGATCAGCATTTTGATCATGATGTAGCCAGGCCACATCCGCTTCTCAGACACCTTCTGTTGTCCCCGTTTGACTTCGGCAACATTTTCAGAAGGGACTAGGACTTCTTCAATGAGTTCAAGCATCCCTTTGGCTTCTCGATTTTCCTCAAGAGCCCTCTTCACTTTTTTTTCTTGGCCGGATATGGCCTGTATGACATACCACTTTTGCATGTTGTCCTAATATGTTTATCCAAAGATAAAGAGCAATGCTCGTTTAATGATCTCCAAAAGCCCCTTAATGACAAGGTCTGCACAATAGATTCCAATTCCAAAGCAAAACGTTGCAAGAATGACAATCTTTGTTGCAGAAAGGAGCTCCACTTTCGTCGTCCAGCTAACCTTTTTCAGCTCTTCTTTCATATCACTGATAAAGGTAAAAAGGTCTTTTCTCTTTTTCTTTTCGACGTTCCCTTTTTTCGATTTAACTTCCATTAACGTACTCAAGACCGCTCCTTAAAACTTTTTTTCGGGGCTTCTATCTCCCCCACTCGCAGACGAGTGCGGAGGGATTCGAACCCCCGACCGGCGACTTTGGAGATCGCTGCTCTACCAACTGAGCTACACACCCTCAAGCAGCCAGGAAAATTTTCCTAGCTGCATCGCATAACCGCTTATTCCAAAATTTTGGTTACGGTCCCTGCTCCAATTGTTCTTCCGCCTTCACGGATTGCAAAACGCATTCCTTCTTCCATGGCGATCGGGCTAATCAGTTGGCCAGTAAGCTCGACATTATCGCCAGGCATCACCATCTCAGTTCCCTCAGGAAGGGATACTGTTCCGGTCACATCTGTTGTGCGGAAGTAGAACTGTGGACGATATCCTGTGAAGAAAGGCTTGTGACGGCCTCCTTCTTCTTTTTTCAGGATATACACAGTTCCTTTGAACTTGGTATGTGGTGTGCAGGTTCCAGGAGCGGCGAGAACCATTCCCCGCTCAATATCATTTTTCTCTACCCCGCGCAAAAGAACGCCGATATTTTCTCCAGCACGTCCTTCGTCGAGGAGTTTATTGAACATTTCGATTCCTGTCGCAACAGTCTCGCGTGTTTCGCGAAGACCAATGATGGACAGCTTAGCGTTGACTTTGAGAATGCCGCGCTCTACTTTTCCAGTCGCAACAGTTCCTCGTCCAGAAATAGAAAAGACGTCCTCAACGGGCATCAAAAAGGGTTTATCCACTTCACGATCAGGAGTAGGGATTTTCTCATCAACTGCTTTCATAAGTGCTTTGATGTTTTCGACTTCGGCAGCATCCCCTTCCAAGGCTTTGAGTGCAGATCCCCGAATAATCGGAACATCTTTATATCCTTGTTTTTCGAGAGCCTCTGCGAGTTCCATTTCAACGAGTTCTACAAGCTCTTCGTCTCCTTTTTCGATTTGGTCCATTTTGTTGAGGAAAATCACAATCGCAGGAACACCTACTTGACGGGCAAGAAGGATATGTTCACGAGTTTGAGGCATAGGTCCGTCAGTGGCAGCAACAACGAGGATGGCTCCATCCATCTGCGCAGCACCTGTAATCATATTTTTGACATAGTCGGCGTGCCCAGGACAGTCGACGTGTGCGTAGTGACGATTCTCCGTTTCATATTCGACGTGAGAAGAATTGATCGTAATTCCACGCTGCTTTTCTTCTGGTGAGTTGTCAATGGAAGCAAAATCACGATACTTTGTTCCACCGACTTCAGCCAATACTTTCGTGATCGCAGCGGTCAGGGACGTTTTTCCGTGGTCAACGTGGCCAATGGTCCCGATATTGATGTGCGGTTTCGTCCGTTTATATGTTTCCTTAGCCATTCTTAATTCCTCCGTTGGCAATTTTTCGCTTAGGTTCCTTGCCCAAAATAGGAATTGAACCTACGACCGCTTGCTTACCATGCAAGTGCTCTACCTCTGAGCTATTTGGGCATGAATACAAACAAGTCTACTTTTCTATTCCAATAAACATCAACCCTTTTCATAGCTACGCAACTACCTTTGCCGATAGACAATGCGTGCTTTAGACAAATCGTATGGAGACATTTCAATCGTTACGGTATCCCCCACAAGGACGCGGATATTGCGCATACGCATTTTTCCACACAAATGGGCGAGCACCTTCATTCCATTTTCAAGGGCAACACTGAAAGTCATATTGGGGAGAAGCTCTTCCACTTTTCCGTCAATTTTAATGGTATCTTCTTTTGGCATAGCTATAAGGATAATAAAACGACGTAATTACACAGTTTTTTTCAATTGTTGTCAAGGGCTAAACACAAGAAACTTTGACCTCGATGCTTTTTTTCTCTATACTGGATTTTATGAAAGATTTTTCTCTGGTAAAAAACCTCTTTACAAACTGTTTCACTCCAGAAAATCTCTATCAAAAGATCATTGCACTTGGACGTGAACTTCCGCCTATGGATCTAATATATAAAACTTCCGAGAATATCGTCAAGGGATGTCAAAGTATTGTTTATCTACATACGGAAATGCGAGAAGACAAACTTTTTTTTTCTGCTTTTTCTGACGCTCTGATCTCGGCAGGCCTCGCTGCTCTTCTCCTCAAAGCCTACAATGGAGAAACCCCTGAAACAATCCTGCAAAATCCTCCAACTTTTTTAGAGGATCTCCAAATCTATACCTCTCTTACTCCAGGGCGTTCTAATGGCCTTGCCAGCATGTTTTTGCGGATGCAAAAAGACGCACTAAATTTTTTAGTTACTACAGATGCAAGTAAATAAGAAGCATTGATTTTTTGTCTTGCCATGTGATAAAATACTCTCGATTTATTTAACGGAGGTCATGTCATGTCAGCTCTATCTATGGTTCAAAACCCACCTGAGGATTCAAAAGTACTCAACCCAGTTGTCACCTACGATCCCCATAAAATGGTCGTAAGCAATACCCGCTGGAGTCGGGTTTGGCAAGTCGCGGCACTCGTGACGGCAGCGTTTTTCACAGCCCTTGCCACAGCGGTGTTTGTTTATTCGACCCTTCACTTCCCTGTACATCTGCCCACAGTTTCCATTCTCATTTTCGTAGGTATGCATAGTTCTCTTAGAGCTATCCAATATCTATGGGATAAAAAAGATTATTATGCAGCCGAAGCCGCGATCGATAAAAAACTCATTACTCACATGGAAAATATGCCGTCTGATCTTTCTGCGCTCGGGGTCGAACCAGGAATAGAGAAAGACAAACTCAAATCTGTATATGCGCGCTATGCTTACTTTCAAGAACAAAAGGATAGATACCTCGCTCTTCATGCCAAAATCACCAAGGAACCCGTTCCTTTTATAGAATCGGTAGATTTCAAGGATGAAAAAGCTGTGAAAGTTTACAAAGATGCACAAATAACTCGAGTTGATGCACTGGATCTTTACCGCGACGCAGCTATTGCACAGCTCCAATCCGCTTACTTCTTACATCTGATCCAAAATCCTTATGAAAACCGAGAAATTGAAAAATTCTTTACATTTATCCCTCTTCGAACACCTGAGCGTTTAGTAGCAAAAGAATTTGGAGATGAATCTTCTGACAACTTAATCGAAACGGAAGATTATTTTTATGATGCCGAAGGTCTTCTCGAGGATACTCCACAAAAATTGATGGAAGATATTTTTGCAGCAAACCCACCTGTGTTCGCATAACTAATGATATAAGCACTGAATGATGGCAGTTGCTGCGACAACGCGCAGGACTTGGAAAGGCTCATTGAGCCTTTCTAAAAGAAAAGCAATTGCATCTTGATCTTTCGTCTTGGCAATCGCCTCGAGAATATGCAGTTTGATTTCACGAGAAGAATCCGGATAAGCCTCTTTCAGCACCGACACAGCTTGTTTATCCCCGCCAAGAAGCGCTAAAATCAAAGCCGCTTGGATCCGCACTTTGACTTCTGGATCTTTGAGAAGGGCGCGAATCACATCAAGAGCCTCGTCATCTCCCTCTTGTAATAACGTAGCAGCCGCTGCACCAACTGGTCCCCAGGTGTCTGCCTGCAAAAATTCTTTCACCGCCTGCTGCGCTCCTGCATAATTCATGATGCAAAGGATCTGTAATAGTTCAATCCGAGTCATTTGATTGACAACTCCAGGATAATTGGGGATTTGCACCACATGAGACACTTGACTCGGCGACAGAGAGCGAAAAAGTGGATTGAGCGTTGTATCCCACATCCATTTTTCCTGCATAGAAAGATGTTTATCGATGGTTTTACATGCCAGTTGGATCGCTTCTCTTTGTCCAATGAGCCCAATTGCCAAGGTGACTTGTACATAGGGATTGTTGCTTTTCTTTAGCATCGATTTCGAAAGAGAAACACCTTGCTTTCCTGAAGCAGCAAGAGCTCCTGCAGCAAGCCGGGCATATTTTTCTTCACCTTTCAAGATCCAATTTCGTAAATTCTTTTCTCCCCGCTTATCACCCTGCAAAAGTGCGAGCCAACTCGCCGTGATGGCAACTTCGGCAATTGAGTCATTCATGAGTTGAGTCACTTGCTCGATTTTCATCAAAGGTTTGCCATCGATTTCTTTGACTTTGAGTAGAGCTAAAGTATTCAATGTCGACATCCGCACACTAGGATGTGCATCGGAAAGAAGAGGGAGAAGCATGGGAATTTTTTCATACAAGTTGAGATGAGAAATGATCTGACAGGCAAGTTCTCGGATTCCGGCCCGATTGCTACGAATTAAGCTGGCTAATTCTTTATCATCGATCGAATCGTACATATTGACAATCGAGACAATTGCTGCCACTTTTTCCTCTGCAAGAGTCCGAGGATGACTGATGATCTCGAGAAGTCTTTGTTTGGTCTCTTTCATTCGAAGCTGACCAGCTGCCTTAATCAGCTCGAGGCGAACACTCCAAACTTCTTCTTCTTCAAGTAGACGAGCCAGCTCTTCTTGCAAAGGAAGGTCCCCATAGCCCGCTGCAAGGCCCACTGAGAGGGCGCGAACTAGCGAGTTTGTTCCCCTTAAACCTTCCAAAATGAGCGGAATTGCGCGCGCATCGCGCGTCATACTCGCTCCAATGAGGGAATTGATTTTGATGGCCAGCTGATTAGAGGATTCCCCTTTCTTTAGAACCCCCCATGCGAGCATCTCAAGGGCATTTCGATCAGAGACCAGATCTTCATGATTCTCTGAAAGGGTATTCCACTCTTCAAGAGCTTCAATCTCTTTCCCTGCATGGCACAATGCTTTGATATGAGCCAGTCGCAAAGCTTTGGAATCGGGATAGCTCTTTAAATACTGCTTTGCTTCCCCAATTGCAGAAATAGGATCGTCAATGAGGAGATGGGTATATACTCTTTTTGCGGCATCTTGATCCTGAGAGGGTGTATGCGCAAAAACGGATTGAAAAATGAGAAGAAATGCAATTAGCCCAAATCGTCGGATAGTCGCTTCCCCCCAATCAAATGAAAGTGGAGGTGAAAGATCGTTTGTCCTGCCCCAGGACCGTTATTGGTCAGAAGGCGATAGCCATCCTCAATTCCATACTCTTTTGCAAGCGCTTGTGCAACTCCGATCACTTCACCTATAAGGGGATAGTCTTCAGGCCCTACTGATTGGAGATTTGGGATTTCCTTTTTTGGGACAATTAAAATATGTACGGGAGCAGCAGGAGCAATGTCCTTGAAAGCAAAAATATTTTCATTTTCAAAGACCTTCTCACAGGGGATTTCCCCTTTAATGATCTTTCCAAAAAGCGTTGTCATGAATCCTTCCTCTGAGAGCATGTCTACAAAGTCATTTCATCGCTAAAGAGCTATCTTTTTCCCTATGAGAAGCTTTTCAAGCTACGCAAACTCGATTTGAGTTTACTCCCCTTTCCAAAGCATCTCCCTAGAAAAAATCTCAGCTTTCAGCAATAAAAGCACTTTGTAGAACATGCTCTTATTTCTTTAATATAAGATCTAGGGCTTTTCGTGCATCCTCTTTCGTCTCCCAAATCGAAATGAATCGCCCCTTATGGCAGAAAATCGCTCCAGGTATTCCCGTGATTTTTTGGAGAGCTGCATCGCGAAGTCCCGCCCATTCTTCTGGATGGGGCTTGCGTACTCCCATTCTATCCTCTTGATTTGGAGGAATGCCTCGCAATTTCCAATGCGCTCCGGTGGGCATAATGATGAAAAGAGCGGGATGATCTTTTCCTCCCAGGTCAAAAAAATTCTCTTGCCAGGGAAGCGCTTCATCGAAAATGAGGACTTTCTCCTTTTTAACCATCACCGCTGCCACCTTATCGCGACACGATTCGATATAGGCATGGCGAGCTAAAAGGCGCTGAAAAAAATGGGTAGCGAAATCAAGAGCCCCCAAAAAAGCAGCTGTCAGCTCGGTCTCTTTCGCGGCATATTCAACTGGGACATACCCCGCAATGACATGAGAAAAGGTGCAAACTCCCTCTTGCTGCATCACCTTTCCATTATCATGTGCATCAATCCCAATGATGGCAGCATGGTTGACATAGGTGTATAGAGAATCGTCGACGAACTTGTTTTCATGTAAATATCGCCAAACCATCCCAGCACTAGACAATAGCCCCGTATATTCAAGCTGATGGTGATCGAATCTCTTTGTTTCAGGATCATAGACCCCACCGACGTCGCAAACAAATTCACATTCACCGAGCTTTTGAGGATCCCGCATGCGAAATATTTTATCCTTATCGATCAAATCAAAGATAAGAAGAAGCGAGACTGCACTCACTTCATCGGCATGAAAACTCCCATCATGGGTCCCTAGACTGCGTGGTACCATCATTGATCTCCCCCCCACCAAAAAAACCCAAAATAATACGGGACTCTTTCTTTATCGACTATTAAAAAAATATCTAGACATTGTATGACAAAGAGATATGGAAAGTTACCTCGCAACGGGACATTTTGATCTCGTAACTCCTGATGGGATCATTGCTGAGATTATCGATCGGACTGAAGACAAGATGACAGCCCTGATTACGATCGATCAAATTTCACCCGCCTTTGTGGGATTTGGTCTCGATCAAAGTCATATCCAATTCAACATCAAAAGCACGCTTGCACAATTGGGCATCAATGGAGTTGGAGAAGAATATCTTTTTGATCCCAAAAACTGCAGAGTGCAAGTCCGCGTCAGTTTCACTCCTATAGACCTTCTAGGCAAAAAACTTCTCCCTTTGCTTGAAGTAGGCTGCTTTGTAGGGAAACTCTTTGCAGCCGATCCCTATCGCCGAGTTCGCCAGCCCGACTATTTGCTCCGCATGTTCGGAAGATACGATCGAGATGGACTGCCCCTTCTCTCTCTTGGTGGACACCACGGAAGCAAAGAGCTCCAGCTAAAAAAAATGGATGGCCAGACAATCGCTTTTCTCGCTCTCAAAAAAGGGGTCGTCGAGTTTGATAAAGGAATTGAGACCTTTCTTCCCACCTTGGCTACCGCGCTCAAGTTCCCTAAATTTAATACACGCGAACTCCTTTCTTTACATCAAACATGGAAGGAGGGATCTTCGCGCAATTTAACCAAGCATCGGATGTTGCTTGTACGGACACCCCCTCTCCACATTCGGACAGCCTTTGCCCGAGTGGCTCAAGAGTTGCTTCCCAATGGAGTCTTCCACACCACAGCTAACGTTCTGCAACCTGATACAAAAGCTTCTGGCGATGTTTATGAACTCTACGGCGACTCTGAAGAAGAAATCACACAAATCCCCTTGGAATTCTATACTCTTGAGCCACACCGAGAGCATGTCTTTTTTTCTGACCGCGATCAACTTCAAAGTTCTCTGGATGATTCAAAAGCCATTTTTAAGTGTTTTGAGACCTTTTCGACGAAAGATTCCTTTCGCTCCGCAATCTTCATTGTGAAGGGAGAACAAATGCTCAAACTAAAGCCAAATGACTGGATCAAAAGAAAAGCCCATCTCACCCGCTTTCCCGGACACTATAATCCCGAGCGCCAAGCCAAATCGGTACAGGAATACATTGAAAAACAGCCCTCCTATCCTTTTCTCAAAGCCATCGAAAATGGCCTCATCACATCACAAGGAGTTTTATTTTCCCAGTATTTCCCCTCTCCTCTCATGAAAAAAATGCTCCTCGGCGACCTCGTCCAAAGCTCCCTAAAAGGAATCTATTTCCATAAACCCTCACAAGCCCATGGAGAATATTTTTCGCACGAAGACCGATCCATGCTCATTGATCTTGCAAAATTTGCCATCCCCGTCTTTTGGGCCGATCAAACATGCGGCAAAGTTCTCACATTCGCCCTAAAGACCGATAAAGATACTGGGATGTTTGTTCCCATCGAAAAAGTCGACACCTTCATCCAATCAACCGTCTTTGGAGTCTATGGATCTAGTCTCATTCAGCTCGTCTTCGAAGAAGAACTTGAAAAGATACTCGCAGGACTCATCGAATTGAAACAACAAGGCAATCACCCTTTACTCAATCCCAAAACTCCCCTTTCTCTCATCACAGGCGGTGGCCCAGGTGTGATGGAAGTAGGCAACCGAGTTGCGCGCAAACTCGGCATCCTCTCTTGCGCCAACATCGTCGATTTCTCAGGAGTCGAACAAGAGCAAAACCCCTACATCGACGCAAAAATGACCTATCGTATTGACAAACTCGTCGAAAGGCAAGGCGAGTTCAATCTAGATTTTCCAATTTTTCTCGTAGGTGGATTCGGAACAGACTTTGAATTTGCACTCGAACAAGTCCGGCGCAAAGTGGGCATTGGCATTCCTTCTCCCGTCCTCCTCCTCGGCCCGCCCGAGTATTGGCGCGATAAAATCACTCCTCATTTCAAGCGCAATCTGAAGGCCGACACAATAGCCGGCTCAGAATGGGTCAGCAACTGCTTCTATTGTGTGCAAGAGGCCTCAGCTGCCCTCTCAATCTACAAAAAATACTTCACAGGAACCCTGCCCATCGGGAAAGACGCACCCATCGCGCCCGATGGGTTTATCATCGCGTGAATCTATAGAGGCAATCAAACACTTTGAGAGTTAACTGGACCACTTAGAGCCAGAAACAATGCTTGTATTTTAAGTGTAATATCTCCAGATATTTGTTTTGTGCACCTTTGGATTAGCTCTTGATCTTGTTCCGCTACTTCAAGATCAGCTTCTAGCTTGATTTCTTTCAATTTTTCAACCGTTTTTTCTTCCCCTGTAATTTCATGCAAGTATTCAGCTATTTGGATTGTTTTTTGTTGAATCTCTCCTGCTTTTCTTGAAAATTCGCCCATTTTAGTAGAAAAAAATCCCGCAATTTTAGCCACAGCATCAGGTGGGGCTGAAATTGAAGCAGAATTTTTTCTTAAACAATTTGGATTTTCTCGATTAAAATTCGTCACGTCGGCAATGAGTTGATCGAGTCGGTGATCAAGTTCCTGCAATTCCTGTCTGATAGAGTCTAGTGAAATTCCTGACATAAATCTGCCTCCTAAAAAAGTTGCAGATCTAGCATAGCCTTATTCACTAATAACCCTCAATTCTCTAAATTTTTTTAAAAACCCCAGGAGAAGCCTAACTCGCCATAGCGAGTTCTCAGCAGAAAGAACTGCCCCTCATAAGAAAAGCCATCGTGATAAGCGGCAAAAATGCGCATTTTCCGTCCGACCCCTTGGAGCTTACTGATCTCGTAACCGCCCTTGACCGTCCAGTCAAAATCCCAATCGCGGACTTGCCAGTTTTGGACATCCACCGCAAAGAAGAAAGTCCCATAGAGCCGCTGATAGCAAAATCGCGAAGTCCACCACCTCACTTCCCCACCATATTCGACATAAAAATCGTCCATCGGAAAGGATTTATCGCTATGGAGCATATAACCCCCACCGGCATAGAAACGCAAACTTCGTGTCACCTGATAAGAAGTGAAAAACTCAATAGCCTCAAAACTTGGATTGACCCGCTCCATCAAAAAAAACGGCCTATTCACCAACAATTCATCACCCAAGTGACTTGAAATGTGATACAGCCTCAACCGAAAGACCCATCGATCGGCCGCATAGTCAAGAGGAAATCCCAAGAGATAGTCAGTATTCACAAGTTCGCAATATGTCCCATCATCGTGAGGAACATCATCAAAATTAAAAGGTGCCCAAATTCCTGCTTCAATCCCAATCTGGAGATCGCCACACCAAGGAAACACATTCAACCAGCGATAGACCGGGAAGTTATCTCCCATAGCAATTGTGATCACCTTTCTCCCTATGACCCTATCCCCCGATCGATAAGCCACAGAGTACATCACCTGACGGGGATCAGCAAGCATCGGCTGATAGAGAACAGTCAGCTGTGGAAACCAAATCCCACTAATACAAGGCTGCTGCACATAACCGCACCGCTCCTTGCTTTCCTCTTCTGACAACTCACATTTGACCTTTACCTCACGGACACAGGGAATATCCTTGACAAATGAGGTAATCGAATTCGAAAGAAGGGCATTATTGGGAAGATTAGCAAGATAGACAACATCATCTTCGACAAAAACGACCACCTGGTGCTCATAGTAATGCATATCGACAAGAGCTTGGATATACCCTTCCAGGTAATGATCCGTAGTCTCTTCAATTTTAATATCGGGCAGGCTCTCAGCCCGGCTCATGAAAAAAACATGAGAAGCATCGGCTACTTCTTTCCCCCCTTCTCCTTCAGGGTTATCCGCCTCTTCTGCACCCAATACCGAAAGACAACAGAGCAACAATGCGGAATATTTTCTAGCATGCATCATAAAATACAATCCCAATCCCTTTTTCGAAGGGCCCCATCCCCAAAAAAAGACGGGTATATAATTCTCAATATCACAGATAGGATTTTCCCAAAAGACTGGATTCTTCTATACTCAAGAATCCCGTATCTTTATACTCGCGATTTTTGGGGCAATAGCTCAGCGGTTAGAGCAGCGGACTCATAACCCGTCGGTCCCTGGTTCAAATCCAGGTTGCCCCACATTTTTATCCGTCTCTAAATGAGAGGTTTGCAACAGAAATCTCCCCCAAACGACCCAACAAAATCTCCCATCGTGGGGGACTAGCGGGGGAATTGAAAATCACAACTCCTCAAAAATCCCAACAAATAACAACAAGACTTCTCCCTTTTCATCTCCTCCCCCATTTTCCCCAAATTCCAAAAAACTTAGATCCCAATAAGACAAAACCCTTATAGGGATGGTCATATTTTCACAAAAAGCTTTCGGATTTATCATCTGATGTTGCTTTCATCCCCTAACTTAACATACACTGCTATTAACCAAAACACGTCCAGGCTACTGAGATGGCACATATTGAAGAACGAGACACTGAAGACGGAAAGACAAAGTATCGCGTGCAAATTCGTTTAAAAGGATACCCCCAACAAACAGCAACCTTCGATCGTAAAACTGATGCCAAAAGATGGGTTCTGAAAACAGAAGCGGCTATCAAAGAAGGACGGTTCTTCAAGTCTCCTGGTGCAAAAAAACGAACATTAGGAGACCTTATTGATCGATATATTAAAGAAATCCTGCCTCGCAAGCCAAAAAATGCTCACAATGTTGCATCTCAACTTAAATGGTGGAAGCAAACGCTTGGCCACTATGTTCTAGCAGACGTGACACCGGCAATCATTGGTGGGATGCGTGATCGTCTCTTAAAAGGAAAAACTCCAAAAGGCAATATTCGCTCTCCCTCAACTGTAGTCAGGTATTTGTCTGCCATTTCTCATACCTTCACAGTTGCTATAAAGGAATGGGGATGGTTGGAGGAAAATCCCCTACTAAAAGTTTCTAAGCCACAGCAGCCAAGGGGGCGAGTAAGATTTCTAGATGATGCGGAAAGAGTTCGTCTATTAGAAGCTTGCAAAGCCAGTTCCAATCCCCTTCTCTACCCTGTTGTCATCCTCGCACTTGCAACTGGCATGAGACAAGCCGAAATCATGAATCTCAGGTGGAGTGAAGTCGATTTTGAGAGAAATAAAATCACCCTCTATGAAACGAAAAATGGAGAAATCCGAGTCGCGCCGTTAACAGGGCATGCCCACTCAGTCCTTAAAGCGCTCTATGAAAAACGCTCGTCAGAAACAGAGTTGGTTTTTCCGGGAAGCAAGCTGAATAAACCCATAGATCTTCGTTTTCCGTGGGAGCAAGCGATTAAAAAAGCCCAAATCAAGGATTTCCGATTCCACGACCTTCGCCACTGTTGTGCCTCTTACCTTTTAATGAATAAGGTACCTCTTCCCGTCATCGCAGAAATCTTGGGACATAAGACGTACCAAATGGTAAAAAGATATGCACACTTGTCCGAGGACCATAAATGGCAAGCAGTTGCTAGTGCCCTGTCAGTCTTTGATTTTAGGGTAAATTGATTTTAGTTTGCGTCCTAAATTTTAATCATGACAGAGCACTAGTATGAATCAAAATATTTTTGGAGAGATATAATGGCAGCGACAGAGTTTTGGCAAGAGTACTTAAAACAACTAGTGCCCTGTCAGTCTTTGATTTTAGGGTAAATTGATTTTAGTTTGCGTCCTAAATTTTAATCATGACAGAGCACTAGGAGAAAACGCCTCCCTTGAAGTTCCCGAGCACTATCAGAATACAATGATCCAGGCTCAAGCCCATTTCGAACAGGCAATTGTCAGCTTCCGAAAAAAGCTTGCTAAAATTCCTATCGGTGCTGAGATAGAAAACTGGTTGCAAGGATTGATAAAAGAACGCAAAGCGGAATGCGAAAAAAACATGCGACAATTGATTAAATTTGGAGTGATAAAGTTAACCCATAATGGAAAAATACGCACATTAAATGACCTGTCCTCCAATGAGTATGAGATAATCATTGAACAAATTAGATGCGTTCCTAAGTTGACTATATCTGAAAAAGAAGAGTCAGTAAGATCCTATATTGAATTTTCCCAACATGTTTCCAGGATCACTTGCAGACTTATTCCCCCAGGGCAAGATCTGGATTTTCTGCGCACATTAAAAAAAATCGTTACATATAATGAATTTATTAAGTTTGTCCAATTGCTTGCAGAAAGAGATGCCTTGGTTGCTAAACTTCTCTACTTTGGAGCGCCTACCATGGATGAAGTATTGAATTTAAACGTTGGTCAGGTCAACGTAAAAGAGGACAAGGTGAAGTTCCATAAATTTTCCGTAAAATACCCAAAGCATGTCATGCTTGAGTTAAAAGATTACCTCAGTAAAAAAGAAAAAAATGAACTCATTTTCACAAACTTACATGGCGAAAGAATCGAGCGAACCCATCTCAATAACTGCTTCAATAGAGCATCAAGAAAGACCTTTAAGAATAAGCGCATCACCCCTAAAATGCTGCTAGAATCGGATTTTGAAGAAAGCCTTGCATCCGAACCGATGTTTGCAAGTCTTCCTATTCAATGACCTTCATGTTGACAAATTCCCAACCCTCCTTCAAACTGAAGAAAATTTTATTGTCGGAAAAATCATTATGGAAAATAGCCGGTCCAGCCCACAAACATTCTTTCTGAGGATTTCATTTTTAAGTGGAGCGACATCTTCAATAGGGCTTTTTCCTCATCTGCTCTTTTTGACATTCGTATTTTTTACTCACAAGCCGGCGCCCCTAGCTTTCCTTATTCCAACTTATCTAGGCTCTCTAATGTTAAGTGAGTATCTCTTTTGGGGAATGTTAAAAAACAGAACGTCTATAAAGTTTACTCCGAAACAGCTCTTTAGTTTAAAAGAAAAGAACTATTTTTGGGCTGCTTATTTTTCTGAGCTTATATTTGATGCAATTCTCTTAGTCTCGACTTTGTACCTTTTGGCAACTTAAGTCATGCCGCCTGAAGCATCCTTTTCACTATAGCTTCCGCCCATTCTTTCATTTTCGGT
>QIGB01000065.1 GCA_003228815.1 Chlamydiota bacterium | reverse complement strand
AGGCTTTTCTTTTTTAGAGATGTAGGATTCGAGGTCTTTTTTTGTGATGCGCCCTCCTTCGCCGGTTCCAGAAATTTTTGCGAGTTCTTCAAATGAGATATTTTTTTCTCGGGCAATGCGAAGAAGTGCTGGTGAATAATAATCTTTTTTGTCTTCGGCAGAGGTGCTCGGAGTGGGTTTTTCTTCTTTGGCTTTGGGACCAGCGGCCGTTTCTTTTGCTTCCGTTGCAATGATCGCCAAAAGTTCACCTACATTTAGTTCTTGCTCTGGCGCGGCATGAATTTTTTTAAGTAGGCCGGCCACGGGAGAAGGGATTTCACTATTGACTTTGTCGGTAGCCACTTCGAGAAGGGGTTCGTCTTTTCCAATAAAGTCTCCTTCTTTTTTGAACCATTGGACGATGGTGGCATTCATGATGCTCTCACCAAGTTTGGGAAGGGTCACTTCAATGTCTTCGGTCATTGTTTTACCTCTTGGATTCTTCTTTCTAAATGCTCCTTGCCAAATGTGGGGCTTAAGGAAATCTCAACGGGGATGATGGGCAAGTGCAAATGGAGATTTTTAGGGAGTTTGACGGCATCTTTTTCTGTGCAGACCAAACATTCGGCTCCCTTGGCTAAATTGGCAAGGCGCTCCAGTTCATCTTGGGTAAAGGGGATGTGATCGGGTTTCTCCATAGAGCGGACGATGTCACAGCCTAAGGTTTTGAGGGTATTGTGAAAGCGTTTAGGGTTTGCAATGGCAGAGAAGGCGGCCACTTTCTTACTTGCGAGTTTGGTGCTGTTTTCTACGATAAGCTGCATGGCAGTGATCGGAGCATCGCTATAGAAGCGAATGAGGGTTTGTGCTTTCGCAAAATGCTCTTCATCCCGAACTCCATTGACAATGATGTGATGGGCTAATTTGAGCCGTTTGGGGCTATCGCGAAGGAGCCCTCTTGGAAGGAAGTATTCTCTGCCAAAGAGGTCATTTGCATCCATCACGACGATTTCAATATCGCGATGAAGTTTGCGGTGTTGCATCCCATCATCCAAAAGGACGAGATCTGCATCGAGAACTTGGGCGAGATGTCCAGCAAACGCTCGATTAGCATCGACGATGATGGAGGCTGTAGGAACTTTTTGGGCAAGGAGAAAAGGCTCATCTCCACATTCTTCTGGAGAAGTTTCTTTGTTGACGATGACGGTTTTTTTACTTTTCCTTCGATATCCTCTCGAAAGAATGGCCACTTTTTTGGGAGAAAAAGCTTGTGCCAAGTAGAGGGTGAAAGGGGTTTTTCCTGTTCCTCCAGCAACGATGTTGCCCACGCTGATGACGGGAATTTGGAGTTTGGTACTGGGCAGGACCCAGTCATAAATAAAGTGATGGGCGGAAATTCCCGCTCGATAGCACTGGCTCATCACACCGAGTAGGGCTTTGGTGAGGGGAGCTTTTTTTCTCCCTTCGATGATATCTAGAATTTTTGTTTCAAGAGTCATGGAAAAGTCTTTTTTCTACCATTTCAATGATGATATGAATCGCTGTCATATGGGCCTCTTGGATCCGGTCAGAATATTTGAACCCATCGACGCACCATTCGAGATCAGAATTTCCTTTGAGCTTGCCGCCCGATTTGCCAAGGAAGGAGATCACTTTTAGCTTTTTTCTTTGGGCTGTCTCAACAGCTTCAATGAGATTTAATGAGTTGCCGCTGGTAGTGAGGGCAATAAAGATATCACCAGGCTGGCCATAGGCTTCCACACTCCGCGAAAAAACCCCTTCGAATCCAAGATCGTTGGCCGTACAGGTCAAATGACCTGGGCAAGAAAGGGCTATGGCGGGCAGAGCTTTGCGTTTTTCTCGAAAAATTCCAGTCAGCTCTTCGGCAAAGTGCATCGCATCGCACAAACTCCCTCCATTGCCAGCAATGAGGAGTTTTCCTCCTTTTTCAAAACAACCAGCAATAAGCCGAGAAGCCTCTTTGATGAAGGAGAGGGCTTTTGGATTTTGGAGGCATTGGATCGCCCGAACCCCTTCTTCAACTGACTGCAAAATCATTTTTTCCATATGAATGTCCATTGTAAGAAGTTCGAAGTATTGACTCTAGTCTAAAATATTTCTAGTATGAGGAATTATGCAGAAAGAGACATTTCGGATCCAGGAGCTCGATTGCGCCGAAGAGTGTAATCTTCTCACAAAAGCTTTTAAAGGTCGGCCGGGTATTGCTAACCTCGATTTCGACATTCTCAATCGACAGATGCATGTCACCTATGACCCAAACGTCACTGATTCTGGCAAGATTCTTCAGATGATTCGCTCCACCGGAATGGCGGCGAGTCTTCAGGTAGAAGGGGGAAAGGCAGAAACTCTCACCTTTTGGCAACAACAGGGGCGGCTGATCCTTTGTATCGCCAGTGGGATTTTCCTTCTCATCGGATTCATTTTGCATCTCATTGGCCCAACGGATTTTATGGATGTGGGGGGATGGGAACCGAAGTTTGACTTCCCTCCCCTCTTTGTGGCGATTTTCTATCTCGGAGCCATTGTTTTCGGAGGGTGGTTTGTTGCGCCGAAAGCCTTGGCCAGCGCAAAGAGGCTTTCCCCGGACATGAATGTTCTCATGTTCGTAGCGGTGATCGGAGCTATTGCCATAGGACAAATGTTTGAAGGGGCAGCTGTTACGTTCCTTTTTTCTCTTGCTCTGCTTTTGGAGAGTTGGAGTGTCGACAGGGCTCGCAAAGCAATTAGTTCTCTTCTCGATCTCTCTCCAACGCTTGCGCGGGTGATGCGCGATGGTCAGCTCACCGAAAAAAAAGTCGAAGATGTCGCCATCGGAGAAAAGGTGCTCATTCGCCCAGGAGAAAAAATCCCACTCGATGGATTGGTGGTCGCAGGCAGCTCTTCGGTCAACCAAGCGCCGATTACAGGCGAGTCGATGCCCGTTTCGAAAAAGGAAGGGGACCAAATCTTCGCGGGAACGATCAATGAAGATGGCGCGCTTGAGATGGAGGTGACCAAGGGGGCAAATGACACGACGCTGGCTTGCATCATTTTGATGGTGCAAGAGGCGCGCACAAGAAGGGCTAAGAGTGAACAATGGGTCGATCGCTTTTCTAGGATCTATACGCCGACCATGATGCTGTTTGCCCTTAGCGTCGCCTTCGTCCCTCCTCTCATTTTTCAAGAGTCTTGGCTCGATTGGGTTTATCGGGGACTCGTGATGCTTGTGATCGCCTGTCCCTGTGCTCTGGTGATTTCAACGCCGGTGAGTATCGTCTCTGCCCTCACTTCTGCTGCGCGCTCGGGCGTTTTGATTAAGGGAGGAGTCTATCTCGAGTTGATTGGGAAACTCAACGCAATTGCCTTTGATAAGACGGGAACGGTGACCATTGGCAAGCCACAAGTCCAAAAAATTGTTCCGCTCAATCAACATACAGAAGATGATCTTTTAGAAATTGCGGCAAAACTGGAAAAGCCAAGCGAGCACCCTCTTGCCCGGGCTGTTTTAGAAAAAGCCAAAGAAAAAGGAATTTCTCCTCCTCCAGCAGAAGACTATCAGATTTTTAAAGGGCTTGGCGCTGAAGGGACGATTGATGGCCAGCGTTTTTGGATTGGAAGTCACCGGTTCATGCATGAGCAAAAGCGAAAAGAATCACCTGAGGCACATGATGCAGCTATTGAAATGGAAGATGCAGGTCACTCGGTTGTGGCCCTTGGGGATTTCACCCATATTTGTGGACTTTTGAGTGTTGCAGACAAAGCCCGTCCCAACATCTTTGAAACGTTTGCCGCCATTCGAGAACTTGGCGTGAAAAAACTCGTGATGCTCACAGGCGATAACCAAAAGACTGCTGAGTCCCTTGCCAAAGAGGTGGGGCTCGAAGATTTTTTTGCCGAGCTGATGCCCGAAGACAAAGTCAAAGCCATCGAAAAGTTGAAAGAAGATCACTTCACGATTGCCATGGTAGGCGATGGAGTCAATGACGCACCTGCCATGGCTGCTAGTTCTTTTGGCATTGCCATGGGGGCGATGGGCACCGATGCAGCCTTTGAAACAGCAGATGTTGTTCTGATGACCGACGACCTTTCGCTACTCCCCTGGATGATTCGGCATGCACGCCGAACACTCAAAATCATCAAACAAAACATCGGATTTTCGCTTGGGATCAAAGCCCTCTTCATCATCCTTGCTCTATTTGGACTCGCAACGCTATGGATGGCCATTGCAGCAGATACAGGCGCCTCTTTGCTTGTCGTCTTCAACGGCCTTCGTCTACTTAAGAAAAAACCATGGAAATTCACGGGAATTTAGTCGACATCCACAAACGGAAAATTTCTTCCTCCAGGATCCTCATCGAGGATGGGAGGATTGCCGCAATCGAGCCCAATAGCCATCGCGGGAAAGGATTCATCCTCCCGGGTTTTGTCGATGCGCATATCCACATCGAAAGCTCCATGCTAATCCCTTCTGCATTTGCCCGCATGGTCGTCCGACACGGGACCATTGCCACTGTTTCTGATCCCCATGAAATCGCGGCTGTCCTCGGAATTTCTGGCGTAGAATATATGCTCGAAAATGGGCGCAAAAGCCCCTTTAAATTCTACTTTGGTGCTCCATCTAAACAGATTAACCTAGGGCAAGTACGCGAACTCCTCGAAAAGCCTGAGATCAAATTTTTGTGCGAAGTGATGGATGTTTCTGCTGTGATCCAAGATGATCCGGAAATCTTGGACAAAATTGCGATTGCAAAAGGGCTGGGAAAACGGGTCGACGGTCATGCCCCAGGTGTATTTGGCGACGACCTTAAAAAATATGTCTCTGCAGGCATTGAGACAGATCATGCATGCACCACCCTGTCAGAAGCTCGAGAAAAACATGCTCTAGGGATGAAAATCCTCGTTAGAGAAAGCTCGATTTCGAAAGACTTCAACACTCTCTTTCCCCTCATGCTAGAAGATCCAGAAAATTGCATGCTCTGCACGGATCACCTCCTTCCCAACCATCTCATGCTGGGGCACATCAACCTCCTCGTGCGAAGAGCTGTGCAAAAAGGAATGGATCCCTTTGATGCGATTACCGTAGCTTCCAGAAATCCCGTCCTGCATTATGGGCTGGAAGTCGGCCTTTTGCGTATCGGAGACCTTGCAGACTTCATCATTGTGGAAAATCTCGATTCCTTTCGCGTTTTAGAAACCTACATCAATGGAGAATGCGTCTTCAAAGAAAGCCCAGTGCTTCCTCCTATTGAATCGCCCATCGTCAATCAGTTTCATGCAGGCGAAAAAAAACCCACGGATTTTGCAGTGCCCGCTCAAGACCAAGATCTCCATGTCATTGAAGTAATCGATGGAAAGCTTTTCACCAAACATCTCACCCTTCCTCCCAAAATCGAAAATAATCTCGTCATCGCCGATCCTGCTCGAGACATTCTCAAGATAGTCGTTGTCAATCGCTATCATGATGCCCCTGTAGCGATCGGTTTCATCAAAAATTTCGGACTCAAAAAAGGGGCCCTCGCTTCCAGCGTTGCGCACGACTCGCACAACATTGTTGCGATTGGGCTGCGCGATGAAGATATCTGCGAGGTCGTCAATGCTCTCATCAAAACAAAAGGGGGCATTGCACTCACAAGCGGAGGCCAAGCGAGTCTCCTTCCCCTTCCCATCGCTGGCCTTATGTCTAATCTTGAAGGAGAAGAAGTCGCAGTGCATTATAGCAATCTCGATCAAGCGGCAAAAAATCTTGGCAGCCCTCTGCAAGCTCCCTTCATGACCTTATCCTTCATGACCGATCTCGCTATACCTGAGCTCAAAATGAGCGACAAGGGCCTCTTCGATTACAAAAGTGCTTCAATTATTCGGTAGATCGGTTCTTTGAATTTTCGACAATGCGGCCATCATCAAGTTTGACGATCCGATCGGCATAAGACATGATACGAGTATCATGTGTGACAATGATGAGGGCTCGATTTTTTGCGAGCACTTCTTCACGAAATAGCTCCATTACTTTGATTCCTGTTTCTGAATCCAGGCTGCTTGTCGGCTCATCACAAACAATGAGATGAGGCCCATGGATACAACTACGCGCAATGGCAACCCGCTGCTGCTGCCCCCCAGAGAGACTGTTGGGCTGTTCATCAATCTTATCCTCCAAACCAAAACGCTTGAGGATCTCTCCTGCTCGCGCAAGAGCTTCATCATATTCCACGCCATTGAGCAGCAAAGGCACTGCCACATTTTCTCTTGCCGTGAGCATCGGAATCAAATTGAAAGCCTGAAAAACAAAGCCAATATTTTTCCCACGAAAAGAGGTAAGGGCAGAATTATTGGTTCGACGGGAGCAGTCGGACAAGAACTCAAACGGCTCGTGCAAGAGAACTATACGGATCCCTCTGCACTCGTTTGCTTTGACTCCAAATCCTCGATTTCTTTCGATGGGATCGAGAATGGAAAGTTAGAAGAAAAAAATATGTTAATTCGCGCTCGAATTGAGATGTGGGATATGGAAATCGGAACCTCTGATTGCTAGTGGACCAACAAAGGGGCAAGGTCAGGAGCAGGTTTGGCAAGGCCAGAAAATGATTTGTAAAAAATGATTCACATACTTATATTCAAAAAAAATTGAGTGGATTCAATGAATAGAAGATTTTTGATGGGGGCCTCTTTATTAGGAATTATTTTGGGGGATTTACATCTCTTTTCAAAAGAATCTATCACACAAATGAATGATGGAACTTCAACGAAGAATAAGAAATCATCTTTAGTCATCCAGAAAGAACAAATTGACAAATTAGATCAAAAGGTCATCGGGCTTGAAAAGAAACGTAAATCAGTTTTTCCTTCAGGAAATCCAATATCACCCAATAAAAATTCTCTATCTCGAGGTAAAACCCTCTATATTAATAAATGCCAAAGCTGCCATGGGGCTCTGGGCCGAGGAGATGGCGTATTCGCTAGATCAATCAAAAATATGCCAGATTTATCAGATCCAAAAATGTGGTCTAAGAGCGATCAAGAATTATTTAACATAATAACCGTTGGTGCACCGCCAATGATGCCGGCGTATCACAAGACAATTAAAGAAGAAGACCGGTGGAATTTAGTCAATTACATTCGCACTTTTGCACCCAAGCCAAAAATAAATTGAGGGCAAATTTTTTTTAGATGAAAAAATTAATTTTTTTAACTTTGAGTTTAACATCTTTCTTTCTGTGTGATGGCTTGGAAGCTGTGCCAAGTTTCTCAAAAAATCTGGGTTTGGACTGCTCAGCATGCCATACTGCATATCCTCAATTGACAGAATTCGGAAAAATATTTCTTGAAAGCGCTGGAGAAATATTAGTTCAAGAAAAGTACGGAATGCTAAGTATGACCCCGAATCCTTTGTCTGCCCGAATTAATCTACGGCCAATTGACAAAAAATTTTCAACAGATTCAAAAACAGAGCTTACTAAAAAAGACCGGTTACTTAAGCTTAGAGCTTTTCATGAAATTGAAGTTTTTTTGGCAGGAAGAGTAGGAAAAGTTTTTTATCTTGTAGAATTTGAAGCCGAGGACGAATGGGGCGATAAAGACAGGAATGGTTTTGATGTCCGCTTTACTGAAGGTTATGCGGTTTATCAATTGAATGAAAACTTCAATATTTTTACGGGTTTTGCCTCTCCCTTTGTTCTCGATGGTAATGACACCGTTCATCACCATAAAGTATTAAGAAGACAATGGAAGGCCGCAGAATATGTTCCTGAAACAAGCCAAATGCTCGGAATCAATGGGAAATATAGGAATTTTAATTGCATTGCAGCATGGCATGCGGATTTTGAAGAGCTCGAAGGTCAGGATCCAAAAAATCTTAGTTTTAGAGCTTTTTATAATTATGGACTTCAAACTTTTGGTGCTTATTTTTCTCATGGCAAACATTTTGATGAAGCTTCTAGTCGTTCAAGATTTCCTTTCTATCTATATGGTGTTGATGCCCATTTAAGATTTAAGAACACTAATATCATGGTGCTCCTCGGTTTCCGTGATGAACATGATAAAAAAAGAGATTTTGATTTTTCAATTGAAGCAAATAGCATCTTTGCAATTCAAAATACCTCCATCAATAAATATCTAACTTCCATTATTCCAATTGCGAATTTAGATGTGTTTATTGATAGAGAAAAAAGTTCTGGTATCTGGTTACAGGGTTCTACTGGAGTTGCTTTTTATATTAATCCTTCTGTGAGGTTTTTTCCCATGATCGAAGGAACCCTTGTTTCCCCGTCTGAATATAAACATAAAGACTTTCGAGTACTGTTAACGCTTGATATTGGGCTCTAAGTTTAGCAAAAATTTATTCACGGAGTTTAAATGATTTTTTTTCACAATCCAGGAACTTTACTTCGCCAATATTGTCTTGGAAGAAGACCTCCCAAACAGATAATAGTGAATTGAGTTAGGAAAAAAATCGCAAATGCAAGAAAAGCTCCATCCATGAATCCGTAAGAGTGTAGACCTATTCCCAACATGTTGACTCCAAACCAAGAAAAACTGGTGATAAGATTGCCAAAAACTGCCATGACCATTAAACCTCTTTTTTTAATAACCCCGCCAACTTTTGCATGCAAAATCATAACATTCCATAATATGACCAAAAGTGCTCCGTTTTCTTTTGGATCCCATCCCCAAAATCTACCCCATGACTGATCTGCCCAAATGCCTCCTAGAACAGTTCCAAGAAAACTAAGCAAGGTCGCAAAACAAATAATTCCATAAACCATATTTGATAACTTATTAGAAGTTTTTAAATCGAGAGACCTTGTCAATATCCCACCAATTATGAATAGACAGCCAAGGCTGCCTGCTAGAAATGTAGCACTATATCCAAGGGCAATTGTCACAACATGAGTGGACAGCCAAAAATTAGAGTCAAGAACAGCGCGCAGGATATTCATAGTATCTCCATTGGCGCTCAAGTGTTGAGCGACAATTAAGGTTAGTGCTCCAACGGAAGAACCAACGATGCAACCAATACAATTTCTAAAAAATCTTTCCACAAAGAGGCTGAAAAAAACCGTCGCCCAACCAACAAATATTGCTGATGAATAGAGATTTGTTACTGGTGGTCTTCCCTCTATGATCATTCTAGAAACTAGCCCAAAACTATGAATAATAAAACCCAAAAGCAGTAAGAAAAAAGAAATTTTCTTTAGTGTTTGTGGCCATACAATCGATGAAAGGAGAGATAAGATAAAAACCAAAAGATAGATGATAGAACTTACGAAAAATGGCTGGAAATCATTATACAACAATTCAAAATTTATTTTTAACCTGAGTTTTGATGATTGTGATTTAATAACATTTAAAAAGTCTTTTAGTGTTTTGTTAAATAAGGATGCATCATTTTTTTGATATGCAGTCATCAACTCTGCATATAGTATGATGCCTGGATGCAAAGATTCTTCATGGAATCGAGCGAGAAGTCCTTCACCAAGATTGTACCATTTAGTCTGATCCCCATCATTATCTCTAGGATATAAAACCTTAAAATGAGCAGAGTCAGAAAGGTATTGATATCTTTTTTTAAACCACTCAAGACGATTTCTATATTCACTAGTAAATGGCAATTCTACTTCAGATTTTTCATTATTTTCTAAGTTTTTTTTAATTATTTCCCAATTAAAAACAAGGATCTCATGGGATGGGGTTTTATTTCCTGCAATCCATAATGTGTTGCTTAAACTGAGATAAGTAACGATTTGATGCCATAGCACTACAACTGCTTGTTGAAAATGATCCTGATGTTTCTTATCGATCATAATTGCTTTAGAAAACTGGCTATAGATTGAATTGAAATAGGGTTCTAAATCCACAATAGAATAGTAGTTTCTAATTTTTGGATTCTCTCCTATCATTCCTAGTAGATCTGAATTTTCAATACGTATTAGTTTAAGATTTTTTGCCTTATCAGAATTCATCAGAACATCGACTAACCATTCAATAGGTTGGATAGTTTTACCTTTAGATTTTAATGATTGAGAACCATGTAAAATCAATAAAGAATACCGAGCTACAGTATCGAGAGGTTTAACGCGCCCTTGATGCTGTACTGGGAGTTGCCTAAGGTCTTTTATGGAAAATGTACAGTTTTCAAGAACATCTTCTTTTGCGATTAAAGGCACGGCTAATTGAAAGATGAGAAATATTATCAAAAAAAATCTCATTTTCTTTTGCCACTGTAAAGAAAAAAAATACTCATGAACTGATAGATTAAGCCTATAATGATTAAACTAGGTGAAAAATAAGACAACGCCCAACCTGGATTTTCAACAACCTGCAATACTGAAATTGTATTGTCCTCTCCATAACCCGCTTGATAAAACTTCTTTCCTTTGTATCTTAAGGGTTGGTTCATGAGAATATAGGCTGATCGATCAAATACTCCATCTTCTGAATAGAGATATACCTGACTTGAAAAGCTCTTGGGAATATTAGTTCCTGGATGAATTTCATGTATAAAATCCGTCAATTCAATACTAAAAGGAAAGTGTCTTCGTTTGGGTCTAATGACAAATTTAAAATCCTGATTTCGAAATTTTAATGATTGTAATTCTTCGATTGCACTTGAAAGTAACAAAGTCCCTATATTTTTTTCTTTTTCCCTCACTTCAATCCATGCAGTCAAATTATTCAAATCCCTCTCTTTATTTATTGGAGGAGGTTCTAATATGGGGACTTTTGAACCCATTTCATTCGGTGCTATTTGGAACGTTTGATCTATTTGATCCAAATCGTTAGTTCTTATAGAAGCGTTGATAAGTTTTTTTTTAATATGAAGCGTAAAAGGAAGATCTGGGTGATTGATTATGTTTCCCGAATATATTTTACTTTCAGGAAAAATAATCTCTGAAACTTCCTCAGAAGTATTATTCAAGATGACTAGTTCGGTACTATTTGTTTCTAATGAATAGTTAGACTTTTGACCAATTTTTATAGGAAGAAGACTTTCAACTGATAAAAGTCCATTAACCAACTCAATACAAACTAAAGAGGCTAATCCAATATGGATAAATAGAATGCCTAGTTTTTTTAATGAAAATCTAAATCGACATATTAATGAAGAAATTAAATTAACTAGAAACATTGAGGAAAGGAAATATCCTCCAGGAAATATAGGAAAAGAAAATAGGGCGTCCCTGGATTTCCAATAAATGAAAAAAGCGCGATAAATTTTTTCCTTCGCAGCAAAAACCCCAAAATCCGCTTGATAGAATATTCCTATAACTAGAAGGATCATTATAAGAATTAAACAACATATAGTAAATTGTAAAGATGATAAAAAATATAAAATTCTCCTCCTTATCCTCAACATTCCCATACAGTTATTTTCTTATTTTATTGTTTTGCAGTCCATTTAAGTCTTTTTGAAAAAGTTTTCTGAAGTTAGCCTAAGCAAGAATCCGTAAATTTAATTTTACAGAGCACTAGAAAAACAAATGATAAAGACCAAAAGTCATTTCCCCTCCCAAATATCCTGTTATCAGAACGAAAATAATAGTGATGCAAAGGCTTATTAAATACCAATGAGAATTTACAAGAATTTTCCTGAAATTCAGTTCCTTCATTGTTGCTGTCGTACAAGCTAAGATTCCGGTTGAAATCCCACAGAATCTATGCCACCAGAAGATCTCCAAAGTTAAGCTAGATGAATTGCTTTCAAATTCAATTCCATAAGCAAGACCTAGCAAAATAACGGGTATTGTAGAAATTGCTCCAGCAATTATCATGAAGCGAGAAGAATAACTATACGTAGGTGATGGGGCCAAAAAAAATAGCAATTCTGCAATTCCGGCCATTATGATTAGTGCAATTGGAAAATGAGAGGATATCGGATGAAATTTGCTAAGCCATCTGATTATCTTGACGCTAGATTCTTCTTCTGAAGGTTCAGAGGATTCCATATCTAATATTTTATTTTCAGTAGAATTTTCTACATGACTAGGCTTTTCCAATTTATCCTGACCCCCTTCAATTTTCGAATGATTGATAGGGGTTTGTAGAAATTCAGTTTCTTCTTGGGAGAAGCAGGGCGCAAGAGTTAAAGCCAAGAGATAAAATAACACTAATATTTTAATTAAATTTGTTCTCATAAAATTTCAACTTTTTATTTAGTTTTAAAAAATAGCTCAAAAGTCAAGATCCTCATTTCGATTATTTTAAAGATGGAAATCCCCAAAATACTTCGTTTTCACTTTGCCGACTCTACCACAGATACGGCTGCTTCAACCCGACTTGCTTTTTTTGAACATCCAGCTCCTGAAGGGCTGACTATTACCCATAAGTAACCTCCTTGTTCATTGACAATCCAAAATTCGTCTATAAGGATAAGTTTTTTTTCAATCTTGTCAAATATAGATCATGCTGGGGTTCTTATCACGTTTTTTTTCCTAACAAGCCCCCAGGCTTTGCAATCATTCACACAATCTCTCCTACGAGAGATAATAGTTTGCTTTAGGGCCCGTAAAGAAATAACCTGACAATCCTCGAGCAGGAAAACGGTTCAGATCTTGAGGATTTTTCCGCAGTAGATATCCCTGCAATATCTACAAGGGAAAATCATCGAGAGATGAATCGATTTTTCCCTCGAGGATTGTCAGGTTATTTCTTTACGGGCCCTTAGTGTCTCTTCGATTTCTCGGGACTTGCGGAATTTCACCTTGAGGATTTTGGGACATTATTAACCCGAGGGTCAAACAGGTGACATTCATAAAGGACAAAAAACATCCATCTCTGCGTTGCCCTGCTTCGACAACCCGCCTTGGGGTTGCCTGCATCGGGTTCCCGCCTACGGCGGCGTCTTGAGCTATACGTTTTCTGTCGCCTTTATGAGCTGTCACCTGTTTGATCCTCGGGTTAGTAATGGGACAGTAGCACTCAAACTTTTCCAATAATTCTCAATATTTGACAATAGCATCAGAACTTTAGTCTATTGATCTTAAGGTTGTTGAACCTCCCTCGCCTAAAGGCGAAGGATTCCTGCTTCACCGCTCCCTCCACTGAGGGCAGCTCCACAGGCTTTTAAGACCGACATCCCGGCGGCCTTTAGAACGATGGCACTATTGTAATCACGGTCGCTCTTTATCCCGCAATTTTGGCAATCATATTCTCGCATCTGAAGCGGCATCTTTTGACGTTGGCCGCAGCTTGCACATATTTGTGAACTTGCAAAGTACTTGCCTGCCTCTACGATATGTTTTCCTTTTTCTTCTGCTTTGTACTTTAGACAATGCAAAAAGGTTCTCCACCCTACATCTGATATGGCTCTAGATAGTGCTTTTGGGCTTTTTTGTAATAGGCTGGATATATCCAAGCTCTCAATACAGAATATGTCGTGGGTTTTGATCATTTCTGTTGAGAGTTTTTGAACAAAATCATTTCTTAAATTTTTGATTCTTGCATGGTACTTTGAGAGTTTGGTTCTCGCTTTTAGTCGGTTTTGTCCCTTCTTTGCTTTCTTAGAGAGTTGTTTTGAGAGGTAGCGCAAATGTGCGAGGTGTTTTTTCAAGAATCTGGGGTTTTCTATGACTTCTTGGTGGTTTTCTTTTCCTGAAGCTGTGACTCCAAAATGCTTTAGGCCCATGTCGATCCCAATGGCTTTGTTCTCATCGATGGCTGCGACTTTAGGGCTCTTTTTTTCCCACTCACAAGAAAAGCTAACAAACCAATCGGAGCCTTCTTGCATGATGGTGGTTTCTTTGATGATACCCTGGATTTCTCTGGATTTGCGAAATTTTATCCAGCCTATCTTAGGGAAGAATACTTGTGAGCCTTCTACTATAACCCCTTGTGGGTAGCGAAAAGTTTCTCGGATCCCTTTTTTCTTAAACTTCGGGAAACCTGGTTTCTTTCCTTTTCTGACTCTTCCAAAAAAATCTTGGAAGGCTTTGTCAAGGTCTTTTAGCCCTTGTTGAAGGACTTGGCTGTGGATTTCTGTAAGCCAGCTGGTTTCTGGTTCTTTTTTTAAAAGGGTAAGCTCTTTATTTTGTTAAAAATAGCTGGGGCTTTTCCCTGTTGCTTCATATGCTTTTTGCTTTTGATCGAGTCCTCGATTGAACACAAAACGGCGTGCTCCTGCAAATCTAGAGAACATCTCTCGGTCAGTACTGGTTGGTTTGAGCTTGAATTTAAACGCGCGTTTGATCAACATGTTTTCAATTTTAAGCTTGGTCTATGTTGAAGTCAAAGGATTTAAGAAGAGGAAGAACATGTGTGTTTGTCCTCCACGCCCATTTGGTCTTTGTGACTAAATATCGGAGAAGGATTTTCACAAAACGGGTCCTCTCAGACTTGAGAGATATTTTTGAAAAAGTATGCCATGATTTTGGAGCTATTTTGGTCGAGTGTGAAGGAGAAAAGGATCATGTCCATCTTCTTGTAAACTACCCCCCAAAAGTCTCCATAGCCAAATTAGTCAATTCTTTAAAAGGGGTCTCTTCAAGGATGATTCGAAAAAAGAATCATCCTTCAATCACAAAATATCTTTGGGGTGGGGCATTATGGTCACCAAGCTATTTTTCTGGATCTTGTGGAGGTGCACCCATTTCAATTGTAAGACAGTATATTGAACAGCAAAATGCACCAAATTAGCAAGGCGCCTTACATCATGGCCCTAAAGGACCGTGTTTTTCGGCGCTAAGGGATAAGGAAAAAGGAGACTAACAGAATGAAGATAGCAATTATTGGTTCGACGGGAGCAGTGGGTCAAGAACTCAAAAGGCTTCTCCAAGAGAAAAATGCAGATTCCTCTGCGCTCATTTGCTTTGACTCCAAATCCTCGATTTCTTTCGATGGGATCGATTTGGCATTTTTTTGTGTTTCAAAAGAGGTTGCAAAAGAGCTCATCCCAAAAGCGCGCGAAAAAGGAGTCCTATGTATCGATTCTAGTACTGCCTATCGAGCCGATCCAGACGTTCCCCTCGTCATTCCAGAAATCAACGGGCACATTCTTGATCAGCATCAAGGAATCATTGCATCGCCCAATTGCACGACAACTCTCATGCTTCTTCCCTTGGCCCCTTTGCATCGAAGATTTGGAATCAAGCGGATTGTTGCTGCGACCTACCAAGCTGTCAGTGGGGCTGGCAGAGGGGCAATGGAAGAATTGGAAGAACAAACAAAAGCCGTATTGGCAAATGAAGTTCCCATCCCAAATCTTTTCCCCTACCCTTGCGCATTTAATGTCTTCCCCCATGAATCGGAAATGGATACTTCCGGCTATGTGGCCGAAGAAATCAAAATGCATCAGGAAACGCGCAAAATTTTAGATGATGAAAATGTATCGGTCACGGCCACTTGTGTCCGCGTTCCGGTTTTCCGAGTGCACAGCATTGCCCTCAACGTGGAATTTCAAAATCCAATCCAAAGGGAAGAGGTGCTTGAAATATTAAAAAAGGCTCCAGGAGTGGTTCTGCAAAACACTCCCATTCCTCTTGACGCTGCACAGCAAAAACCCGTATTCTGCGGGAGAATTCGTCTCGATCATACGCAGAGCAATACTTTGGAAATGTGGGTTGTGGGCGATCAACTGCTAAAAGGAGCTGCTCTCAACATGATCCAGATTGCTCAGCACAAAATGGAATTATGTTTAAGATAACGGAGCAAAACAGGAAATGGTGGATTTTGCTGGCTTTGTCCAGCGCGATTTCGATGAGTTTCATCGATATCACGGTCCTTCCAATCGCATTGCCCACCATTCAACGGACATTAGGGCTTTCATCTCTTGGTCTGCAATGGATCGTCAGTGCCTATATTTTGGCCCTCACGATTTTCCTTTTGGCGGGGGGGCGTCTTGCAGACCGGTTCGGACCTCGAAGGATCTTTTGCTGGGGACTGGTAGTCTTTGCAACGAGTTCTGCACTTTGTGGCCTCAGTGAAACAGAATGGTGGTTCATTGGGGCTCGAGCCGCTCCAGGGAGTTGGAGGAGCTATGCTCATCCCTAGTTCGATGACGATCAATTACAACTCTTTTCCTCCGCACCAAAGAGGTAAAGCCATGGGCCTCTATGTGAGTATCTGATCGATTTTTCTCTCATTAGGACCCTTCATCGGTGGAGTGATCACCCAATACCTTTCCTGGCATTATGTCTTTTGGATCAACCTCCCTATTGCTTTCTTCGGGCTTCTTATGAGTTTATGGATCATTCCCAAAAGCAAAGGAAAAAAAATCCATTTCGATTGGATGGGCTTTTTCACTTCTTGTGTGGGGATCAGTTCCATCATCATTGCTCTCATGCAAGCAAAAGTCTGGGGATGGGCCTCTTTTTGGACGCTTGGTCTTCTGTTCTTTGGCTCTTTCATACTTTTTCTTCTTTGGAAAATCGACCGCGAAGTCAAAGAACCCTACATTGATTTTTCTCTCTATCGCAATGTCACGTTCAATGGAGCAAATATCGGAATTTTTTGTACGCAATTTCTCTTGATGATCACTGTCTTTTGGGCCATCTATTTCCAAAATGTTCTCGGTTATAGCCCTTCCCAAGCTGGCATATTGAACCTGCTTGCAAATATGCCGATCATGATTGCAGCGCCTCTAGGGGGGGGGCATCTTCTCGATAGAAAAGGCCCTCGCGTTCCCATTACGATTGGCTTTTCTCTTGTGATTGTTTCCACATTGTGGTTCATGCAAAACCTCGACATCAAAAACGCAGCGATCCTCCTCTCGGCTATTATCCCCTTTGGATGTGGAATCCCTTTCATTTTTACTCCAAACTTTGCTACCGCCCTCGCGGAGATTCCGCCAGAAAGACGGGGGCTTGTTTCGGGAAAAATGGGAATGCTCCGCCAATTAGGAGGGATGCTGGGACTTACCTTGCTCGGCTCTTTATTTCTCCATGTGCAAACAGCAGAATTTGCCAAAGACCTGAAACAAAACGTAGCCACAGAGAATATCGACCCACTTGCATTTCAAGGGCTTTTGTCCAAAACTCCCGAAGCTCTCAATGCTTTAGAAAAGGCCTTTGTCAAACAGAGCCTTATACATGCTACAACGGATGGTTTTTGGTCGATCAATGTTCTGGTCATCGTGATGGCTCTCATCGGACTTTCCTGCACCCTCATCTTGATCAAAAAGAACAAGCCTCCAGCCATTAACATGTGATAGTTACGGGTTAGATCGTTTGTTTTTCGATGAGCTCGCGGAACCGTGGTTCTTGCTTCATCAACTCCTCAAAAGTTCCTTGAGCATAAAATTGTCCTCCCTCGAGAAGGTAAATCCGATCGACAACAGTTAGGATATTCAATTGGTGGGTTGCGAGAATACGGGTAATCTTTAAATCCCTCAGCGTTTTAAGAATTTCTCTTTGCATACAACTCTGCAAAGAATTGAGTCCCTCATCGAGAATGAGAATTTTTGGCTTGCGAATCAGTGCCCTTGTCAGGAGAAGCTTTTGTCTTTCTCCGGCAGAAAGTATGCTTCCTCCACTGGGAAGAAGTGTCTGCCAGCCCGATGGGAAACGGTGCATATCTCGATCCAATGTCGTCATTTTTGCAGCCGCTTCAATCTCTTCGAAGGAATAGGGATTCCCACAGGCAATATTTTCATAAAAGGTCCCTGAAAAAATCGCTTTTTGCTGCATGACAAAACTCATTTGCTCACGCAGTTCATGGAGGAGGAGCTCTTTGAGATTCCGGTCATCATATTGAATCGTTCCCCTTTGTGGACTTTCAAAACCCACTAACAGTCGGCAAATGGTCGATTTTCCACAGCCAGAAGGACCCACAATCGCAATAAAATCTCCGGGGTTGATCTCTAGGCTCAAGTCTTTGAGGACATGAGGAGCATTCATTTGATAACGAAAATAGACATTTCTTAGAGAAATTTTTCCCTCCAAAGTCCCTGGGGGTAATTGTTCTCGTTTGATCTCTAAACTATGGGTCAACAAAGGGAGGACCCGCTGCCAGAATGGGATCAAGGAAACGAGAGCGATGCCCAAATTGAGAAAGCCTAAAACAGACTGAAAAAAGGGAGCGGCGGCTGCAGTAAAGGCAAGATAGTCTCCCAGGGTCATTGCAAGGGGATCTGTAAATCGATCCCAAATCACAATGCCATAGATAAGGAAGGGGAAAAAAAGGGAAATCACTCTGTTTATCGTTTGTGCAGATGCATCAATGAAACGGCTTTTTAAAGAAATGGTCTGGTTTTCAGAATATTTTGTCGCCCAGCTTGAGAAGAAAAAATTTTCAGCAGCTGCAATGCGCAGTTTTTCTATCCCCTGAATGATTCCAATGAGAAAGGAATTGATATTGGCATCGGATGCTAAAAGTTCTTTGTCCCATTTGATTTTCAAAGAGGCTAAAAGAAAGGCAGCAAATGACGTCAAAAGAAGGATTCCAATCCCCAAAATGGCCAACTTCCAGTTGTAATAGAGCATGATGACCAAATAGATACTGGCAAAGAGGCTATCAAAAAGGGCGATCATTGTATTCGGGCCAAAATTTCTCCGGATCTGATTGAAAACCATCGTTCTTTGAATGAGGTCACCTCGTGGGATCATGCGAAAAAAACTAACGGGTAATTTTAGGATACGATCCCAAAGACTCATTTGAAGCTGGTGGGAGATTTTCGCATTCAGTCTTAGACTAATGAAAGAACGGGCAATCATAAAAAGAGAGGACCCCAGAACTGCAGAAAGCAGTCCAAGAAGTACTTGTCCTAACATGCCGAGATTAAAATGTGGAATGACTTTGTCGAAGAGGATTTTGTTGGCAAAGGGAATAAAAAGTGCGGTGAGTCCTGCTAAGATTCCCGTAATGGCAAGATAGATGTAGTCCTTTGATTTTCTCTCAAATAGGACATACAAAAGGGCTTTCATCGTTCCCATCTCTTCGGGAAGAGCCGGATAGAGCATATAGGCCTCAGGCTTGATTTCTGCCTCTATTTTTTCGGATACACGGATCTTTTTTTCATCCGGCAAGACACAAAAATAACCCCCTTCCTCACAAATCAGTGCAACTGGCTGATTTTGATAGTAGCCTAGGAGAGGGCCGTGATCTTTTTCCCACCATTTGGAAGGTAAAAATACACTGCGATGATGCAATTGCCCAATTTTACAAATTCCTTCTAGTGTCTCTTCTTTTAAACTGCGAAGATTGAGCTGAAAACCTGCAGACCTGCTAAGGATGGCGCAGGCATGCGCAAGAGGAGTTTTCCCCATCGTGGAGATGTATTCTGCCTCGCTCTTCCCAGCAGTGACTTTTCCCAGTTTTTTGAGAGATTCTTCTATGCTCATAATTTTTTCTTTATCTCAAATTCCAAGATTCTTTTATAAGGCCCTTCAGCTTTAGCGAGTTCTTCATGGCTCCCATCTTGCACAATCCGCCCCTCTTCGAGGACGAGAATACGATTACATGCTTTAAAAGTGGATAAGCGATGAGAGATGAGAAGGGTGGTGATTCCCAAAGAGCGGATATTGGCAAGCACTCTTGATTCCATGTCTGCATCTAAAGTATTTGTCGCTTCATCGAGGATAAGAAATGTCGGTTTTTTCAAAATGATGCGTGCAATCTCCAGCCGTTGCCGTTGCCCTCCACTAAAATTCAATGCATCTTCTTCCATGATCGTAAAAATTCCTTCTGGAAGAGCAGTGATTTCCTCATCTACGCAGGCAACTTTCATCGCTTCGAAAATTTCCTGATCGGAAATTTCTGGATTCCAAAGGCTGAGATTTTCTCGCACGGAACCTGGATAAAATTGGACGATTTGATCGACAAGTGCCATAGAACGATGCAAAGTTTCTCGGGTGTAATCTTGGTAGACCTTGCCATCAAAAAGAACTTCCCCCTTTATGGGTTGAAACAGACAGGTAGCAAGACGCGCGAGGGTTGATTTCCCAGAGCCATTGGGTCCCGTAAGACCGATCATTTCTCCAGCACCAATTTGCAGATTCATTTTTTTGATGAAAGGCTTTTCTAATTTTTTGTAGCTAAAATCGACATTGTGAAAAGAGAGATCCCCTTTTAATTTCGTATCACTCACCCCTTCTTTTCGCGGATCTAAAAATGGGTCTTGTTTGGCTTTAAGCACATCATCAAGACGGGTCAAATCGACCTCAACAGACTGGATGTCTGTACTGAATCTCACCAATTGGGTTACGGGAGCAAGAAAGAAATTATACAGAATTTGCAAAGCAATGAGTTTTCCCACTGTCAGAGAGCCATGAATCACTTCCCAGCTTCCAAAAGCGAGAATAAAAATCGTGGAAAATTGCGTTGAAATTCGAGACAGCGAATTGAGCCAAACGTCTTTCTTTCCGATTTCCTGCGCGTTGTTGATGCTTGCCGTATAACTGCTCGCAATGCGAGAGAAAAAGAAATTTTCCTGCGCATTGCCTTTCATCGTCTCAATATGTTCGAGGGCATCAAATGAAATGCCCACTGCTTTTGCTTCTGATTGCTGGAGTTTTGCATAGGAATTGGTACGGGTTTTTCCGATGTACCAGACAAGAGCGATATTATAGAGAGCAACGACACCAGCAAATAATGTAATCGGCACACTATAAAATAACATGATGATCCAATAACTCGAGAGGAGGAGAATATTGAGCGTATTGAGAACAATATCTCTTGTCAGAATTTGTCCAATCTGATTATTCAAATTCATCCGGTTGATCAGTTCACTACCATATCTCTGAGAAAAAAACAGAACGGGCAAACGGATAATCCGCCATAAAAATTCTGCCGAAAGGCGAATGGCAATGCGCACTTGCAAATAGTTCAAAAAGTGAGCTTGTATCCACGTCATCATGCCAGAAAGCAAAACCGCTCCAAAAATCACTCCCAGAAATTTCCATTCCCACTTGGGAAGGATAGGCCCAAAAAACTGATCGATAAAAATCTGCGCAAACACAGGGATCGTAAGTCCCAAAACGCCAATAGCCAATTGCACCCAAAAAAGATAAGTGAGGGATTTTTTAAAGGGCTCCATCTTCTCAAAAGCCCGTGTGAGAATGGTCTGTCTTTTTCCACTGGGAACAAAGGATGGGTTCGGGTGGCATTCCATGGCAAGGCCGCTATAACTCTTTTCGAGTTCTTTTCTCGTGATCGTCACATGTCCAGCGCGTGGATCATTGATGAGCACTTTATGATCGACAAATTCCTCTAGAACAAGAAAGTGGTCATAGTCCCAGAAAAGGATAACAGGAAGCGACATCTCTTCAAGATCACTTACGGAAGCTTCATAAACTTCAGAATCCATCCCATAAATTTTAGCGGCTTTTCCTATCTCCTCAAAACTGAGGCCATCACGCGAAACCCCACATGTCTCTCTGAGTTCTTCAAGAGGAATATACTTTCCAAAATAACCGAGAACGATTCCAAGAGCGGCAGCACCACACTCGACCGTTTCCATCTGAATCAGACGAGGAGTTTTTCGCGGATGCAAGAATCTTTCCAGAAGCTTCATCATAAAGGTTTAATTTTCCACAGAGGGATCAAATAGGAGATCGGAGGTTGTTCTTCAACAATGATCCGCATTTTTGCAATGGTTCCTGTAGGGATCTCATAAGGAGGCCCCCTTCTGGATGTCCATTTATATCCACTTTTTGTCCTGGAATCTAAGCGCGGGGTGACGGTGATTTGCGTCATCACGCCCCCCTCATCGACAAGAAAGCTAACAATTTGCTTATTTCCCACCGTCTGTAGCAGTTCTTCCTTGGAAACCGGATAGGGATAAATTTTTTCCACTTTCCCAATGATGGCTCCATATTCCTTAGGATTGACATTGGCTGGTTCGATGAGAACTTTCAGACCTGCTTGCAGTCGCCCGCGCGTTTGGGAATCCACCGTTCCATAAAAGATACTTCCATCTTTTTTTGGAGGTGGATGCTCCATCCAAAATATCGACTCACTGGTTTGGATGATTTCTCCTTGATTAGAGAGAACCTCAAGAACTTTTCCATCTTCTGGTGCTCGCAAAATGGAGAGCTCATCCAAAACCTTTTGAAATTCAATCACATCAGGAGGAGCTCTTAGAAGCTTTTTATAGTGATTGAATCGATCCTGATCAACAAAAGCATTATGCTCCAAATCGGTGAAAAAATTACTAAGACTTGCTTTCGCATCTTCGACTGCGATGTTTTTTTCCATCACATTCGAGCGAGATTGATCGATCACCATTTTGGCAATCAATCCTTGTTTAAAAAGTCCAATATTGATGGAAAGAGCCTTCTGCAGCAAAAGAGACTGCGTTTGCAGACGATCAATTTTAAATTTTGTCGCCTCTATTGCCGTAATGAGAGAATTGAGTTTGGGGTTATTGAATTTGGCAAGCGGCTCCCCTTTTCGTGCAAATTCCCCTTCCGAAACAAACACCGCCGTCAGCGTTCCAGGACTCGGGGACTCGACGAGAAAAGCCCCACACGCGCTAATCGAAACACTTTTTCCACTTGCTTCCGTTGGGATCCGCCCAAAAAAAGACCAAAGAATCAAAGTCGTTAAAAGACCCAAAATGCAGTAGAGGACCAGCCAATGTTTAGGATGTTCGACATTGAGCAGAGGGCTTTCAGCAATCCGCTCTTGCTGATGCTCAATCCCCTTTTTCTCTAAGTCAGCATTTTCTTCATTCATCTTCTATCAACAGCTTTTTATAATTGAAAACATCGATATTCATCTCACTTGTACATATATCTCTTTGAATAAGAGTTCCAGTCTGAAATAAGAGTTCAACAATATTTTTTGACCACTGGGCCAAAACACGAACCTCAGCAGCAAGGGTTAGACGAAGACGGTTTTCATAATCGATGATGATGAATAAGCTGCCATATCCCTCTTTAAAGCGGAGGATTTCATCTCGCAAAGCGTTTTTATACCAGGCAACCGTTTGATGAGCATAGTAAATCTGCTCGATCAGCTCCAGTTGATCACGGAAAAAAGTCGCAATGGCCTGGCGAATATCCTCTGCCAAACGATCTTCCTGAAGGCAGGCCTGCATTTCTTCCCCTTCCCTCCGTTTTTTTTCGCCTTTTGCCCGATTGTTGAAAATGGGGTAAGAAAAGTTGAAACCGATGGTATAGTCTTTTTGCGCTTTATGGCTTTCAGTAGAGGCGAAAAAGGGTTTTGCCCTTCCGTTGATTTGTGTGTTGAAAAGATCATATCCAAAGCGGAGATCGAGTTCGGGGTAGATTTCCTGTTTTGCAAGACGGACCCGCCACTGACTTTCTTCGACACGATATTGTGCAGCGAGAAGATCCCCTCGGCTTTCCATAGCAACACAGAGCAAGTGATCGAGATTCCAGTCCTCTTTCTGAAGATCAAAAATCGGAAATTCATCTAAAAAAAGTTCCGGAATCTCCAAGGGGAAAGACTTCCGATCAAGACCTATTTCAAAAAGCAAACTGTTGAAGAGGCGGTAGACGTCCTGCTGCGTGGCAATCAGTTCTCGATTGTTTCGTGCCAGTTCTGCAAATTGCTGATTGAGCTCCGATGCTGCGATTCGTTCTCCTTCAACAAGCCCTTCTGATGCTGCAGCCAGCGCTTCTAAGATTCGTTGAGCATTTTCATTAATACTGACAATATTTTGTGCAGCAACAAGATCCCAGTAGACAAGAAGAGCATTGCGGACATTTTCTGCCATCGTCTGCGTCAGATCATTTTTAAGTGCTTTGAGCTCAAGTTGATTGACTGCTTCATTGACAGATTCCTCATTATAGCGCAGGCGACGCAAAAGAGGTTGATCGATCAAAAAAGTGACAGTTGTCTCATTTGTCCGATTGAATGAGTTATCTAAACTAAAAGAGGGATTAAATTCGCGAATAACCTCTCCGTTGATTGCAAAGCGGGTACCAAGTCGCGTCAATTTTTCTAAAGACACAGAAGCAGAATCAAAGCCTCCATTTTTTCCCGATTTGAAACCAAACGTTTGCGTATCTCGGAGCCATTTACGGGCATAGTTACTTCCCAACCTTGGATCAAAAGGCCCCCTAGAGGCTTGTGTGAGGCCATCTTGTCGGTCGACTCCGCTCTCTGCAATTTGCACATTCCATTGGTTTTCTAAAGTTGAAGAAACCACCTCTTTGAGTGAAATGAAGTAGGGAGATAGATCAGAAGACGTTTTAGGAGGAAAAAACTCAAATCTCTTTGGCTTGCCCAGATCCAGCCATTTTTGAATTTCCTCTTCACTTTCTGGAAGCAAAAAAGAGGGATCTGTTTGAGCAAAAACCAAACGACTCAAAACGAGAAAGATTAAAACAATTACTATCCTCATATACTTTTGATATATAACAAGTTTCGAATAATTATTCTACTATTTTTCAACTATGTCAATCACAATGACAAGCAATGATCAAAAATGAATACTTTTGACTATCCTCCTCTATAATTCTAGTGGTACAAAAAAAAATAGTTAAAAGAAACTGCTTAAAAAAAAACAACTATCCATGCGTTAATAATATTATGGAATGAATTAATTCCGTTTTTAAAAAACCCAAGTTGCTACCTCTATTTCTCTAGGCGTTAGCGAGCTGTTTAGATATAAGATTTGCGAGGAAAGCCATATGTTTATATATGGGTGACGCGCAAAGCGAAGTAGATAAACAGTGCAGATAGCATGGAGGAATAATGGGTAACAAGCTTGGGTGATAAACCTAGGAGAAAAAAATGGCTAAAAGAAAAGCAACTAGAAGAACACAAAGAAAAGCCCGTGGTAGAGGACATCATATGCCCCCCACCGGAACAGCACCCCTTTACCCACCTATGGCAGTTGAACCTCAACGACCAGGGGTACTCATTACATTGGGTGACGGAACAACGCTTTTTTATGTACCACCCAAATCAGAGGGACCTGCATAAACCATTGACTAAACGTTACAGAGCGAGAGGAGAAAACCCTCCTCTCGCATTTAAAAAGATGAAGAAAAAATCGAAAAAAACATAAAATTCCCCCTATTAAAAAGGGGCGAAGAAATTGATGTTGAAGAATTTTCTAACGGAATCCGCTACTTTTTGAAAGATGGAAACATATTAGAGATCCACTCGCCAAAAGACTAGAATGCGATCTTAAGAAGAGTTAATTCTCGCTTTTTAAACATTGGAGAAAAAAATGGCTAAAACCCATATTCCGCGGGTTAAGCAGCGTTTTCATAGATTTTTTGAAAAGAGGGTCCCAGAAGCTCAAGGATCAACTGCCTCTCCGGGTAGAGA
>QIGB01000007.1 GCA_003228815.1 Chlamydiota bacterium | reverse complement strand
AAACGCAGCATTGAGCAGGCGAAAAATGCATCGTCAAAAGTCATTGGATTTTAGCCTCTTACGACTTGTGGGTAACGATCAGGCTATTGCCCTTGTAGGTGTACTAATAGGCACTGCATTTTTAATTTCTGGTTTTGTATTTATAAATAAGGCTCTCATTGGAGAAGATCGACCGTACCCGGATGGGAGTGGGGGGCACACATATAAGCGTCTCTTAAAAAATGGAATAGTATTTATGAGTATTGGCGCGGTTAGTTGTCTTGCCTCATGCATTTTTGGTTGCGTCTCTTCTGCTTGGAAAGAAAAAGTTCAAAACGACTTAGAACAAGAAATTCTACCCACAGCAAAAGAACAAGCAACAGCTCGTATAAATGCTCTAAACTCTCCAGGCTCCCCTCCACCTTATTAATCAGCACTGGGAGATCAAAGAATATAGTAAGCAAGGTGAATTGTTAGGAGATGATACCAGAGACAACGAGTGCTTGGTAGTGTGTGGGGTTCTTCTGTGAGAGATATTCGATGAGTTTGGCTTTGATGGGCCGTCTGTTATCAATGCCGAGTTTTGTGATGAATGTTTCAATTGATTTTTCAGCTTGAGCCACTTTGCTTTCTGAATTGACCATGAGCTCAATTTCGGCAATACGGTAAATGAAATCATCAAAATAAGCCAGATCGAGGTCGATCGTAAATTCTTCGACCTGGTATTTCCTCCGAATCGTTTGAAAGGTGGCATAAGGAAAAATTTTGGCCTTCGGAAGGGCTTTTGCGAGATCTTTTTCCTTCTCAAGTCCCAGTTTTTTGAGAATCTCTCCCTCATCGGTGATTTCTTTATACCGATCGATTGTTCCCTTAAGACCATGCAATCCAATTTTGAGCTCGAATTTGCATTCCCGCTCCCGCAGCCAGATGTCACTCGTTGTATAGCGAAAATCAGGGGTATCGAAATAGGTGTCTGTGAGAATGCGGGATCCAAGAAATGTTCCAAGGCGCTCGATGGTCTTGAGATCGGATTCGCGCAAGTGCACTTTTTTTTCCACTTCAATCATGGCCGTACATTATACCAATCTATGGGATTTTTTCTTGAATATTTTTTTCCTGTAGTGTAAAATTTTTGCAAAAATTGGAGGTAAGATATGACTGGTAAAGATGGACTCACATTTACAATCAATCCGTTGGGATTATTTAGCCAAGCTTCAGCTCCGGAAGAACCAGAAGTAGAGCCAGAAAAAAAGTCAGAGCAAAAGCCAAAAGCAAAAAAGCCAGAACAAAAAGGGGTTGCCTATAACAATGAATTCACTGAGATCTATCATGAATTCATCAATGATGTGGCCTTTTTTCGAGATAAATATCCCTTAACATCACTGATTACAATCGTATTCTTTGCATTTTTGGGAATTTCCAGCTTTTTCAGCCTCAGCATTACGGGCGTGATTAGCTGTGTCCTTTTTTGCGCGACTTCCTATTGCCTTGCCAAAAGCATTAGCAGTAAGGGGACAGTTTTTTGGACGGATGTCAAAAACTCTTTATTTGAGATTTTTCAGGCTTCCAGCAGAAAGCCTACTATATCTATGAAAGGTTAATAAAACGTTGTGAGGGGATCGACGTCAATGGATAGGCGAACATTCCCTCTATTTTTATTTTCAAATCGCATTTTCTGCAGTAAGGGAAGAATTCTTTGAATTCTCTCGATCTTGAGTAAGCATTGGTAGCGATATTTCCCTTTGATTTTCGCATAGCCACAAGGAATGACGGGATGGATTTCTGCTTCTTTTGGCATGCTTACAATGAGCTGTCTCTGAAATTCTTTTGCCATCTGTTCGCACTTTTTTGCCTCTTCGCCTGCAAAGGAAAATTTTACGAGATGAACGAAGGGGGGAAACCCAAACATTTTTCGGGCCTCGATTTCCTCGGCATAAAACTTTTCGAAGTCTTGGTTTGCTGCGTGCAAAATGGTACTGTGATTCGGAAGATGTGTTTGGATGAACACTTCTCCTAAGAGTTCACCGCGTCCCGATCGACCTGACACTTGGGTAAGGAGTTGAAAGACATTTTCACTGGCCCGAAAATCGGGAATGTTGAGACTTCCATCGACTCCAAGAACTCCGACGAGAGTGACTGTGGGAAAATGGAGTCCTTTTGCAATCATCTGTGTGCCAATGAGTACATCGGCTTTGCCCGTGCGGAATTGCTTGAAGATTCTCTCATGGCTCCCTTTATGACGCGTTGTATCGGCATCGAGTCGAAGGGTGCGGATATCGGGGAATAGAGCGTGTAGGCTCCGCTCGACCATTTCTGTACCTGCACCTTTAAATTTAAGAGGTCCATCGGCATGGCATGAGGGACAATTTCTGGGGGTCGGTTTTTTAAAATCACAGAGATGGCACGATAAAATTTTCTCTGAGCGATGATAGGTGAGGGTGAGATCACAGTGGGGGCATTCTTCGACATGGGAACATGTAGGGCATTGGGCGCTTGTGTGATATCCTCGCCGGTTCAAAAACAAAAGAATTTGTTCCCCTTTCGAGATTCTTTCTTTGATTCCATCGAGGAGTTTTTCTGAATACAGAGTGAATCCTTTTGCTTTGGCAAATTCGTCTTTCATATCGATGATCGTCACTTGAGGAAGGTGGGCACTATCGGCTCGAGAAGTGAGATGGTGCAGGAAGTATTTGCCCTGCAAAGCATTTCGATAACTCTCAATGCTGGGAGTTGCGGTTCCAAGAATCACAGGGCAAGAGGAGAGTTTGGCTCGCATAACGGCTACGTCGCGGGCGTGATACTTGGGAGCTTCCTCGCTCTGTTTGAAGGAATTTTCATGTTCCTCATCGACAATGATAAGCCCCAAATGACAAATGGGACTAAAAATTGCTGAGCGGGCACCGATGACAATTTTCGCCTCCCCCTTTCGAATTTTGTGCCAAGCGTCAAAGCGCTCTCCATCGCTGAGGCGGTGGTGCAAAATAGCGATTTGTTCTTCCCCAAACCGTCCCTTAAATCGTTCAATGGTCTGTGGAGTGAGGGCAATTTCGGGAACGAGATAGATAACTCCCTGCCCGAGTTTGAGAATATGCTGAATGACTTGGAGGTAGACTTCGGTTTTCCCAGATCCGGTCACGCCGAAGAGGAGATGCGATTGAAACTGATCTGTTGTCGAGACAATGCCATCAAAAGCTTTTTGCTGCTCTTCGTTGAGTGTTTTTGGCTTTGTGGGAAAAAATTCGTGAGAAAAAATTGGAGATCGATCGACCTGCACTTCTTCCATTATCAGGATCTTTTTTTTACAAAGCGTTTTGATGGGGCTTTGAGAAACTCCAGCTTTTTCAAGAATTTCACTTAAGAAAACTCCCTTCGGAGAAAAAAGAAAAACGTCGAGCACTTGTGCCTGTGCGGGATGGGATGAGCGAAGCTCTTCACAAAGTTTGCGCAGCGTATTCTTAGAAACGATTGATTTGACAAAGCACACCATTTTGTGTTTTTTCCCCTCATCGCGCACGGCAGGAGGGAGAATCACTTTGAGAACTTTGCTCAAAGGGGCAGAGTAGTATTTGCTGATCCATGTTGCCAGAGTAAAGAGATCTTGAGAAACAAGAGGTGCATCTCCAAGTATTTTTTGTAAGGATTTTAAATGAGAAAAGCTGCTCGTTTTCTTAAGAGCAAGAATGGTTCCTTTTGCCGTTCGACCTTGCAAAGGGACTTCTACACGCATTCCGACTTCAACCTCATTCCAATGATCCGGAACGGTGTAATCGAGTGTTTTTTCTAAAGAACTGTCTAAGATGACTTCAGCGACTGACATATCTGTGACCAGAGATTTTGTTTCTCTGCGGTATTGTTCTGATAGTGACTTCCTTTTGCAAGAAGAATCTGCTTTTTTTCTGAAATTCCTTCAATTTTTTCCTGCGAGAGAACGAGTGTAAAGGGTTGCAAATCCAAAGCGTTTTCTTTTCGAAGAAGTTTGACGCTGCAAAGACGGTCTTGGATGGTCCGCGCCAAGTTCTTCAAAAAAGTGAGATCTTCATCATCTGAAATGAGTATCGCTACTTGATTGGGCTTAGGAATTTCTTTGATGAGGCGGATATGGGGCAAGTGTTTTTGGATGGCGTCAAAGAGTAAAGGAGAAGATTTTTGTTTGTTCTCAATGGGAGGCTTCTGAAGAACGATCGGTTCTTCGACTTGTTTTGTAATCGGTTTCAATTTTGGTTTTTGCGGTGGTATACCCCGCTCAGTCAGCTTTTGTGAATTTGGACTGGCTACAACTTTGCCAAATCGACCCTCCTCGTCACCCTTCCCTATTTGGGAAGGGTGCTCCTCGTTCGTATCAATTTGACTTTGTTTCGCCAAGCCCAAATTCACACAATCTTCCTTCACGTGGTATTGTTGTTTGGGTGGGGGAGATACCATCTCGGATTTTTCTAAGAGAAAACCCTCTTGGCGCAAATACGTCACTGTATCTTGGACTAGCTGGGAAAACTGCCTATTCATAGATTTTTCCACAATAGAGGATTTTGCAGATTTTTCAAAGAGTATTCACAAGAGTTTATTGCCCTCTTCGACGGCCTTATCGAGAGCTTCTTGTGGGGAAAGTTCACCACTAAAGGCCTTTTCGAGATGGTCGATGATGACATTGCGCACTTCCATGTAGTTGGGTAGGCGAACACCGCGAGTATTAGAAGTAGGATCGCGGCCCATCACTTCAAGGACGGCAATTTCGGCGGCGAGATGGTCTTTATAAAATCCCTTCTTCTTGGTGAGATAGTAGGCTGCCTCGGTGATGGGGAGATAGCCGGTTTTTTGATGCCAAAAAGCTTGGATTTCTGTGGACGAGAGGTATTCGAAAAATTGCATCACACCGCGGTATTCATGCTTTGAAAAACCCCGCATCACCCAAAATGAGCTTCCTCCAATATTGAGGTTGAAGGGGACTTTGGTGATCTGAGACCAATAGGGCATATAGCCCACGCCAATGGGGAAATCAGCGTTGTGCTGGATTAAGGGAAGGCGATTGGCTCCTTGAAACAGCATGGCACATTTTTCTGAAGCAAAGAGATTTTCAGGTTCCTCGCTATAACGGCCTGCGTACTGAAAGAAGCCCTTTTTTTGCCACTCGGCAACTTTGCGAATGTGATGGACTTGATTGGGTCCATTGAAAATGAGTTTTGCTCCCTCTCCATCAAACCCATTGCTCTTAGTGGCAAAGGGGAGATTGTGCCAACAACAAAAATGCTCGAGATGATACGCTGCGGGCCATGCTGTCGTAAAGCCTTTGTACCCTGCTTTGTGCAATTTTTGGCAAAATTTTTCGAGCTCTTCCCAGGTTTTTGGAGGTTGTTCCGGATTGAGTCCTGCCTCGCGAAAGGCATTTTTGTTGTAAAACAAAATGCCTGTTGAAGCATTCCAGGGAAGTGACATCATTTGTCCATTTGAACTCGTATAAAAACCCCGCACGGCATCGATATAGATATCGGGATCGAACTTTTTATGATAGGTGAGCATGAGCTGGTCAACAGGAAGAAAAGTATCGACTTTCTCCATAGCACTAAGAGTTGCTACTTCATAAATTTGCAGGATGTGGGGGTGGGCTTTTTTGGAAAAAGCGTCAAGCCCTTTTTCAACAACCTCTTGGTAATTTCCCGCTTTTTTGAGGACAACTAAGTAAGCTCCAGAATGGTGATTGAAATCGGAAATGATTTCTTCAAAAACCTCACAGAGAAATCCGTCAAAAGCATGCCATAGAACAATCTCAGTAGGCTTTTCCTTAGAAAAGAGGGTGGAAATACAAAAGAGGAAGGCTAATAAAATACGCATCGCTTTCTTAAACTAACTTTGTTACTTTTTTCGCTCAGTTCATAATAGATACAAACTTTTCAAGCTTTAAATAATGCATCAGCATAGGACATTTTGTCAAAGGGCATGAAATCATCAATTTTCTCTCCGAGACCCACCCAGTTCACGGGAATGCCAAGTTTTTTGTAGATGCTGAGGATGATGCCCCCTTTAGCCGATCCATCGAGTTTGGCTAAAATAATTCCTGTGAGGGGAGTGAATGAGTGAAAGACCTCCGCTTGATCGACAGCGTTTTGTCCCGTGGTGGCATCGAGTACGAGAAGCGTTTCGTGAGGAGCTTCTGGGACAACTTTTTGAATGACCCGGTGCACTTTTTCAAGCTCGCGCATGAGATCGGTTTTATTTTGCAGCCTTCCTGCCGTATCAATGAGCACAGTGTTGATTCCCTTTGCTTTGGCAGACTCGACTGCATCATAGGCGACAGCTGCGGGGTCACCACCGGAAACCGATTTGACGATAGGAAGATCGAGCCTCTCCGCCCAAGTGACAAGTTGATCGATGGCTGCAGCGCGGAAGGTATCGCCTGCGGCAAGTAAGACACTTTCTCCCTCTTGCTTCAAATAATGCGCTAGCTTGGCAATGCTTGTCGTCTTGCCACTCCCATTGACCCCAACGACCAAAATAACGCGTGGAGTATCCGGGGCCGGTTTTATTGCTTCAACTTTTGGGGGAATCTCGAGCATCTCGAGACACATTGAGTGCAAAAACGGCAAAATATCTTTGATGGTTGCATCGGGTGTTTTTTTGAGATAAGCGCGCGTCTTTGCGACAAGCTCAATAGCACATTCAGAGCCAAGATCTGCCTCATAGAGCACTTTCTCAAGTTGCTCTAAAGTCTCTTCGTCCCATGGCCCCTTGAAAAGGCCTGAAATTCGACTGGTAATGGCAGAGCGCGTCTTACTCAGCGCTCTTTTAATCTTTGAGAAAATTTTAAACATCGCTTGATTCAAAAACCATTCTAGCACATATAGAAGTAGAGGTGAAGCGTGAATGTACACGAGTATCAAGCGAAAGAAATTTTGAAGAAATATGGGATCCCCATCCCCGATTTCGGCGTCGCCTCAAATGAGAAAGAAGTACAAGAGGTGATCAATCGTCTTGGCCTCAAAGAGGCGGTGATCAAGATCCAGGTTCATGCGGGGGGAAGAGGAAAAGCTGGGGGAGTCCAATTCGCCAAAAGTCCTGAAGAGATCAAAAAAATCGCAAAAGACCTCATCGGGATGAAACTTGTGAATAAGCAGACAGGACCTCGAGGAGTAGTGGCAAAAAAAGTTCTAATTTCTTCTCCTTGTGACATCGAAAAAGAATACTATATGGGCGCGATCATCGATCGGGAAAATGCCCGTCCTGTTTTCATTGCTTCCCCTGAAGGGGGAGTGGAGATCGAAGAGATTGCTGCAAAAACTCCAGAAAAAATTTTGCAACTTCCTATCGGTCTTAATGGAAAGCTGAAACCCTATCATACCCTTCGTCTAGCCAATTTCATGGGATGGAAAAAAGAGCAGGCCAAAATGGGTAGAAAGATTGCTTGTGGCCTGGCAAAGGCTTTTATGGAAACAGACGCATCTCTTCTCGAAATCAATCCGCTCATTTTGACTCCGTCTGGAGAAATTTTTGCGCTCGATGCAAAACTCAGCATCGATGACAATGCCCTTTTTCGGCAAAGCGATATCGCCGCCATGTATGACCCATCGCAGCAATTGGAAAGTGAAGTAGCCGCAAAGCAGTTTGACCTCTCCTACATTCCTCTTTCTGGGGATATTGGTTGTATGGTCAATGGAGCGGGGTTGGCAATGGCGACGATGGATATCATTCAATATTATGGAGGAAGTCCTGCGAACTTTCTTGATGTTGGAGGAGGAGCTTCGAAGGAAAAAGTAGCAGAAGGTTTTAAAATTATCCTTGCCGATCCCCATGTGAAAGCAATTTTGGTGAATATCTTTGGAGGAATCATGGATTGTGCTGTCCTTGCAGAAGGGATCATTGCCGCGGCGCGTGATTTTTCTATCAAGATACCCCTCGTCGTTCGGATGGAAGGGACCAATGTGGAGCAAGGAAAAAAACGGCTCAAAGAATCAGGGCTTGCAATCACGACAGCGAATAGTTTGGAAGACGCGGCGAAAAAAGCCATTGCCAAGATGAAATAATATGCCTATTTTGATTTCAAAACAGACAAAAATCCTCACGCAGGGACTTACCGGACAAGCAGGTCGCTTCCACACCGAGCAGGGATTGGCTTATGGCTCGAAGTTCGTCGCAGGAGTGACCCCAGGGAAAGGGGGCGACAATGTTCTCGGTTTGCCAGTGTTTGACACAGTATTTGAAGCAAAAAAAGAAACAGGCTGCAATGCCTCGCTCATTTTTGTTCCCGCTCCCTTTGCTGCCGATGCGATTTTAGAAGCAGAGGATGCTGGGATTGAAATCATTGTTTGTATCACCGAAGGAATTCCCGCTTATGATATGCTTGAGGTGAGTCGTGTGATGAAGCTGAGCAAAATCTCGCGCCTGGTTGGTCCCAATTGCCCGGGAGTGATCACAGTGGATGAATGCAAAATGGGAATCATGCCTGGATATATCCATAAGCGGGGAAGTGTAGGGATTGTTTCTAGATCGGGGACACTCACCTATGAAGCAGTCTGGCAAACGACAGAGATGGGACTTGGGCAAACGACTTGTGTGGGGATTGGGGGAGATCCTTTAAACGGGACCGACTTCATCGGCATCCTTACCCTCTTCGAAAAAGACCCCGAAACCGAGGCGATTTTGCTCATCGGGGAAATCGGGGGAAATGCCGAGGAATTGGCAGCCGAGTGGATCAAAAAAAGTTGCACGAAACCAGTTGCTGCTTTTATTGCTGGAGAGTCTGCCCCTCCTGGCAGGCGAATGGGACATGCTGGAGCCATTATCTCCGGAGGGCAGGGGACAGCAAAGAGTAAAATAGATGCTCTGAAAAAGGCAGGCGTTTATATTGCCAAAACGCCAGCAGAAATGGGAAAAGCAGTCAAAGAAGCGATGAAAACATGATACATATCAAAGGGAAAATTCCGATTACTATTAACCCCTTTTTCTGGGTTACTGCGGCCATTATTGGCTTTCTTTATAGCGGAGCCCTTGTGGGTACCCTCATTTGGATGTTTGTCATTTTGGTTTCTGTTCTTGTGCATGAAATGGGACACGCCTCTACAGCCCTCTTCTTCGGTCTCAAACCGCGCATTGAACTCGTGGCATTGGGCGGCCTTACCATCCACCAAGGCGAAAAACTCCCCTTTTGGAAACAGTTTTTTATTGTTCTCAATGGACCGCTCTTTGGTTTTATGCTTTTTCTCCTCGCCTGGCTTTTGCTCCGCTCTCCAGCCATTGCCACTGGGGCAGCTGGAAAAGTCCTTACCTATTTCTTTCTCGTCAACTTGATCTGGACCATCTTCAACCTCGTTCCGGTGATGCCACTCGATGGAGGACAACTCTTACGCATTGCCCTTGAAGGCTTTTTCGGAGCTAAGGGATTTCGCATTTCTCTCATTATCGGGATGTGCGTTGCAGGGGGAGCGAGCCTTTTCTTTTTCATGACACAAAACTTCCTTGTTGGAGCGATCCTCTTTCTCTTTGCCTTCCAGAATTTCGATATGTATCGGAAACTCAAACATTTCTCCGATGGAGATCGGAACCCTAATCTGAAACAAGCTTTAGAAACAGCTGAAAAAGACTTGCAGGAAGGAAACAAAGACAAAGCCCTCTTTTCCTTTGAAAAAATCCGTAATGAGTCGAAAGAGGGGATGATCCATATCATGGCAACCCAATATCTCGCCTTTTTGAAATATGATCTCGGCAGAACGAAAGAAGCCTATGAGTTGCTTCTCCCGATTCGCTCGGAGCTTTCTCCTGAAGCACTTTGTCTTCTCCACAAAACAGCTTATGATGAAAAGGATTATCCTCTCGTGGAAGAAATCGGCGGCACTTGTTTTCAAGTGATGCCGAGCAAAGAAGTGGCATTTCGCAATGCCCTTGCTTGTGCTGCCCTTGCAAAGGCAAAGCCTTCTGTCGGATGGCTCGAGACCTCCTTCCAGGAGGGGCTAGAAAATATTGCCGACATTTTGCACGCCTCTGAATTTGATCTCATTCGCGAGAGCGAACTGTTTCAGAAGTTTCTCACAAATCATTCAAAGGATTGATTCTCGTTTGAAAGTAGAGGAAAAAATGCCCAAAATTGCGAGCTTGTTTGATTTTTCAGGAATTGCTGCCCTTATAAAGGAAAGAGGAATTATTGAAGAGAATAAGAAAAACTGGAATGATACCGATCGCCCGCATCATTTCAAAATTATGGATGCCTGTGCATGGATTTTTAAAGACGAAAAAGCATTAGCGAATCGTGAATTAATTGACTTTGCATGTTTGATAGAAGTTTTTGATTTGGAGGAAAAGAAAAAATATTACGAAATTCTCGCGGAAACAGGAGAACTTTCAAATGAAGCAAAACTCGATGTTTATATTCTGAACCAAAAACTTCTCTATGAACTGATCCTCACTATCCATGGAGCTTATCAAAGGCTAATATGCAATCCAAAGAAAAAAACTCCTGGGCCTAAACTGATCGATTTTGCTTATAAAAGAGCCTGTCTTTCAGAAAGTGAATACGCTTATTACAGAGATAGGTGGCTAAAGGCTTCAGGGATTCCTGAGCAAATTTTGAATGTGCAAATTATTGAGGGGTTGAAAAAATGGTATTTAACAACTGAATGACTCAAGTAGCTGTAACAATTCCACTCCAAAATCTTTTTTTTCAAAAGAATTAGACGGAGCCTTTTTGCGCCTGGAAAAGGCCGCTTTAATCAAGGGAAAAAGGATCTCTTTATTTTTTGCAATTCCATCTTGGAAGAGACTTGTTGTTGATCGGAGCTTGAAGCGGGCACCCATCTTTTCTTGAATACAAAAATCCATATTTGAGACCTCCCAGTCCATCAGAGCAAAGGGAGCGTGAAAGATCATCGGAAGGCCTTTTGCGAGACCCTCATTGGTTGTGCATCCGCCAGGTTTTGTGATCATCGCGTCGGCAATGCTCATGAGGCCAGCAATAGTCTCATAGGCTGGGGTACCATGGATTTTCATCTGTTTGCTTTTTGGACGAAGATCATCGATCCTAAGACGCATTGCTTTATTTTCCGGCAATTTTTGATCGCCACAAAGACAAAGAATGTGGAGCTTTCCTTTTGTCAGCTCAGATACTTCCTCATCTGACAAGTGGCTGAGAATCATCGCATATTTTTCTGTAGCTCGTCCTGCAATGCCGCCGATGACAACGAGAAGAAGGCGATCATTGATGTCGATTTCAAACTTTTGCCGAATCGCTTCATTTTCCACATCACTGATGGGAAGATTGAATGCTAAACGAACAGGAAAGCCGCTGATGTGAATCTTAGAAGTGGGAATCCGTTTTTCAAGACGCTCACGCATCCCATGAGTATCATAAGCAAGTGTCATGCCCCATTTTGGATAACTCATGTCGCAAGAGCGAAGACTCATTCCCCGAGTAAAAATTTCCGTGTCGAGGTCTGTAGTGACCATGAGAAGAGGAAGATCAAGCTCTTTAGCCACATTGAGAAACATGGCATTGAAAGTAGGAAAGCAGGTGACGAGAAAGTCGGGGTTGTGTCTTAGAACTTCTAGACGGATCGCCTTTTCGATGCTTTCTTGCTGCAACATGAGAAAGAAGGGACCGACCGACGTGAGAACCTTTATCCATTCAAAAGCCTCGTTGCGCAAGAGGTAATTATAGAGCCGTTCTTGGGAGAAATTGAGCAGCATCCGTTTGAAGATATCCGTTGAAGCAAGAGTTTCTTCCAAGGTATTTGCCACTTGGATGTGGTATTTCCCTTTCGTATATTCGCCGATCGCTTTGGCTGCATTCAAATGCCCTCGGCCTCCTCCACAAGTAAAGACCAAAAGCGTCTGCTTCGAGCTTTCTTTGTAGGTATTGAAAGGCTGGATGTTTGTCAGATTGGCCATTCGCATTTTTGCATCCCAGCACGGGGGCGCAGACGGTCCAAAATGACAGCCACAGCACAAATGCAGATCGATTGGTTTTTTCAAAAGAGCACTTTTGAGGTCTGCGTAAGAATTGTTGAGGCCTTCAAATGCTTTTCGAAAGCGGCCGAGCAATGCCGATTTAAAGATGTCGGAGAACCCGCTTAAGAAATGCTCAGAGAGAACTTTTCCAAATTGGTGGTAGAATGAAGAGATCTCTTTTTCAAACACCTCCAGCTGCTTTTCTAAATTTTCAGGATCGAGAGTTTCTTTGCGTGGGAAATTTTGAATCCTTTCATGAATTTCTTTGAGAACCTCCTCCCATACGAGCAATTGTTCTAGGCGGGCGCAGAGGCGGTTCCAGTATTCAATCGATTCTTCACTTGTTTGCAAAAGATCTTCAAGTGCAATTCTTGCGTTCCATTCCAAGCGGGGGCCTTCTTCTTTCAGCCCTATCGCAATATTGCGCTTCACATTGGCTCCAAAATGTTCTCGGTGCAGTGAGAGGGCAGTGGGAGGGGACGTTAATCCCAAAGAGATCAGCCAGTTGTTGAGAATCTTTTCCATGCAACGAAGAGCGAGCTCTTTTTTAAGATCACTTCCTTGCGCATTCTTTAGATAGTTTTCTAGCTTTTTTTCCAATTCGATTGCGACATGCAAATGATTGCGCTCTTCCGATGTGCGCAAATGCATTTGCACTTCAATATATCGATCGACGAGTTCAATCTCATTTCTCTCAAGCAAATGCAAAAGCCTTTGAGTCTCTTCTTTTGCGAGCCATGGGGGCTGTAAATCTTCAAGGAAGCTTTTCACTTCCAGGAAGAGCTCTTCATTTTTTTTAGAAGACTGTGTCCAATGAGAGAGGAGTGGGTCGCTAGTCATATAATTTGAAAGAGGATATCGCATTTGGATGGTTTTTGCAAATAAAACTCGGGTTGGACATTTCCGAAAAAATAATATTCGGAAGATGATTCTTGTGATGGGCCTCCATCGACTGCTCGAGCATAAAAAAGAGGGATTCCACCCTCTTTTTATGTCTCTCGCAGGCCCATCACTAGCGGGTTCAACCAATAATAAGTAAGTCCATTTTTTTAATTGACGTTGAGGAGTTGTTGCCAATTCGTGGTGAAGTGGGAAGAAGTGCGTGAGCGGCGCATTTTCCAGCGCTTTTCGAGGCCTTCTGCTGCAAACTGCAGAGCCGTTTTCCCAAAAGAGTTGTTGATCTGATCGAGTACTTGCATCGCTTTGTCATAGGAAGGGGAAGCATCAAAGAACAGATCGCGCTGGTAGCAGGTCTTAGGAGAGAGATCGGTAAAGATTACCCCCACTTTTTTATATTCATAGCCCATGCGGAAGAGGCTTTGCAAACCGCATTTCGCCTTTGCAATCAGATGGGGTGTATAATCGCTCGCTTCGGGCAAAGAGAGGGTGGCGCTATTTGCATATGGATTGGCAATAAAGGGAGAAGTCGTGAGGAAAACGGTGAGATAGTTTGCTAGCGACTTTTGTTCACGCAATTTTTTTGCGGCACTTGCCGTGTAGTTAGAGATGGCTTCTTCCAGTTGCTTGAGATCGGTCACCACTGCATTGAAAGAGCGGGAGCAAGTGATGCTTTTGCGTGGAGCATATACCTCTTCGAGGTGTAAGCAGGAAATGCCGCTAAGTTCCAGTGCTGTTTTCAAAAGAGTCACCGAGAAATTCTTGCGGATCCACTGGCTATTTGTATTTTTGAATTGCAAAGGAGTGAGAATCCCTAGCCCTTTGAGACGGCGAGAGAGACGCCTGCCAATGCCCCAAATATCATCGAGGGGAAATCGAGAGAGCACTCGATCGATTTCTCTTTCACCATGTAGATAGAATGCACCCTTGGTCGTCTCATCTTTTTTGGCGATATGGTTGGCTACTTTAGCGAGTGTTTTTGTGGTGCCAATCCCTACAGAAACGGGAATGCCTGTCCACTGGAGGACACGGCTGCGGATCTCTCTTGCTATAGCGAGCGGATCATCGTCTGCGATCGCTAAAAAGGCCTCATCGATCGAATAGATTTCGATTTTGGGAGAAAATTGCTCAAGGACTTGCATCACCCGCTGCGACATATCGCCATAGAGAGTGTAATTCGAGGAATAGACAAACACATTCTTTTCGTCGAAGAGCTTTTGATATTGGAAAGCAGGGGCGCCCATAGGGATGCCGAGTCTTTTGGCCTCACTGGAGCGAGCGACGACACAACCGTCATTGTTGGAAAGGACGACAACTGGTTTTTTCAAAAGAGCAGGGTTGAAGATCCGTTCACAAGAGACGTAAAACGAATTGCAATCGACGAGAAAAAAAAGCTCATTGTGCTTTGTGGATGACATAGGTGACCACTCCCCACACTTGAAAATCTTCTTCTTCACTCACTTCAATGGGAGGATAAGACTTGTTTTCAGGGGCAAGAAAAATTTGCTTTCCTTTTTTGAGGATCCGTTTGACAGTAAACTCTCCATTGAGGATGGCAATCACAATGTCGCGGTGTTTGGATTCGAGAGCTCGATCGACAACAAGCACATCGCCTGGATGAATATGGGCATCAAGCATCGACTCGCCCGATACGCGGACAAAAAATGTTGCGGCTGGATGAGAGATGAGAAGTTGATTGAGATCAAGCGCATCATCCATGTACTCTTCTGCTGGAGAGGGAAACCCCGCAGCTACTTCGCTGATAGACAGGGGAAGAGGAAGAGAGCGTGTTGCCTTATACACAAAAAACTCCAAAAATCGGTTTTTGTCTTTGCTTGCCTCGCGATCTTTCCGATCCTCTCCATCGGCCCTATCCATTTGTATAGGGCCTGCTTCGAGGTTCGAAAATCTAGCGGGCAAGCTTTGGCAAATTTCCGATTTTTGCAGTTTCTTGTGTATACAAATTTCGCGCTTCATCAATTTCATGTTAACCCAACGAGAAAACTAGTGGTAGGGAAAACAAAATTTGAATATTGTCGGTAGAAAAGGAGGGAAACAATGATCAAATATCCACTGCATTTTGAAGTGAGGGCAAAAGCATCAAGTGGTGTACAAACCCCTATTGAAGCAACAGCTGAGGATTTGCCACCTATTGCAGGCGCCATTCCCAAAGAATTCAATGGACCTGGTGGAGGTTATTCTCCTGAGGATCTTTTTTCTCTCGCGGTGGTTTCTTGTTTGATTGCCACTTTTAAGGTCTTCGCAGAAAAGGCGCAGTTGCAATATAGCGATATCAGTGGCACAGCAAAGCTGACGATCGATCGTAATCCGCAAGGTATTCCCGGGCTGCAAAAGCTTGACATGAACTTTACTCTCACTGGGGTTCAAGATCAGGAAAAAGCAAAAACTCTGCTTGCAGAATCAGAAAAATATTGCCTCGTCTCCAGTGTGACCACAATCGAAAAGACATTCAATTATCAGTTTAGTTAATCGGTCTTTTAGCAACAAAAATCAGCTAAACAACTTGTCGATGTGTATATTGATTTTTCTTGCTGAATGGTGCACAGACACATCTTGCCATAAAAAAATTTCATGAAACAGATCTATACTCTGAGAGAAATGACTCCTGCTGACTAAATTTTTCGATTGACAAAAAAATCAAATTATTGGATTTTCTTCTCAAAAAAAATTAACAAAAGGAAATTTAAAAATGAGCGCTTCATCACCTGTTTCATATCAATATCGAAGTTTTGACCAAACATTTGTTCTCAAACCCCATAATGACCAACTGTCTGTAAAGGTCTATGATAAGAGTCAACAATGCCTTCTTAAAAGAACTTTTTATTTAGATGAATTGTTTGCTGCTTTTTCCTCTGAGTCAAAAGAGGAACAAGATGCTAACGAACAAATAAAGGCTACTGCTGTAAAGATTCCTGAAGGGATACAAAATGTTTTAATGCTTCTCGAGGCTAATCGAGCAGATTTATCTTCCTTACTTCAACTGATTGATCAGAAAGGACTTTTTGCTTTTCCTCCCAGTACTTCGGAAGTATCTTGTAGACATGCTATTAAAAAAGCTATTGTTGAATATCAATCCACAGTCAGGGCTGATGATAGGAAAGAATTAGAAGAAGTCAGATGTCCCATAACTTTAGAAGTCTTTAGAGAACCAGTTATGGATGAATATGGGCATAGTTTTGAAAAAAGTGCGATAGATGCACAACTCGAAAGTGGAGACAATAGATGCCCTATTGATCGGAGGCCGATTTCTTTGCTTACACCGAATCGAGAATTAAAAGCCCTTATTGAATCTCTTACACAAGTAGATCCTATCCCCACTTTTTCCCTATTCCAAAGTGAAAATCCTCGACTATTAGAGGTCAGTTTAACAAGTGCACGTGAATTTGTTGCTCAAAGAAGATACTCAGATGCATTAGAAAACTATTCTAGAGCATTTAGATACACTAAAGATTGGCGTCATTATGTTGAAATCGTTACTCTTTTTAATAGAACAAGAGAGCCTGAAAGAGCTCTATTGGCTTCTCTTTATCTTGCTCTGTATCAGGTGACAGATTGTCATGTTGAAGAAGCTATCAAAACTCTAGAGAGTTGCGATAGATCAGAATATAGAGCAATTGAGTCCCTTCTTATTCGTCTTTACTATTTAAATAAAGAACCTCGCAAAGCCCTGGAGCTTGTCAAAACTGCTGCTGCTGAACTGCCGAGGGCTGTTCCTGCTGCAGTAGCCGCTGCAGCTGCCGCGCCTGCTTCTGCAAGGAGACTAATTTCTTTATATAAGCAAGTTTTAGCTGAAGATCCTAAGCTATTAGATTTCTATGAGCCATTAGCCAAACTTGTAGAAGATCCAGAAGAAAAAACACACCTCTTGCTCAAAGGAGCATGCCATGCGATGGAATGTGAGAATCTAGCGAGAGCAGCTCATTTCTGTTCTCTAGAGAAAACCGAAGGTCCATTTATCAATCAGCTTGTATTACTCAATCTCCTGAAAACTCAACAACGTCCATCACTGTTAATAAAAAGAATCAAGTTTTTAGCTGAAGAATATAAGCAATTAGGTCAATTTGTACAGGCTCTTCAGGCTTATAAATTACTTTTTCAACTTGATCCTAGGTCTGTGTATTATCGAGAGCTGAAAGCAATGTATGAAAAACTTGGAAAACAAGACAAAATGGCTAAATGGGAAGTTTATTGGACAAGCCAAACAGTACTTCAGAGACTTCAAGAATCCAGAAGTGGATTACACGAAGAAAGAATGGGGCTTGGAGAAGAAGAATTCTTTTCGAGTCGTTCCTCTAGTATACCAGGAGCTGCTTCTAGAAAGTCTGAATTGGAAGAATTTATAAAAACACTAGAGTTTGAAAGAGCTGTACCTACTCCAAGTCGATCTCCTTCAATACCTGACATAGCCTTTGGAAAGGCTCAATGGGAAGAATTTTTTGGAAAAATTGATGAGGTACCGTCGCTTCCTGCAGATATTCACTCGATACTTGAAAGTGATTGTCCATTTTTCCCAGGGAAAAAAGTTAGAGAAACTCATATACTTGTGCTGATACCAGATCAAGTTGGTGAAAAACCTCTAAATCTACCCATGTTTAATGAACTTTGCAAGAATTCCGCAAAAGAAATAAAGGTTGAAAACTTACACCCAAGGGTGGCTCATTTACATCAACAGATAAAGCCGATCGAACGTTCACATTGGGGATTAATGACCCGTGCAACCCTGCCTAAAAGTGAGGAGGTATTTGCAAAAATAAAGTCCAAGCAAGAAAGAGCATTAAAAGAATTTTTCAAAGAAATCCAGCATCGGACCAAAAAAACTTATCACCCCCCCACTCTTCTTGAAGCAATAATTTGTATTTATAGTGAATATTTTCGTTCAGGTACAAAACTTTTTCCTGATTCCTACATAGGCTTTATTGAAAACTTTAGTGCAAGAGCTATTGTCATAGCTGGGGCATTCCAGGACCAACTGAACATCCTTGGGAATCCAGGACATTCTGCCGGTGTTCCAGCAATGCTAAAATTGTAAGTAAGTATCATGGTTTTTTAGCTTCATAATTCGGCTAAATGCATTTAAGCAGTGAGCTGTTTCAGACGCATTTCGTGCTGTTTCAGGAGCATTTCGCGCTGTTGTGCCGCGGCAGCATGTGCCTCTGTAATGGTTTGCAAGGCAGTAAAGCCAATAATCAAAAGAAAGAGCTTGCCTAATGGATAGCTGAGATGATCAGCTGCATACCAAACAATCGGGGTTGAAATGGCAAGGCCACCTACTTTTTTCCGATGACTCGCCATTTCGGGGAAAGCATAATTTGCGATTTTTTCTACGACAAGAGTGCTGCCATGCACAGCTTTATTGGCAACAAAGGCGACGAAAGGATAACTGTTTCCGAAGATCCAGGAAAAACCAGCAGAAGCGGCAGTTTGTGTGAGCAGTTCACGTATAGGACTTTTCTTGGCCTTTTCGTCCATTTGAGCGTTTTGAACTTCAGGAGCAGCTATTTCACTCTCTTCAGTTTGCTCATTGCTTAAGAGTTTGGGTGGCTGAGGAGTTTCAGAAGAGGTAGGCGCCTCCTCGGGTGTCGTTTTTTTCTGTGGAAGAAACCCGGAAAAAAAAGAAGTGATTCGACTCCAGATCCATTGGAAAAAATCAGTAACGGATTTCACCCATGTCGGGGCATGGGGAGAGGAAAGTGTGGATGAATAGGCAGTGACCTGCGGTTTTTGCGGCGGCAGGTCTCCTGTATAAGCCGGCGGCTTTTGAGGAGGGGGGGAGGCGGAAACGCTTACAAGGCTCATTGTACTTTCAGGGAGTAAAAACGGGTTATATTTCCTTGTTTGGCCAAAATCAATATCCGATTTTTCTTGGTCTCTTCAAGGGCTTTATTAAATTCTTCCAGATTAGTGACTTTTTTGTGGTTGATGGCAAGGATCAAAAAGCCAGGGCGCATACCAGCCATTGCAGCAGGCGATCCTGGTTTGATCTTGGTGATCACCACACCTTCTTCTACTTGTGCATAACCCAATTTCTTGGCCATCTCCGGAGTGAGGGGCTCGACTTCCATTCCCAGTTTTTGGATGAAGCCACTACCGCCAATCTCATCGGAATGAGTTCCTAAGGTGACAGGGATGTTAAGGATTTTTCCATTGCGATTGACCTTCAGTTTGATGGTGGATCCTGGTTTGATCATCGAGATCTCGTTGCGGAAAGAACCAATCGTTTTCACAGGAGTATTGTCGTATTGGAGGATAATGTCTCCTTGTTTGAGTCCTGCTTTGTCGGCTGGAGAACCTTTGACCACTTCTGCAACGAGAGCTCCTTCAGGACGTTCTAAGCCAAAAGCGTCAGCCATGTCTTGATCGAGAGGTTGCAGGGCAACTCCGAGGAAACCTCGGGTGACCGTTCCATTATCAATGATTTGGTTCATGATGTGCCGCACCATGTCACTGGGAATGGCAAAGCCGATCCCAGCATAACCACCGCTCTTGGAGACAATGGCAGTATTGATCCCAATCACCTTTCCTTCGAGGTTGAGAAGGGGACCTCCCGAATTTCCAGGGTTGATGGCAGCATCGGTTTGGAGAAAATCTTCAAAGTCGGTGATGCGCAGGTTTTGTCTTCCTTTTGCGCTGATCACCCCGACAGTCACCGAAGCTTGCAGCTGAAAAGGACTTCCAATAGCGATGACCCATTCGCCGATTTCCATTTTTTCCGAATCGCCAAGAGGAATAAAATCAAAATTATTTCCTTCCACTTTGATGACTGCGACATCGGTGCTCGTATCCAAACCGACGGTTTCGGCGGTCATTTCTCGTCCATCATTCAGGACCACTGTAAGTTTTTTTGCCCCTTTCACAACGTGGGCATTGGTGAGGATATACCCCTTTTTACTAACAAAGAAACCCGAACCTTGAGAAATGACTTGTTGCGGGGCTTTGCGATAGGGCATGCCAAAAAAACGGTTAAAAAATTCATCTCCAAAGGGATCATTTGGTCCAGGTTCACTTAAGGATTCATTGGCATCATCATCTCCCACTCCATCGGCTTTAATATAGACGACAGCGGGAGTTGCTTGTTTGGCAACTTTTGTAAAAACCTTTGAGATTTGCTGTGGGGTGCAGGCGCATTCATTCGCAGCAAAGATAAAATTCATTGAAAAGACACAAGTGAAAAGCAAAACCAGTCGTCGCATAGATCTATCCATTTATTTGGGTTCAGATCTCAATCCTATAAGAAAAAAGGGAAAACCTCAAGTCCGACTCAAGAGATTGGAAGAATTTTCAGTTTTTTGTCCTCGATGAGGGGCAGTTCCTTATCAAGAAGGTCTTTTCCTGCAAAAGTGACGATCGTTCCTTCGTTGATCTGTCCAAGAAGATGTTTCTCGAGGGCTGATTGGATATCTGAGGGAGTGAGGTCGAGGAGTCGATCTCGAAAATTCTGTTGCAACTGGCGGGTCACCCCATCCCGTTGCCAAACATAGCCCGCAATAGCATGGCTTCCGGGAGAGATGGGCGAATCGAGGTGTTGGACAATGCCGAGTTTTGCCTCTTCAAGATCTCTTAGGTCAAAGTTCCCATCAGAAATTTCATGAACAGAGTCTCGAAAACAGTGCAAGGTGTGGGCAATATGGGGATCGCGATAGCTATAGAAATAAAAATTACCCCAGAGAGCATTATAGGACGCTCCAGCACCATAGGCTCCCCCTTGTTCGCGGATCCTGTGGTGCAAAATTTTGTTGTCGAGAAGGGCTGTAGAAACTTGCAAAGCCGGAGCATCTTTGTGGGTATAGCGGACGATTTTAAAGCCTTGAGTCGTAAAGGCGACGGGAGAGGGAATCACGCGAGCTTGATTGCACGGCGCAGGAGGAGGATATTCTCCTTTCCAGCGGATAAATGGTTTTGTCAAAAGGCTAGGCAGGCCATAAAAGTCTCTTTTATCGAGCTCATCATACAAATCTTGATCGCAAGAGAGAACGAGATGGGGAGAGCCGATGCAAAGGAGTTTGTTTTTTAAAGCTTCCAAACGATCCAGAAGGGCAGGGAACTCCTGATCGATATTTTTGACGAGTTTTTGGATATAATTGTAATAGCTAATGCCATACCAGATCTCGTTGATATAGTTTGCTTCAGAGTAAGGAGCAAGGGCAATTTGTGTGGCATAGCGCATTGCATTTTGACTCAGTCGATTTTGCAAGGCAGCATGCAACTTCAATAACAGCTCTTTGATCCGCTCTTTCTCATCAAAGCGGGGGGCCAATATCATCTCTTGCAAAAGAGAAAAAAATAATTCCGAATTGCGCCTTAAGGTTTTTCCATGTAGCTGCAGAGACGGTTTTGAATGGATCGGATCGCTGGCCTGAATGTGCAGCGAGACATGGGCACCAATTCCACCCGTATGGGCGTAGAGCGCTTCAAGTCTTTCACGATAAGAGCGCTTCCCAGATCCCAACTCAGGCCAAAACGTGATGAAGAGCTGTAAATCAGACAATTCTTGGTGGCTTAAATTGGGAAGATCAAAAACGAGATCGGAATAGAGGATGTGGTTCGTGAAAACATCGTGGTGAAAAATCTCCATTTTTCTGCGTTGTTCTGTCCGAAGAGGAAAGGCTCTAGCTTCTTCGGGAACGTCGGACAACGTGACCCTAGGAAGACACTCGATCTTTTGAGCCTCTCCTTCTTCTTGGAAGGTTGTCAGCTTTTTCGCCGTATCCAAAATCGCAGCGGTCTGTTTTTCCGTCAGTTTCTCTTTGATCACTTGGAGTCGATGCTTCTCTTCCTCGCCTTCTTTCTCTGTGAGTTTCGGGTCGGGAGCAAAAGAGAGGCGGACGAAATGAGGGTTGTGGAGCATGTACTTTTCGATCAAAGGAGAGAAAAAGAAAGGATCCTCGGCTTTATCGAGAATCTCTTTAAAAAGGGCATGCAGTGTGAGAGAATGCTCGGGATTGCATCCATGTTGTTTGGCAAGGGCAGAGCGCATAAAAAGCGTCAACCCAAAAGGGGAATGATCCCCTCCAATTTCAGTCCGGGAAAATTCGAGTTGATGGAGGGTCGCTTCGACAAGCTCATAAGGGATCCCCTCTTTCGAGATCCTTTCCAAGTGTTTAAAGAGAATTTTTTCGACATTCTCCGCATTTTCCCTGCAGCCTCTAAAAATAAAGGCAAAGGGGACCTCAGTCATTTCGATGTCCAAGTAACTCCCGACATGAATGCAGATTTTTTCATCGAGAAGAGCCTTTCTGAGAATAGAGGCATCCGTATCCATCAAGACAGAATCGAGGATAATCAGTGCTAAAGCTTCTTCTAGATTGATCAGGGGAGTTGTCAGCCATGCAAAAGAATGAATGTGTTTCTCATCTAATTTTTCTTTTTCGGCAACTGGATAAGAAAGGGATTTTTTCACCGGTTTTTTGAACCGATTTTGATGTCCGATGCCATCAAGGGGAGGGAGTTTTGGCACTCCTTGCAAAGCATGCTCTGTAATGAAATCCAAATGCTTTTTGAGGGGAAAGTTTCCGTAGAAGAAGAAAAGACAACGGCTCGGATGATAATAGGTCTCATGGAAGGCAATGAGCTCCTTATAGGAGAGATTGGGAATTTCTTTAGGGTCACCTCCCGAGTTATGTGCATAAGTCAGATCGGGAACAAGACATTCCATCAGGTCATGCCAAACGCGTGAATCGACCGAAGACATTGCCCCTTTCATCTCGTTGTAGACGATCCCTTTGAATTCTAAAGGACTTTCGGAGTTGTCTGGCTCAGAAAATTCAAGCCGGTGTCCTTCCTGCAAAAAGCTGAGCTCATGAAGTTTGGGATGAAAGACCGCGTCAAGATAGACCTCGAGCAGATTGTAGAAGTCTTTCTCAATTTGCGTTGCTGCCGGATAGCATGTGAAATCACTACCGGTCAGGGCATTCATAAACGTATTGAGACTCCTTCGAGACATAGCAAAAAAAGGATCTTTCACAGGATACTTTCGCGATCCACACAGAACCGTATGCTCGAGAATATGAGCAACCCCGTTAGAGCTGTCTGGCAACGTTTGAAAAGAGAGGCAAAATAGATTTTCCGGATCCTCGTTTTCGAGATGCATTACATTTGCCCCTGAGGGAAGATGAATCAATTCTCGAAGGGTTGCTTGTATTTCTTTGATGGGAAGGTAATTGACAAGGGCAAAATCTTTATATTTCTGGCCCTCCTTAGTGAGAAATTCCGTCATAGAATTTTGAGTGTACAGAACTGAAAATTTTTTGTCCTGAACCGACTAGCATTTAATTGAAGAAAAAAATAAAATGTCCCACAAAATTATGGTGGTACCATGAAAGTCTCTAACATTTCTTCACCGGAAAGGCCGTTTTTTTCTGCCACTCCGAATCCAAAAGCATTCTCTTTGCCTTCCGACTATGAATCAAAGATTCTGGGCATTCGAGCATCATCGAAAACAACAAATATCTTTTCCTGGGTATGGGAAAAAGCAACCCAGTTTTTCTCCTGGATTATGTCGTGGTTTTACGAAACAGAAGCAAGCAAAGAAACAGATCCGTATTTCAAAGTGGAGACAGATGGAAAAATCCACTACCGGAACAATGAGAATGAAACAGAAGTGTACCTAGGCCCTCGTATCACACGCCTTGAAGAAATTTCCATACCGGAGAAAGATGAGATCGACTCTCTTCCAGAAATGATTGCTCATATGATGACAAAAGAATCGATCGATGCGATCTCAACAACAAATTTCTATTATGCTTGGCTCCTTTGGAAGGCAGAGCTTTCAACCAAAAGTCATCTTACCTTTTCTCCGCAAAGCAAAGCTCCATTTAATCAGTTTGTCTTAGACGTGCTGAGAGAAGCCTTTCAAAAAAGAGATGAAAACGATCTATCGGACGATTTTCAGCATGCTCTCAATAAAATTATAAAAGGATTTGTCTTAGAGATTCTCAATAGCACCCTAACAAAGGAAACGAAAGATGATGGAGAAATTATCGGCTATTCCTTTGAGGTGGTAAAAGCAAAAGATCAATTACGCGTTCTGAGGAGCGTTCTAAATGATTCCATCGATCTAGAGGCTTTAGTAAGTGAATTCCCAGAAGACAGTTCGGAAAGAGACGCGATTCACAAATTAAAGAAAACATCTACCTCAACAAATTTAGACGACATTACCGCTGATCCCCTTTCGTTTTCTCTAAATGCTTTTTTTCATCTGCTCAAAGAGATCAAAAGGGAAGTCCAAAGAAAAGACGCTTGTTCTCTTTCTCAGATCTTGTTTTCTAAAGGATAATGTATGCGTATTGAAAATAGCTCACAAGTTTCTCATTCCTCACACCCTCCTCCTGTTTTCACAGTTCCAAAGAAAGGGTGGAACTCTACAGATTCGATACGATGCGGGGGATGCAGCTCCACTTTTTGGAATATCCTTTTAACCATCAAGAGAAAAATAGCCGACTTTTTCCGGGCGATCTTTTTCTGTTTTCCCCCAAGCAAACCGAAAGCTTCAGTCCATGTACCAGATAAAGCTTCAGTCCATGTGCCAGATTTTGACTTGGCTTTTTCAGACATTGACTTGGAGAAGAGCAAAAAAAGCCCGGAGATTACATATCAGAGGAGCAAAATCGAAGACCCAGGAATGGTTTATCAATATCGGATACTTGTAAATGGGGTAGAAACCAGGAATGAGATCATTATCAGAAATAAACTTTCTTCCCTTTATGTTTGTCGGATGAAGTTTCCTGATATAGAGATGAGAAAACATATTAATGCTATTCTTGAACACATACTCCGTGAGGAAAAAATAGAGCAGCTTAGTACTGATCGGATCAAATTCGCACAAATATTTTGGAATGCTGGATTCACAACACAGAACAAGATTCGCTTTGTACGCGATGGAAAAGAACCCATAAGTCGATTGATTACGAACATCATCAGTGAAGCCAAGAAAAAACAAGAGACACTAAATGATCACTGCCATGCAGCACTTATGCGGATAGAAGAGAAGAGTGCACCAGGGATATTGGATTCCATATTCAGTAGTGTTGTCGATTTGGGCCACTCAGAAATTGCTTTATCGGATCTTCTTCTTTTGATGGAAGTGGTCGACGCTAACCCTAAAACCATTTGCTTTGATACCTTTGATCGTAGTCCATTTAGTGAGTTTAGCAACAACGTCGAATTCAAGAAGACCTAATAATTCAACTTGCCCCCTATCCCTCTCTGGAGCTACCTGCACGAAGAATCTGCAGCACTTTGATCGTCGGAAAGGTGTACGGACGCCTTCCCTTCCTCACAAATCTTGCAGCTTCTTCGTTCGTTAACGCTCCAAAAATCGATAGAGGACAAGTTGAATTAATACCCATTAGAATAATTGGATTCCCTGGCTTCTGAGATAATCTTTAATTTCATTCAGGTCTTCCAAGCCCTCTTCTAGAATTGCTTTGTAGATATTGAAGCTGCAAAAACTCGGTGTTTTTCCCATCGATCCCATCACATGATGTTTTACTTTTAAGATCAATTCTCTGTTTTGAGGAGTGAGTTTGGATTTCATTGCATTTTCGTGCGTGGCAGTATGAAGTCCATTTGCAACAATCTCGATGAGATTTTTGGGATTTGTTGGTTCGTAATAGACATCCAAATCCCCGTACACTAATAACCCAAGGGCATAACTGCCGACAGGGTGAATGATTCCATGATCGGTGAATGGTTTCCAAACGGATTCATTTTTGAGGATTTCTTGTAGATGTTCACCACCCCCATTTCCTCTATGAAAAATGGGATGCACGATGGAACCTGGCAATCGGTTTTTCAATCACATTTCCATAGGGG